>NZ_FOCU01000016.1:0-148630 GCF_900110195.1 Pseudomonas sp. ok266 | reverse complement strand
CGGCATCTGTCTATCGCCCGTCGATACGCGCTTATCCCGGTTACTTGCCTGCGCTTGAATACGGTTCCGATGTTGAAGTACGTAAGGTTCGGTCAAATGGGGAAATTAAATGGAAAGGACAGCTGATTTTTCTAGGAGAGGCTCTAATTGGAGAGGACATCGCGTTGAAGGAAGTGGCTGATGACGCTTGGGAACTGTACCTTTGCAGCCACTGTTTAGGCAGGCTTGAAAGAGGCGCCAAACGCGTTTCAAGCCTGTAAAGGTGTAAACGATGTCCCCGGTCTAATTTGTAAAGGATGTACCGGTCTCTACACGGGCGGCGTTCCGATGAGGGGCTTTTGATCTACACAGCATCCCGCGGCAGCATCAATCCCAACGGCAGCCGCACCCGCGCTTCCAGTCCACCCCCGGACCGATTGCGCAATTCAACATTGCCGCCATGCATCGAAGCAATCCGCTTCACAATCGCCAACCCCAAGCCGGTGCCCTTACCGCCCCGGGCACGATCGCCTCGGGTAAACGGGTTGAAAATCGCTTCAAGTTCCGAAGGATCAATCCCCGCGCCTCGGTCCATCACGCTCAGCACCACATACGGCGCACTGACGTCACCGGACACATAAGCGGCTACCTCAACGCTGCCACCGGCATGGTTCAAGGCGTTGCCGATCAGGTTATTGAGCAAGCGCTTCATCGAGACCCGACGCAGCGGGAACGGCTGAATCGGCTCCAGACGCAAACGCACTTTCTCTTCATTCTGGTTGTATGGCGCCGCCACCTCGCGCACCAGATCAGTCAGATCCACCTCTTCCACCGACTCGTCACGACCATCGCGAATAAACGCGAGAAACTGGTCGAGAATCGCATCCATGTCTTCGATGTCCCGGACCATGTCGTCCGTCAGGTCATTTCGGTCGCCCATCAATTCCAGCGACAGGCGCAAGCGGGTCAACGGTGTGCGCAAGTCGTGGGACACGCCGGCCAGCATCAATTCACGCTCGCGACCGGCCTGTTCGACGTCTTCCGCCATCTGGTTGAAAGCGCGATAGACCTCGGTCATCTCGCTCGGTGTATCGCTGATCGGCAGTCGCACGCTACGGCCCTGACCAAGCTGCCGGGCGGCATACACCAGACGTTTCAACGGCTGGTTGAGCTGACTGACGAAAATCCATGCAGAGGCTGTCGAGAGCAAGCCGATGGCGAGGAACCAGCCGAGCACGTTCCAGATTTTCTGGCCACGCAACGGGTGCGGATACAACGGCACCTTCAACCAGCCATCACCGAGGCTCGGCGCGCGCACCCACAACGCTGGCGGCGAGTGCATGCGCAAACGCACTTCAGTGTCGGCGCCCAGCTCCGCCTGCATTTGTCGCTGATAGATTTCGCTGTACGGCCAGTGCTGTTCGCCTTCCGGCACACCGGCGCCGACCACCCGGATCAGGGTCGCCGCATCAGCAATCTTTGCGCGGTTCTCTTCATCCGCGGCCCAATAGGCACGCAGCGTCAGGGCGACGCCATGGCTGTATTGGCGATCCACCAGCACGTCCTCGTTCATCAATAGATAAACCAGGGTCAGCGCCTTGGAAAACAGCACGACGATGAGCACCAGCCAAAGGGTGCGGGAGAAAAAACTTTGGGGGAACCAGACAGGGGTTTTCATCTATAACCGCTACACACTTGCAGGAGCGAGCAATGCTCGCATATTGCGGATTGCGAGTCTGCGGGCATGGCCGTTCGACCAAAACCTGCAGACCCGCTCCTACAAATCGCCGATCACTTGGTGGCGGCGCCATCCGGTACGAACACGTAGCCCACACCCCAGACAGTCTGGATATAGCGCGGCTTCGATGCATCAGGCTCGATCATGCGGCGCAGACGGGAAATCTGCACGTCGATGGAACGCTCGAGGGCATCCCACTCGCGGCCACGGGCCAGGTTCATCAGTTTGTCGCGGGTCAGTGGCTGACGCGCATTCATTACCAAAGCCTTGAGTACCGCAAACTCACCGGTGGTGAGCATGTGCACTTCTTCGCCGCGCTTCAATTCGCGGGTGGCCAGCGACAACACGTAATCACCGAAGGTGACGTTTTCGTCTTCGCTGCCCGGCGCGCCCGGTACTGGTGCGGCCTGACGACGCAGAACAGCTTTGACCCGCGCCATCAGCTCGTCCGGGTTGAACGGCTTGGCCAGATAATCGTCGGCGCCCAGTTCCAGACCCTTGATACGGCTCATCTCATCGCCCTTGGCGGTGAGCATGATGATCGGGATCTGGTTGTTCGCGGCCCGCAGACGCCGGCACGCGGTCAGACCGTCTTCACCGGGCAGCATCAGGTCGAGGACGACCAGATTGAAAACTTCACGCGACAGCAGACGATCCATCTGCTCGGTGTTCGGTACGGTACGGGCGCGATAGCCCTTGCTGACGAAAAAACGTTCCAGCAGGCTGCTTAAGCCCGGATCGTCGTCAACGATGAGAATTTTTTCGCCTTCAGCAGTTTGTGCAGTGCTGCTCATTGGATGCTCCTTTTAGCTCGGCGCGCATTATGGCGTAGCTGCCGTTATACGCACCGTGTGCATTGTTAGCAGATTTTTCCTTCACTGCCAGAAAACCGGGGTTTATGCCTACAGACTGCGACGCCCCCGAATGACAGAACGCTGGTTATAATGCGCGGCGTTTTGTGCCAGGCAACGTCTGAATCGTTACCGCAGGTGGCAGGCTTTTTTTCCTGCCTAGCGCAGTAATTGTTCGATTTCACGGGTCAATGGGCTGCCTTTTGACCCAGGCAGCGGCAATTTTCTAGCCGCTCAACCAGACTCCGGGCCTTTATTTCCGTGCCTGCGAGCCTGATTTCACAATATGTCAGGTGGTTTTATGGACAGCATCAACAGCCGCATTGCCGAGGAACTCGGCGTACGCCCACAACAGGTCGAAGCGGCCGTCGCGCTACTCGATGAAGGCTCTACCGTTCCCTTCATCGCCCGTTACCGGAAAGAAGTCACCGGCAGCCTCGATGACACCCAGTTGCGTCATCTGGAAGAGCGCCTGCGCTACCTGCGAGAACTCGACGAACGGCGCATCAGCATCCTCGCCAGCATCGAAGAGCAAGGCAAACTCACTCCTGCCCTCGAGCGCGACATCAAACTCGCCGACACCAAGACTCGCCTCGAAGACTTGTACCTGCCGTACAAGCAGAAGCGACGCACCAAGGGCCAGATCGCCCTGGAAGCCGGCCTCGGCGACTTGGCCGATGGCCTGTTCAACGACCCGAACCTGACCCCGGAAACCGAAGCCGCACGCTTCGTCGACGCCGAAAAAGGCGTGGCCGACGTGAAGGCTGCGCTCGAAGGCGCCAAATACATCCTCATGGAGCGCTTCGCCGAAGACGCCAGCCTGCTGGAAAAACTGCGTAACTACCTGAAACAGGAAGCCACCCTCAGTGCCCGCGTCATCGCTGGCAAGGAAGAGGAAGGCGCCAAATTCCGCGATTACTTCGAACACGACGAACCGCTGAAAAGCATGCCGTCGCACCGCGCGCTGGCGATTTTCCGTGGCCGCAACGAAGGCATCCTCAGCTCCGCGCTGAAAGTCGGCGACGAACTGCCGGGCACCATGCACCCGTGCGAGGGCATGATCGGCCAGCAATTCAACATCCAGAACCAGAACCGCCCGGCCGACAAATGGCTCGGCGAAGTGGTGCGCTGGACCTGGAAGGTCAAGCTCTACACCCACCTGGAAACCGACCTGCTCGGCGAGCTGCGTGACGGCGCCGAAACCGAAGCGATCAACGTCTTCGCCCACAACCTGCACGACTTGCTGCTGGCCGCCCCGGCCGGCCCGCGTGCAACACTGGGTCTCGACCCGGGCCTGCGTACCGGCTGCAAGGTCGCCGTGGTCGACTCGACCGGCAAACTGCTTGATCACGCCACGGTTTACCCGCACGTGCCGCACAACAAGTGGGATCAGACCATCGCCATTCTGGCTGCCCTGTGCGCCAAGCACTCGGTTGACCTGATCGCCATCGGCAACGGCACCGCCAGCCGCGAGACCGACAAACTGGCGATCGAGCTGATCAAAAAATATCCAGCGATGAAAATGACCAAGGTCATGGTTTCCGAGGCCGGTGCATCGGTGTACTCGGCGTCGGAACTGGCGGCCAAGGAATTCCCGGATCTCGACGTGTCGATCCGTGGCGCGGTGTCCATCGCCCGTCGTCTGCAGGATCCGCTGGCCGAGCTGGTGAAAATCGATCCGAAATCCATTGGTGTCGGCCAGTACCAGCACGACGTTTCGCAGTTGAAACTGGCGCGTGGTCTGGACGCTGTGGTCGAGGACTGCGTGAACGCCGTTGGCGTTGATGTGAACACTGCTTCGGTGGCGCTGTTGGCGCGGATCTCCGGCCTCAACGCGACGCTGGCGCAAAACATCGTCACGCACCGCGACGAACACGGTGCGTTCAAAACCCGCGCAGCGCTGAAGAAAGTCGCGCGTCTGGGCGAAAAAACCTTCGAACAGGCGGCCGGTTTCTTGCGCGTGATGAACGGCGACAACCCGCTGGACTCGTCGGCGGTGCACCCGGAAGCCTATCCGCTGGTGCAACGCATTGCCGCTGAAACCGACCGCGACATTCGCTCGCTGATCGGCGATGCCGGGTTCCTCAAGCGTCTGGATCCGAAGAAATTCACCGACGAGACCTTCGGTCTGCCAACCGTCACCGACATCCTGCAAGAGCTGGAAAAACCGGGCCGCGACCCGCGTCCGGAGTTCAAGACTGCCGAGTTCCAGGAAGGCGTTGAAGACCTCAAAGACCTGCAATTGGGGATGATCCTCGAAGGCGTGGTGACCAACGTGACCGCATTCGGTGCCTTCGTCGACATCGGCGTGCATCAGGACGGTCTGGTGCACATCTCGGCGCTGTCGGAGAAATTCATCAAGGATCCGCGTGAAGCGGTGAAGGCCGGTGATGTGGTGAAAGTGAAGGTCATGGAAGTCGACATTCCGCGCAAACGCGTCGGTCTGTCGATGCGCATGGGCGACACCCCGGGCGAGAAGATCGACGGCGCCCGTGGCTCGCGTCCAGGCTCGGCGCAACGCCAGCCTTCGAACAACGCGCCGCGCAAGGAAACCGCCACCGCAGCGCCAGTGAACAACGCGATGGCCTCGCTGTTCGCCAACGCCAAGCAGTTGAAGAAACGCTGATGGAGATTCCGGCCGGGCTCGTCGAGAGCGCGTTTTTCAAGCTGTTGGGCTGCCGCCTGCACAGCCTGGAAACCGGGGTGGCGCAAGTCGCCCTGGTGCTGGAACCGGAACTGCGCAATCGCGGCGGCAAATTGCACGGTGGCGCGCTGTTCAGTCTGGTCGATATCGCCATGGGGCTGGCCTGTTCCAGCACTCATGGCTTCGATCAGCAGAGCGCGACCATCGAATGCAAGATCAACTATATCCGCGCCGTTTCCGACGGTGAGGTCATGTGCACGGCGCGGGTGATTCACCCGGGCCGACGTACTTTGGTGGTCGAAGCCGACGTGATGCAGGGCGACAAACTGGTCGCAAAAGCGCAAGGCACGTTCGCTGTCCTGTAGCTACCGGTCATCATTTTGAGTTAATTTCGGCGCAACGAACCTTGTGGGAGCGAGCTTGCTCGCGAAGGCGGTGTGTCAGGCAACCGAAATGTTGGCTGATAGACCCTCTTCGCGAGCAAGCTCGCTCCCACAGGGATTGTGCAGTTCTTGACTGACCGGCAAATGGCCTGCCGCTATAAAACCAGGCGAAAACGCCAGTTTCAACTTCACCCTTGTAGACCGTCTTGCCCACCCCCATATTGGGGCGACTGACGCGTGAAGGAATCCAAATTGAGCGAACTTCTCAACCGCCGCCTGGCTCTGCTCGGCGAGCGCGCTAACCTCTCTCTGCTCGAGCAGTGCCTGCACGGTATCGAACGTGAATGCCTGCGCGTGACCAGCGAAGGTCGCCTGGCGCAAACGCCGCACCCCGAAGCCTTGGGTTCCGCGCTGACCAACGAACAAATCACCACCGACTACTCCGAGTCGCTGCTGGAATTCATCACGCCCGCCCTGCCCGACCCGGCTGATACCTTGGCGAGCCTGGACAAGATTCACCGTTTTGCCTACAGCAAACTCGGCAACGAGTACCTGTGGAGTCCATCGATGCCGTGCCCGTTGCCGGCCGAGGAAGACATCCCGATCGCCTACTACGGCACCTCCAACATCGGTCAGCTCAAGTACGTCTACCGCAAGGGCCTGGCCCTGCGGTACGGCAAGACCATGCAGTGCATCGCCGGGATTCACTACAATTTCTCCCTGCCGGAAAAGCTCTGGCCACTGCTGCGCGAAACCGAAGGTTTTGTCGGCACGGATCGCGATTTCCAGTCGACGTCCTATATCGCGCTGATCCGTAATTTCCGTCGCTATAGCTGGTTGCTGATGTACCTGTTCGGTGCCTCGCCGGCGCTGGATGCAGGCTTCCTGCGCGGTCGGTCGCATCAGTTGGAACAACTTGATCCGGACACGCTGTATCTGCCCTACGCGACCAGCCTGCGCATGAGCGACCTTGGTTACCAGAGCAACGCCCAGGCCGGTCTGACGCCGTGCTACAACGATCTGGCAAGCTACACCGACAGTCTGCGCAAAGCCGTGGCCACGCCGTACGCGCCGTACGTTGAAGTCGGCACGCACCAGGATGGCGAGTGGGTGCAGCTCAACACCAACATCCTGCAGATCGAAAACGAGTACTACTCCAACATCCGCCCGAAACGCGTGACCTACACCGGCGAGCGGCCGATTCAGGCGCTGGTGGCCCGTGGCATTCAGTACGTTGAAGTGCGTTGCCTGGACATCAACCCGTTCCTGCCGATGGGCATCGACCTCACCGAGTCGCGCTTCCTCGATGCGTTCCTGCTGTTCTGCGCGCTGAACGACAGCCCGTTGCTGACCAACACCTCGTGCGGCAACGCCACCTCGAACTTCCTCAGCGTGGTCAAGGAAGGTCGTCGTCCAGGCCTGCAATTGCAGCGTGACGGTGAACCGGTCGAGATGAAGACCTGGGCGGCCGAACTGCTGGAGCAGATCGCTCCACTGGCGGCGTTGCTGGATCAGAGCCATGGCGGCGATGCCCATAGCAAGGCGCTGGACGCGCAACTGGCCAAGGTCAGCGATCCGTCCCTGACACCTTCGGCGCAAGTGCTGGCGGCGATGGCAGAGCACAAGGAAAGCTTTGCGCAGTTCTCGTTGCGTCAGAGTCAGGCACATGCCGAGTTTTTCCGCAGCGAACCACTGGCGGCGGATGAGCAGGCGAAGTTTGAGGAGTTGGCGCGTACTTCTCTGGCAGCGCAGGCTGAGCTGGAGCAGAACGAAGTCGGTGATTTCGACGTATTCGTCGGGTCGTATCAGGCAAGCATTCTCGCAATCAGCAACTAAAAGCCCCTCACCCTAGCCCTCTCCCAGAGGGAGAGGGAACTGACCGAGTTGTTGATGCGAAGTACGCCGACCTGAAATACCGTGCCGAACTCGGCCCTTGAAAAGCACAGAGATCGGCTCCCTTTCCCCTCGCCACCTCGCCCCCTGGGGGGAGAGTGTACTGACCGAGTTGTTGATGCGAAGTACGCCGACCTGAAATACCGCGCCGAACTCGGCCCTTGAAAAGCACAGAGATCGGCTCCCTTTCCCCCTCGCCCCCTTGGGGGAGAGGGCTGGGGTGAGGGGGCAAAGATCTAACGTCGAACGCAAGATCCGAAATATTCACAATCCCCCCGCGCCTTAGATTTTTCCGCTCATAAGCTCATTCTAAAAAGTTATTTATTTACCGATTCTTAGATCATTTAGTCTCCTTTCACGCCGACGCTCGGTCGCCTGATATGGAGCTGTTCAATGAAACTGAATTTCCCGCTTCGCCTGCTCGCCGTAGCCTCCCTGGCTGCCGCGAGTTTTCTGGCCCAGGCCGCCGACCTTACCGTCGCCTACCAAACCACCGTTGACCCGGCGAAAGTCGCCCAGGCCGACGGCGCCTACGAAAAAGCCACCAAAGCCGACATCGCCTGGCGCAAGTTCGACAACGGCGCCGACATCATCGCCGCCATCGCCTCCGGTGACGTGCAGATCGGCTATCTCGGTTCGAGCCCGCTGACCGCCGCGATCACGCGCAAAGTCCCGGTCGAAACCTTCCTAATCGCCACCCAGATCGGCGCCGCCGAAGCACTGGTCGCTCGCGACGCTTCCGGGATCAAGACCCCGCAAGATCTGATCGGCAAGAAAATCGCCGTGCCCTTCGTGTCCACCGGTCACTACAGCCTGCTCGCCGCGCTGAAGCACTGGAACATCGACCCGTCGAAGGTCACCGTGCTCAACCTCGCCCCGCCAGCGATCATTGCCGCGTGGAAACGCGGTGACATCGATGCCACCTACGTGTGGGATCCGGCACTCGGCGTGGCCAAGGAAAACGGCAAAGTGCTGATCACCTCCGGCGAACTGGCCAAGTTTGGCGCGCCGACCTTCGATGCGTGGATCGTGCGCAAAGACTTCGCCGAGAAGCACCCGGAAATCGTCACCGCGTTCGCCAAGGTCACCCTCGACGCCTACGCCGACTACCGCAAAGACCCGAAAGCCTGGCTCGCCGATCAGTCCAACGTCGACAAACTGGTGAAACTCTCCGGTGCCAAGGCCAGCGACATTCCGCTGTTGCTGCAAGGCAACGTCTACCCGCTGGCGGCGGACCAGGTCGTCAGCCTCGGCGCGCCGACCACCAAAGCCATCACTGACACCGCCGCGTTCCTCAAGGAGCAAGGCAAGGTCGAAGCGGTTCTGCCGGACTACGCGCCATACGTCAGCGCCAAATACATCACCAACTGATCGGGAGTTAACCGCGATGGCCTTGCTACAGCTGGAGCGCATCAGCGCACAGTACCCGGGCAGCCCGACACCGGTGCTGGCGGATATTTCTCTGACCCTGGGGCCTCAGCAATTGCTGGTGGCTCTCGGCCCGTCCGGCAGTGGCAAGACTTCGCTGTTGAACCTGATTGCCGGTTTCGTCGAGCCGAGCGCCGGGCGCATCACCCTCGACGGTGTGCCGGTCAAAGGCCCGAGCGCCGAACGGGGCGTGGTGTTCCAGGATGATGCGTTGCTGCCATGGCAGGACGTGCTGGCGAACGTCGCGTTCGGTCTGGAGCTGGCCGGTATCGCCAAGGACAAGCGCGAAAAAATCGCCCGTGAAATGCTCGCGCTGGTTGATCTTTCAGGGTTCGAAAGTCGCCGCATCTGGCAACTCTCCGGCGGCCAGAAACAACGTGTTGGCCTCGCCCGCGCCCTCGCCGCTGATCCGCGCGTGTTGCTGATGGACGAGCCTTTCGGTGCCCTCGACGCGTTCACTCGCGAACAGATGCAAGAGCTGTTGCTGCAAGTCTGGCAGCGCACGGCCAAACCGGTTTTCCTGATTACCCACGATATTGAAGAAGCGGTTTTCCTCGCCACTGACCTGATTCTGCTCGCACCGAATCCGGGGCAGATCGTTGAGCGCCTGCATCTGGATTTCGGTCAGCGTTATGCCGCCGGTGAATCCGCCCGGGCGATCAAATCCGATCCGAGTTTTATCGAAACCCGCGAACACGTGCTGAGCAAAGTGTTCTCGCAACGCAGCGCCGGGCAACGGCAGGAGCGCGCATGAGCAGTTACGACGTTTCCTCGGCTGCGGTAAAACCGGTCAGCGCTTCGGCGGTCATTCCTGTACGTCGCAGCCTCAGCACGCGCTGGATCAGCCTGCTGACGCTGTTCGCGTTGTTGGCCATCTGGTGGGCGGTGACTGCCACCGGGTTGATCGAACCACTGTTCCTGCCGCCACCGTCCGCCGTGCTGCAAAAGGGCTGGTTGCTGGCGACTACCGGTTACATGGATTCAACGTTGTGGCAGCACCTCGGCGCAAGCCTGAGCCGCATCGGTCTGGGCCTCGGTTTTGCGATTCTGACCGCCGTGCCGGTAGGCATTGCCATTGGCGCCAACCGCATCGCCCGTGGCGTGCTCGATCCGCTGATCGAGTTCTACCGCCCTATCCCGCCGTTGGCTTATCTGCCGCTGATCGTGATCTGGTGCGGCATCGGTGAGTTGTCGAAAGTGCTGCTGATTTATCTGGCGATTTTCGCGCCGATCGCCATTGCCACGGCGACCGGTGTGCGCACGGTTGATCCGGCGAAGTTGCGTGCGGCGCAGTCGTTGGGCGCGACGCGTTTGCAGCTTATTCGTCATGTGATTTTGCCCAGCGCTCTGCCGGACATTCTCACGGGTGTGCGTATTGGTCTGGGCGTGGGTTGGTCGACCTTGGTTGCTGCTGAACTGATCGCGGCCACCAGCGGTTTGGGCTTCATGGTGCAGTCGGCCGCGCAATTCCTGGTCACTGATGTCGTGGTGCTGGGGATTCTGGTCATCGCCCTGATCGCCTTCGCCATGGAAATGGGCCTGCGCGCCCTGCAGCGCAAACTGGTGCCGTGGCACGGCCAGGCCCACTAAATCGCCTTGTGAAAATTCCCCTGTGGGAGCGAGCCTGCTCGCGATTGCGGTGTGTCATTCACCACAGCATTGACTGCCAGTCTGCAATCGCGAGCAGGCTCACTCCTACAAAAGCTTGAACCCCGAATTCGAAGAGAAAGACCATGAGCAGCCTCAATATCACCCCATTAAGCTCAGCCCTCGGCGCACAGATCAGTGGCGTCGACATCAGCCAGCCGTTGACCCTGGAACACCGCGACGCGATCGAGCAGGCGCTGCTCAATTATCAAGTGCTGTTCTTCCGCAACCAGCCAATCGAACCGCCGCAACAAGCGCGTTTCGCCGCGTACTTCGGTGACCTGCACATTCACCCGATCTACCCGAACGTACCGGAACAACCGGAAGTGTTGATCCTCGACACCGCCGTCACCGACGTGCGCGACAACGCGATCTGGCACACCGACGTGACCTTCCTGCCGACGCCGGCGATGGGCGCGGTGCTCAGCGCCAAGTTGCTGCCGGAGTTCGGTGGCGACACGCTGTGGGCCAGCGGGATTGCTGCGTACGAAGCGCTGTCGGCGCCAATGAAAGCCTTACTCGAAGGGCTGACCGCGACTCACGATTTCACTCGCTCGTTTCCGCTGGAGCGCTACGGCAATACGCCGGAAGCGTTGGCGCAGTGGGAAGAGGCCCGACGCAAGAATCCACCGCTGTCGCACCCGGTGATTCGTACGCATCCGGTCAGCGGGCGGCGTTCGTTGTTCGTCAATGAAGGCTTCACGTCGAAGATCAATGAGCTGTCGGAAACCGAGAGCGAGGCGATTCTGAAGTTTCTGTTCGCCCATGCAACGCGACCGGAATTCACCATTCGCTGGCGTTGGCAGCAGGACGACATTGCGTTCTGGGATAACCGCGTGACTCAGCATTACGCGGTGGATGATTATCGGCCGGCGCGGCGGGTGATGCAGCGGGCGACGGTGTTGGGGGATGTGCCGTTTTTTCGCTGAGTCCTTTTAAAGGCAAAAGCCCCTCACCCTAACCCTCTCCCAAAGGGAGAGGGGACTGACCGAGGTGTTTGTACAAGCTACATCGACCTGAAATATCGGGTTGAACTCAAGCTTTGAAAGGCATGAAGATCGGCTCCCTTTCTCCCTCGCCCCCTGGGGGAGAGGGCTGGGGTGAGGGGGTTGGATCTTGCTGATCCAACCCAATCGTCATCACTCCGCCGTCGAAGGCTTCTCCCAAAGATTGATCCCACCCTCTTGGGCAAACCGGTCAATCTCCGCCAATTCCTCAGCACTGAAGCTCAAATTCTTCAACGCCCCGACGTTCTCGATAATCTGCTCCGGCCGGCTCGCACCAATCAGTGCCGAGGTCACCCGAGGATCCCGCAACGTCCACGCCAGCGCCAGTTGCGCCAGGCTCTGGCCGCGACGCTTGGCGATCTCGTTCAATGCGCGCACATGAGCGATGTTGGCATCGGACAGGTGCGAAGCCTGCAACGAACCGCCGCCCGGACGATTGACCCGCGCATCCGCCGGCACGCCGTTGAGGTATTTGTCGGTGAGCAGACCTTGCGCCAACGGAGTGAAAGCAATCACGCCCGTGCCGAGTTCATCGGTGGTATCCAGCAGGTCTTTTTCCACCCAGCGATTGAGCAGGTTGTACGCCGGTTGGTGAATCAACAGCGGCACTTTCCACTCTTTCAACAGCGCAGCGATCTCGCGGGTTTTCACCCCGGAATACGACGAGATACCGATGTACAACGCTTTGCCCTGTTGCACCGCGGTGGCGAGGGCGCTGGCGGTTTCTTCCAGCGGGGTGTCCGGGTCGAAGCGGTGCGAATAGAAGATATCCACATAGTCCAGACCGAGCCGTTGCAGGCTCTGGTCGAGGCTGGCCAGCACGTATTTGCGCGAACCGCCGCCCTGGCCGTAAGGGCCGGGCCACATGTCCCAACCGGCCTTGCTGGAGATGATCAGCTCGTCGCGGTACTGCTTGAAGTCTTCGCGCAGCAGACGACCAAAATTGATCTCGGCGCTGCCGTAGGGCGGGCCGTAGTTGTTGGCCAGGTCGAAGTGGTTGATGCCCAGGTCGAACGCGGTGCGTAACAAGGCGCGCTGGGTGTCGATCGGCGTGCTGTCACCGAAGTTGTGCCACAGACCCAGCGACAACGCCGGCAGCACCAGACCGCTGCGGCCGACGCGGCGGTAAGGGATGGAGTCGTAGCGGTTTTCGGCAGCGGTGTAAGTCATCGAATCCTCTCTTGTCTGTCTTGAATAGGGTGTCGACTGCTTCGCGAGCAAGCTCGCGAAGGGTGTTACACAAATCGATTGCCGGGTCGGGCCAGACCCAGGTTCTCGCGCAAGGTCCGGCCTTCATAGTCGGTTCTGAACAGCCCGCGCCGTTGCAGTTCCGGGACCACGCCATTGGCGAAGTCTTCGAGCCCGCCGGGCAAGTGCGGCACCAGCACGTTGAAACCGTCCGCTGCGCCTTGTTCGAACCATTCCTGCAAACGATCGGCAATCTGCTCCGGCGTACCGACCAGGCTGTAATGCCCGCGTCCGCCAGCAATCTTGCGCCCCAGTTCGGCAAGGCTCAGGTTCTCCCGGCCCGCCAGTTCAGTGAGCAATTTCTGCCGGCTCTGCTGACCGCTTTCGGTCAGCGGCAACTCCGGCAACGGCCCGTCCAGCGGGTACTTCGACAAATCGAAGTTGCCCAGCATACGCCCAAGCAAGGCGACGCCAACCTCGGGTTCGACTAATTGCTGAAACGTTTCACATTTTTCCCGCGCTTCGGCTTCGGTGCCGCCGACCACAACGAAAACCCCGGGCATGATTTTCAGCGAATCCGCGCTGCGCCCGTACTTGGGCAAACGTGCTTTGAGGTCAGCGTAAAACGCTTGGGCACTGGCCAGCGAAGTCTGTGCGGTGAACACCACTTCAGCGGTTTGCGCCGCCAATTCGCGCCCGGTTTCCGAAGATCCAGCCTGAACAATCACCGGTTGCCCCTGCGGCGAACGCGCAACGTTCAGCGGACCTTTGACCCTGAAGTGTTCACCAACGTGATCCAGCACATGCAATTTCGAAGGGTCGTAATACGCTCCGCTGGCCTTGTCGCGAAAGAAGGCATCGTCCTCCCAACTGTCCCAAAGCCCGGTCACCACCTGATGAAACTCGCGGGCTCGGCTGTAGCGTTCGGCGTGGCCAATGTGTTCGTCACGCCCGAAATTCAGCGCTTCGGCAGCATTGTCCGACGTCACCAGATTCCACCCCGCGCGGCCACCCGACAGGTGATCGAGCGAAGCAAATTTGCGCGCCACGTGATACGGCTCGTTGTAACTGGTGGTCGCCGTGGCGATCAGGCCGATATGCGCGGTCACCGCACTCAGGGCCGAGAGCAAGGTCAGCGGTTCAAAGTGATCGGAACGCGCCATGCGGCTGGCGATGTCCTGAGTTGGCGCGGCGACGCTGTCAGCGACAAACAACGCATCGAACTTCGCCGCCTCGGCAATTTGCGCCAGCCGCTTGTAATGGGCGAAATCCAGACCCGCATTCGCCGGCACATCCGGATGACGCCACGCTGCCACATGGTGCCCGGTGGCCATGAGGAACGCGCCGAGTTTCAACTGTCTGCTCATCTCAGAAATCCTTGCGCAGTTGCACGCCAAAGTAGCGCTCGTCGTCCCGTGGCACGGCGCGATAGATGTAATTGCCGCCGCTGGCGAGCAATGGCGAGTACGACTTGTCGGTGAGGTTTTTGCCCAGCAATGCCACGCGCCAGCCATTGCTGTAATCAGCCAGCGCGACACTGGCGTTCCAAAGACCGTAGGCGCCCTGCTTGGTGTCGACGTTCTGGCTGATGTCGTACTGCACTTCGCTCTGCCAGCTATAGTCGGTGCCGAGTTCGATATCCAGGCCGTTATCCAGCGGGATGCTGTAGTCAGCGCGCACGTAGCTTTTCCAGTCCGGACTGAACGGCAGCGGTTTGCCGTTGACGTTGCACGACGCCGCTGCGCCTGCCGGGCAGGCGAACTCGTCGATGCGCGCACGGGTGTAGGCGAGTGCGCCGGACAGTTTCAATTGCTGGGTCGCCTGCAAGGCGTAATCGAGTTCGACGCCTTCGCTGCTGACGCTGCCGGCATTGATCAAACGCGTCACAACCTGGCCGGCGACGGTGTCGAAGAAGTTCGCCTGATAGTTGTCGTAGTCGCTGTGGAATACCGCGAGGTTGGTGGTCAGGCGATTGTTCCAGGACGTGGCTTTGATGCCCGCTTCCCAGGTGTTGGAGGTCTCCGGTTTCAGCGCTTCGGTATCGCGCGGCTGCATGTTGAAGAAGACGTTGTAGGCCGGGCCTTTGTAGCCGCGCGAGTAGGTCAGATAGGTAGTGACAGCATCGCTCAAGTCGTACTGCACACCGAGGCGGCCGGACCAGCCATCTTCGTCGACAGAACCTGAACTGCTGGTCGCCGGTTGAATGCCGCTGACCGTGGTCGCTGAAGTGGAGACGCGGCGGTGATCGTATTCGAGATCATCGTGGGTGTAGCGCAGGCCGACGATGCCGCGAAAGTCCGAGGTGAAGTTCAGCGTGCTCTCACCGAACACCGCATAGCTGTCGCTGGTGGTGCTGTAATCGGCGACGCCTCGGTCGGTGCGCGTGGTGGTGGTCAGCGTGCGCTGATAGGTCTCGTCATCCTTGCCGTGCATGTAGAACAGGCCGCCGACGTACTCAAGAAACTCGCCCTTCGGCGAGGCCAGACGCAGCTCTTGCGAATATTGATCGAAGGCCAGATCACCTTTGTCCGCCGTGCCGGGGAACGCCGCCGTCACCGTACCGAGACGGTCGCCGTCCTGATACTGGGTGTTGTCCCAACCGCGCCATGCGGTGATCGAGGTCAGAGTGTAATCGCCCAGTTGCCAGTCGAGCTGGCCGGACAGGCCCTTGTTGGTGTCCTCGACATGGCTGCGGGTGTCGGTGTTGATATCGCGATTGTGGCTAGTCGCATTGACCGGGTTCAGCGCGTTGGCGAAGGCCGGCGTCAGCGACTTGCTGACCACGCCGTTGGGGCCGTCGTCATGGGACTGCATGTAGTCGGCGATCAGGGTGAAGGTGACGTCGTCATTCGGGGTGAATTCGAGTTTGCCGCGCACGCCGCGATGGTTGTAGCCGTTGACCTCCTGGCCATTGTGCTGGTTGTCGACGTTGCCGTCGTAGGTGCCGAACAGCGTGCTGATCGAGCCTTTCAACGTGTCCGGAATCAGGCTGCCGCCGATGCCGAAACGGGTGCGACTTTCGTTGCCGCTGTAGTACGACTGATCGATGTAGCCATGGGTCTCGGCGGTGGGTGCCTTACTGGTGATATTGAGTACACCGGCCGAGGCGTTTTTGCCGAACAGCGTACCTTGCGGGCCGCGCAGCACTTCGACGCGCTCCAGATCCAGCAAGTCGAGAGTGGATTGCCCGGGACGCGCGTAGACCACACCATCGATTACCGTCGCCACGGTCGGCTCGACGCCCGGCGAGGTGGAAATCGTACCGACGCCGCGCACGAACAACGAGGTGTCCTTGTTCGAAGCGCCAGTGCGGAAGTTCAGCGAAGGCACTTGCTGGACGATGCTCGCCACGCCGTTGCGGTTGTCGCGCTCAAGTTGTTCGCCGTCGATCACCGACACCGCGACCGGCACTTTTTGCAGCGATTCTTCGCGGCGGGTGGCAGTGACGGTCACCGATTTGAGTGTCGGCTCCTGATCACTGCTCTCGGCAGCGAATGCGTTGGGCAACGGCAGCGCCGCCAACCCCGTGAATAACCAGCCGGCGGCGCGAATCGACTGCGCCAGTGTGTGTGTCGCCCCAGGAATGTTGTGCATGTTTGCCCGCTCGAAATTGGCCCTTAACCGCTGCCGTTCTGCGACGACAGCGCCTGAATCGGTGTCTTGGGCATTCGCTCGAGCGAGTAGCAGACAGCGCGCTTTGTTAGCGCTACCATCGACAGTATTGGCAAGCCGCACATAGAGCGTCCAATACTGAAAAATTACTTTTATATGCGATTTGGTTTTTAAGAAGGATCGAGCCTTGAGCGAAGAAAAACCCCGCAAACGTCGTGGCGCCGGGCGTGTAACGCTGAATGCCGTGGCGCGTGAGGCCGGGGTTTCGGCGATCACCGTGTCACGCTATTTCAACCAACCTGAGCAGGTTTCGCCCGAGCGTCGCGAGCGGATTGCGGCGGTGGTGGCCGAGTTGGGTTACGTGCCGAATCTGGTGGCCGGCGGGCTGGCCTCGGCGCGGGGGAAAATTGTCGGCATGGTGATCCCGAACATCTCCGGGCCGATCTTCGCCAATACCATTCAAGGCTTCAGCGATACGCTCAGTCGTTATGGCTATCAGCTGTTGCTGGCGTCGAGTTACTTCAGCACTGAACAAGAAGAAAACGCCGTGCGTGCGTTTCTCGGCTGGTCGCCAGCGGCGCTGGTGCTGACCAGTCACTTTCACAGTGCGGGCACGGAAAAGATGATCGCCGAGGCGGATGTTCCGGTGATCGAGACGTGGGATTACCAGCCGGAGCGTGAGCCGATGCAGATCGGTTTTTCGCATTTTGAAGTGGGCGTGAAGGCGGCAAAACATCTGCTGGGAAAAGGCTACCGACGCATTGCCTTCGTGCAAAACAGCGCTGCGGGCGACTTCAGCGCATTGGAACGCCGCGACGGTTACGCGGCGACCTTGCGCGAATCCGGCCTGGACCCTTGGATCTACGCCCCTGACGCCGATCGAGCGCCATTCGAGGCCGGCAAACAGGCGATGGATGCGCTGATGAATGCCTCACCGCGCCCCGACGCAATCATTTTCGCCAACGACAACATCGCCGCCGGCGGCCTGCTCGCCGGGCAACGCGCAGGCCTCAAGATCCCCGAGGACTGCGCCGTCCTCGGCTTCGGCGATTACCCGTTCGCCGAGATGCTGCTACCTAGCCTGAGCACGATCAAACCGCCGGCGCTGGAGATCGGCGTACTGGCCGCAACACGCGTATTGGAAAGTCTTGGCGTGTTGCCGAGCGACGAAGTGCAACGTCTGAACCTGCTGCAGTGCCAAGTCATCGAACGGGAAAGTACCTGACTTCGCTATACCGACAGTTCGCGCAAGGCGGCCGCCGCGAGAAATCCGGAACGGGATCGATAGCGCTGGTCACGGCGGACTGTCTGGTCAATACGCTCAAGCAACTGCTCCGGCAGCGTGGCGTTAAAACGCACTGACTTGCCGAAATACGGGGTGATATCAAAATCGACCACGCCCCAGATCCCTCCCGCGTAATCCGGGTTATCGAGATGAGCATCAATGTCCCGCACTTGCGGTAACGGCGCGTTGTCGGCGACCAACCCCTCATAGTGAAGCGCCAATGCCTCCTGAGTATTTTCAAACGCCTCAGCGACCGTAGTGCCTGCGGAGAAACAACCCGGGACATCCGGGATGATCACTCCGTAGTCTGAGTCGGCATCCTTGTGCAGAACGACAGGGAATTTCATATGAGTGAGTCCTTCCTCTGACAGGCCCATAAAACGGCCTTCGTTTCCAATAACGGGCCTCATTTCAAGCCCGCCTGTTTCAAAATGCTGTTGATCGTGCCCTTGGGCAGATACGAATCAGGGTGCTTGATCGTCACCCTTCCTGGCTTGTGCGGATGCTTGTATTGGTGGTGGCTGCCTTTCACCGCCACGAGATACCAACCATCGTCTTCGATCATCCTGATCATTTCCCGACTGCGCATTTCCTTTGCCCTGTTCGACAGCTAGAGCCATTTACTCTAGAGCGCGCAGTAGCCCTTGATACACACGATACACACTCGGATAAATATTAGCTCACTGAACAATCGCTTGGTTATGGGGCAGATCAACGGCAACCGCGGGCCAGCAAGCAGAACACGTCGCCGGCCAAACTCTCTGTGAGGGTCGCAAAATATGTCCAATAGAGATGTGGTGGGACTGGATTGGCTATGCTCCAAAGGACACCGAGGTGGCCCCTTCGCGAGCAGGCTCGCTCCCACAGGGATTTCCTGTGTACATGAAATCCCTGTGGGAGCGAGCCTGCTCGCGAAAGCGATCCTTCAGGCAATGCACCTCCACCAGGCAGAATCCGCCATGCACACCGCCATCATCATTTTCTTCGGCCTGGTCCTGCTCGCTCTGATGCTTTACATCGGCGAGCGCATCGGCTTCAGCCGCCAGACCATGGCCTACGGCTTCGCCGCCCTGTGGTTGGCGTTGACGGTGATCAATGGCGCGGTGGGCGTGGTGCATGCCGGCCAGTCCGTGGGTTCGGAAATAGCCATAGGCAGTGCGGTGTTCGGGGTGCCGGTGGCGGCGATGGTGTTGTTCATGGTGCTGAGCGCCGAGTCCTGAGCAGACCCGGCGCCCAACCGCCGATCAACGCACCAGATGCAGGAACTGCATGTGCCGTTCGTACTGGTCGAGGATGTCGTTGATGATCTGTTCTTTGGTGTAGCCGACCAGATCGTAGTCCTGACTGCCCTCGCTCAAGTGCACTTCGGCGCGGTAGTAACGGCGATTGTTGAGCTGCTTCGAGCCCATCCCGCCACGCGCGAACGACGGCGTGAAGTAGCCGCGCATCTGCACCTGATAGATGAACGGATGCGCATCACCATGGCCGATTTCGAGGCTGACGCTGTCATTCGCCGGATCCGGCTGGGTGACCACGTTGAGGCCTTTTTCAACGAACACCGCCGTCACTTCTTCAATTGCCGGGCGTACCGTGGTGTCCATGAAGCGGTACACCTCGTCACGCGACGGGAAGTGCACCGCCTGACTCAGACGCTGACGCCAGCCGCCCGTACCGCGCCGTGAACCGGAGACCGGTGCCAGCGAGTGCAACTGCGCGATCTGCTTCTGCGACTCCAGATAGAACGCCTTGTGCAGACCCCACATCATCAACAGCAGGATCAACGAGAACGGCAACGACGTCAGCACCACCGCCGATTTCAGCGCATCGATACTGCCGGAGAACAACAGCGCACTGGTGATCAACGCGGTCATTGCGCCCCAGAACACCCGCAGCCATTTCGGCCCGTCTTCGTCCGGGTTGCCACCCTTGGCCGACAAGGTCGAGAGCACCACGGTGCCGGAGTCGGCAGACGTCACGAAGAACACGAAGCTGATAAACACCGTCACAGCGATGACGGTTTTGCTCCATGGGTAGGTTTCCAGCAGCAGGTAAATGCTCATCGACGGGTTGTCGATGGCCGACATGCCCAGCGCGCTCATGCCGTGGTTGAGCACTTGGTCCAGTGCGCTGTTGCCGAAAATCGACATCCACGCGAGGGTGAAACCGAGCGGAATCAGCAGCACGCCGAAAACGAATTCACGGATGGTCCGGCCACGGGAAATCCGTGCAATGAACAGGCCCACGAACGGCGACCATGCAATCCACCAGGCCCAGTAAAACACTGTCCAACCGCCGAGCCAGTCGCTCGGTTTGTCGTAGGCGTAGAGGTCGAAACTCTTCATCGGCAAGGCGCCGAGGTAGTCGCCAAGGTTCTGGATCAAGGTGTTGAGCAGGTGCTGGGTAGGCCCGGCGAACAACACGAACAGCAGCAGCGCACAGGCCAGCAGCATGTTGATGTCGGACATCACCCGCACGCCTTTATCGACGCCGGAGACGGCAACGATGATCGCCGCGCCCATCATCAGCGTGATCAGGCCGACTTGAATCCACTGGGTGTGAGCGATGCCGAACAAGTAGTCGAGACCGGAGTTGAGGTGCAGCACCCCAAAACCCATGTCGGCGCCCAGACCGAACACCGTAGCGATGATGCCGAAGCCGTCCACCGCATAACCTATGGGGCCGTTGATGCGCTTGCCGATCAGCGGATACAGCGCCGAACGCAAGGCCAGCGGCAGGTTGTGACGGTAAGCGAAATAGGCCAACGCCATGCCGACGAAGGCGAACACGCCCCAGCCATGCAGGCCCCAGTGCAAGAACAGAATCTGCATCGCCTGACGCGCCGCATCCGCCGTGCCCGCCTCGCCTTGCGGCGGCTGGAGCATATGGGTCAGCGGTTCAGAGACGCAGAAGAAGAACAGCGTGATGCTGATCCCGGCGGCGAACAGCATGCCGGCCCAGGACAAGTAACTGAATTCGGGCTCGTCGTGGTCGGCACCGAGTTTTATCTTGCCGTAGCCGGATAAGGCGGTGACCACCACGAAGACCAGATACAGGGTCATCGCGAGCATGTAGTACCAGCCGACCGTATTGGCCGCCCAGTTTTGCGCTTCCAGCAGCCAGGCGCCTGCCTGCTCCGGCATGGCGATGACAACGAGACCAAACAGCAGAATGACCGTCGCGGCGAAGTAGAACACCGGCGGATTCATGCGTACCAGACCGCTGGCGGGGGTAGACGATGCACTCATGAAACGTGCACCTCGAGGGGTTGAAACGTGGCTGAAATGATCGGACTCAGCAAAGGCAAGCCTCCTGTTGTGAGCGGGCAGCGAACCACCGGTTTAACTTGAATGAACGTTCAAGTTAAACATGGATAGGGTGGCAAGGACTAATCGTACGGCTAGGCGGTAGTTTTCCTACGCTAGCTCAAGGATGGGTATGACGTGGTTTTTAGGGAGTTCGTTCAATAGCCCCTCACCCTAGCCCTCTCCCGGAGGGAGAGGGGACTGATTGGGGGATATTGGGGAGATACGCCGACGTGATCCTGCTGTACCGAATCCATAATCGACTCGGTATTTCAGGTCGATGTATGACGCAAGACACTTCGGTCGACCCCCTCTCCCTCGGGGAGAGGGCTGGGGTGGGTAAGCCGTTAAAGCCCTACTTCTGCGTCCCGTCATCATGCTGCAAATTGGCCTGAGTCAAATTGCACCCCGCCGGCACACTCCGCGTCAGCCACACATTGCCGCCAATGGTCGAACCCTTGCCGATGGTGATCCGCCCGAGAATCGTCGCCCCGGCATAAATCACCACATCGTCTTCAACAATTGGATGACGCGGATGGCCCTTCTGCAACTGCCCGTCTTCATCTGCCGGGAAACGCTTGGCGCCCAACGTCACCGCCTGATAAATCCGCACCCGCTCACCAATGATCGCCGTCTCGCCGATCACCACGCCCGTGCCGTGATCGATAAAGAAGCTACGGCCGATCTGCGCGCCCGGATGGATATCGATACCGGTCGCCGAATGGGCGATTTCCGCGCTGATCCGCGCCAGCAACGGCAAACCGGCGCGATACAAATGGTGCGCGAGACGATGGTGAATCACCGCGAGAATCCCCGGGTAGCACAGCAGCACTTCATCGACACTGCGTGCCGCCGGATCACCGTGATAAGCGGCCAGCACATCGGTGTCGAGCAGCGTGCGCAGGCCCGGCAGTGCGAGGGCGAAATCCTGTACGATCTGAATCGCGCGCGCTTCGACTTCGGTGTCGGCCTGGGCACTGTGGCGGGCGACGTAACGCAGCTCCAGGCGGGTCTGCGCCAGCAACGCATTCAGCGCGACATCGAGGGTGTGGCCGACGTAGAAATCTTCACTCTCTTCGCGCAGATCCACCGGGCCCAGGCGCATCGGGAACAACGCGCCACACAATGCTTCAAGAATCTCCGCCATCGCTGCGCGGGACGGCAACTCGCGACCGCCCTGCTCGCCGGACGCCCGGCCGTTCTGTGCCCGCCACTGATCCCGCGCGCTGCGCAGTTGACTGACGATGGTCTGCAATTGCCAATGGCTGGAACGCTCGCTCACGGTAAAGACTCCTCACGGGCGGCCGGACTGTCTGGCCGCGTCAACGGCGCCTACTTTACGGCATGCTCGCGAAGGCGAATTAAGAACCGATAGTGCTGGGCTCAGTTCATTTGGCTATAAGCGATTCACGGTTGCCCCTGCAAAAGCGCGTGCCTATAGTCCTTTCATCTTCCTCCGCCAGTACGGACCCATGATCAAACAACAGCTGGACCGCTTTGACCGTCTCGACCTGCTCGGCCACCCGACGCCCCTGGAAAAACTCGAACGCTTGTCCACCTGGCTCGGCCGCGAGGTGTACATCAAGCGCGATGACCTGACGCCACTGGCCATGGGCGGCAACAAACTGCGCAAACTCGAATACCTCGCCGCCGATGCCTTGGCGCAAGGTGCCGATACGCTAATTACCGCCGGTGCGCTGCAATCGAACCACGTTCGTCAAACCG
The DNA here is from genome assembly GCF_900110195.1 of Pseudomonas sp. ok266. NCBI lineage: Bacteria > Pseudomonadati > Pseudomonadota > Gammaproteobacteria > Pseudomonadales > Pseudomonadaceae > Pseudomonas > Pseudomonas sp. ok266. The sequence goes on along the minus strand of NZ_FOCU01000016.1, from coordinate 125,948 downwards.
CCGCACTCGCCGCCAAACTCGGTCTTGGCTGTGTGGCGCTGCTGGAAAATCCGCTGGGCACTGACGACAGCAATTACACCGGCAACGGCAACCGCCTGCTGCTGGATCTGTTCGATACCAAGGTCGAACTGGTCGACAACCTCGACAACGCCGACGAACAACTGACCGCCCTCGCCGCCCGCCTGCGCAGCAACGGCAAGAAGCCGTATCTGGTGCCAATTGGTGGCTCCAATGCGCTCGGTGCGTTGGGCTATGTGCGCGCCGGTCTGGAACTGGCCGAGCAGATCAACGACACCGGCCTGAATTTCGCCGCCGTGGTGTTGGCCTCGGGCAGTGCCGGGACGCACAGCGGTCTGGCATTGGCGTTGAGCGAAGTGCTGCCGCAATTGCCGGTGATTGGCGTGACGGTTTCGCGCAGTGAAGAAGATCAGCGGCCGAAGGTTCAGGGACTTGCCGAACGCACGGCGGCGCTGCTCGGCGTCGAACTGCCGGCCAGCTTCAAGGTCGAGTTGTGGGACGAATATTTCGGCCCGCGTTATGGCGAGCCGAATGCCGGGACGCTGGCGGCGCTGAAGCTGCTGGCGAGTCAGGAAGCGGTGTTGCTCGATCCGGTGTACACCGGCAAGGCCATGGCAGGTTTACTCGACGGGATTGGTCGTCAGCGCTTTGATGAAGGCCCGATCATCTTCCTGCATACCGGTGGGGCGCCGGCGTTGTTTGCCTACAAGGACTTCCTGTAACAGAAGATCAAAACGGCAGCTTCTACAAGTGATCTCATGCAGGAGCTGCCGCAGGCGGCGATCTTTTTCCACAGACAATACATATTCCAATAAAGAATAACATTTCAGATATTAAGTATTTTCAAGTCTAACGCAGACATCTTATAGTCTCGCCGCAGGCGAATTTCGCGAGAGACGCATAAGCTGCTTTAAGGCAGGATAGCGCTGTCGTCCGAATCACCCATTCGCCAACTTTGCTTAAGCGTCTTCCATAAGAAAACACAGGGGCTTGTCATGAATTTTTCCGCACTACGTCGCAATCTGCTGGTGGGTTCGCTGGGGCTTGCGCTGAGCGCCGGTCTGATCGGCCAGGCAGTGGCCGGTGAACAGTTGCAACAGATCAAGGACAAAGGCGTTATCAACGTCGGCCTGGAAGGCACTTACCCACCGTTCAGCTTCGTTGATGCCGACGGCAAGCTGTCCGGTTTCGAAGTTGAACTCTCCGAAGCGCTGGCGCAAAAACTCGGCGTCAAAGCCAAGATTCAGCCAACCAAGTGGGACGGCATTCTCGCCGCGCTGGAATCCAAGCGTCTGGACGTTGTGGTCAATCAGGTGACCATCTCCGAAGAGCGCAAGAAGAAGTATGACTTCTCCGAGCCGTACACCGTTTCCGGCATTCAGGCGCTGGTGCTGAAGAGCAAGGAAGCCGCGTTGAACATCAAGACCGCCAATGACCTGTCCGGCAAGAAAGTCGGCGTAGGTCTGGGCACCAACTACGAACAATGGGTCCGCGCCAACGTGCCGGGCGCCGACGTCCGTACTTACGACGATGATCCGACCAAGTTCGCCGACCTGAACAACGGCCGCACCGACGCCATCCTGATCGATCGTCTGGCTGCACTTGAGTACGCCAAGAAAGCGCCAAAAACCGTCGCTGCCGGTGAAGCTTTCTCCCGTCAGGAATCCGGTATTGCCCTGCGTAAAGGCGAGCCTGAGTTGCTGGCTGCATTGAACAAGGCGCTCGACGAACTGCGTGCCGACGGCACCCTTGAGAAGCTGTCGAAAAAATACTTCAACGCAGACGTCACTAAATAATGGAAGCAGGTTTTCAGTTCGGACTGGACTTCCCGCAGTTGAGCCAGCAAATCGCCGAAACCACACAGCTGTTGGTGGACTCCGCGCCCTTCCTGTTCAAGGGCGCGTATTTCACGGTCATCCTCAGCCTAGGCGGGATGTTCTTCGGGCTGCTGCTGGGCTTCGGCCTGGCATTGATGCGCCTGTCGCGCTTCAAATCGGTCAGCTGGCTGGCCCGCGTCTACGTGTCGTTCTTCCGCGGTACGCCGTTACTGGTGCAGCTGTTCGTGATCTATTACGGCTTCCCGCAACTGGGAATAGAGCTTGATCCACTGCCAGCGGCACTGATCGGCTTTTCGCTGAACATGGCCGCGTACGCCTGTGAAATCCTCCGTGCCGCGATCGGTTCGATCGAGCGCGGCCAGTGGGAAGCCGCTGCGAGCATCGGCATGACCCGCGCGCAAACCCTGCGCCGGGCCATCCTGCCGCAAGCGATGCGCACGGCGTTGCCACCGCTGGGCAACAGCTTCATTTCACTGGTCAAGGACACGGCACTGGCCGCCACCATTCAGGTGCCGGAGCTGTTCCGTCAGGCACAGTTGATAACCGCCCGGACTTTCGAAGTCTTCACCATGTATCTTGCCGCCGCGCTGATCTACTGGATTCTGGCCACGGTGCTTTCGCACTTCCAGAACAAGCTGGAAGAGCGGGTCAATCGGCACGACCAGGAGTCCTGACCCCATGATTGTCGTGGAAAAACTGACCAAGCAATTCAAGGGTCAGGTCGTGCTCAACGGCATCGACCTCGAGGTCAAGGAAGGCGAAGTCGTCGCGATCATCGGCCCCAGCGGGTCGGGGAAAACGACGTTCCTGCGCTGCCTGAACTTCCTTGAACAACCCACCAGTGGCCGGATCAAGGTCGGCGATATCGAAATCGATACCAGCCGCCCGCTGAACCAGCAGCAAAGTCTGGTGCGCAACCTGCGCCAGCATGTGGGCTTCGTGTTCCAGAACTTCAACCTGTTCCCCCATCGCACCGCACTGGAAAACGTCATCGAAGGCCCGATCGTGGTCAAGAAGATGCCGCGCGACGAGGCAATTGCGTTGGGCAAAAAGCTGATGGCCAAGGTCGGACTCGCCGGTAAGGAAGACGCTTATCCGCGTCGTCTCTCGGGTGGTCAGCAACAGCGCGTAGCGATTGCCCGGGCGCTGGCGATGGAACCGGAAGTGATTCTGTTCGACGAGCCGACTTCGGCGCTTGACCCGGAACTGGTCGGCGAAGTGCTGGCGACGATTCGTGGCCTGGCTGAAGAAAAACGCACCATGGTGATCGTCACCCACGAGATGGGTTTTGCTCGTGACGTGGCCAACCGTGTGGTGTTTTTCGATAAAGGTGTGATCGTCGAACAAGGTGAAGCGAAGGCATTGTTTGCCAACCCAAAAGAAGAACGTACTAAACAGTTTCTCAGCAAGTTTCTGAATCACGCCTGAGAACTTTTATTGCATCACCGACAACTTCCACGGATGGAAGTCCCCTTTATAAAATATCTACCTGCTTCAGCCCCCTCTCAAGCAAAACATATCCCTAACAGTACATATATATGTTCTGCAACAGATAACACCCGCCTCCTTCCATGCCACATCAAATGATAGTGCTCAAATAAATCCGCGCATAAAACGCCGAGAAAGCCCTGTGCCTCGTGGTTAATTTCGCCTGACCACCTAGGCATATGGCCGCAATGGCGTAGGAAACTTCTGATTAATTCGTAATTCACGGATTAACTAATATCGTCTATTGACACCCCATCCCGCAGACTCTTATCTAGTCGGCAACCGGCATCAACTAGTTCAACCACCCCGTCTTCAACTTGAATAAAAGCCCAAAGCTTTATTGCCAGTTTATTCACGCTTTTTGTTCTTTCAGAAACGGACTTCGCTGCAAGGCTTCAAGGAGAGAAATCGATGACCCGCACTTCGCACACCCCCGAAATGGCAGCGCCGACCCTCGCGCCAGCGCAAAAAACCGGCATCAATCTGGCTACCGCCGCGCACCTCTTGATCGAGGTGTCGCCCTACCCTGATATGGACAGCGGCGATCTCATCGAGCTGTTCTGGAACAAATGCTATGTCGCTTCCAAAGTGCTGACGGCGGATGACGTCGGCACAACCGTCAGCCTGCGAGTGCCGGAAAGTTTCATCGCCAACGGCACCGCACGCATCCACTACCGGGTGATGCAGGTCGGTCAGGGGCCAGCGTTTTCGGCGGCTACGCGCGTACAGGTCAAATTGGACTGCCCCGGCGGGCAACCCACGGCGCTGAGCGCAGACGAAAATCAGCAACTGGCCCCGGTGGCCATCCCCGACGCCATACGCCGTCAGGGCGTCAATCCGAACCAGATCAAACGCGGTGTGCCGCTGACCATCGAGCCGTATCTGAACATGGCCGAGGATGACGCGATCACCTTGCGCTGGGGTGACGTGCGCATGGATCTGGCACCGGTCACCGCCGCAGATATCGGCTTGCCGATTCAGGTCTGGGTACCGCCGTCGGTGATCGTCGAAGCAGGCGAGGATCTGCGCCTGGACGTGACGTATTGCATTCTCGATCGGGTCGGCAACAACTCCCGCTGGGCACCGCCCCGCACCTTGAAAATCGGCTGCGCAAATCCTTATCTGAAGGTCCCGCTCAGGCCCGACCTCAAAGCCGCCGAATCCCGCAAGCCCTGAACACAATGCCCCTGTGGCGAGAGAGCAAGCGCCCTCGCCACCGGATCATTCCAGCCGCAAAAAAATTCTTAACCAACCCGACCATCACCTCTTCTATGCATATTCCTAAAAGTTAGTTTATTTAATATTTATACACGTTTAGGGTATATAAACCGGACCACCGGACATTCATTCGTTCGCCGCACTTTTGCGGCGTTTTTCATGAGATGTGAGGTAGGTAGTATGGTCCGGAACACAATCACCCCAGTGCAGATCGCCAGGGCATTGCGTGCAGCCAAGGAGCGGCACTGATGTCCAGTCTGGCAAATGCAAACGTCCAGTCTGATCTGGACATCGCCCCGTTGTTGTTGCCTGCGCAGGTCTTGCGCAACGACGCCCAAGCCATCGAGGCCGCCCATGAACTGGCGCAAGTCGCCCGCGTGCAGGCGGCCAAACGCGACCGTCAGCGCAAGCTGCCGTGGTCGGAAATCGAACAGTTCACCCGCAGCGGATTAGGCAGCATCGCCATCCCGCGCGAATACGGTGGCCCGCAGGTTTCATTCGTCACTCTGGCCGAAGTGTTCGCGATCATCTCCGCCGCCGACCCGGCGTTGGGGCAGATCCCGCAGAACCAGTTCGGCATCATCAATCTGGTACTCGGCAGCGCCACCGAAGCGCAGAAACAACAGCTATTCCAGAGCGTTCTGGAAGGCTGGCGCATCGGCAATGCCGGTCCTGAGCGCGGCACCAAAAACACCCTGGAACTGAAAGCGCGGATCACCGCCGATGGCGATGATTACGTGATCAACGGCCAGAAGTTCTACTCCACTGGCGCACTGTTTGCGCATTGGGTTGCGGTGAAAGCGCTCAACGATGACGGCAAGCAAGTGCTGGCCTTCGTTCGTCGCGGCACACCGGGTTTGCGCATCGTTGATGACTGGTCGGGCTTCGGTCAGCGCACCACCGCCAGCGGTACGATTCTGCTGAACAACGTGCGTGTCGAATCGAGCCTGGTGGTCGACAACTGGAAGATCAACGAAACCCCGAACACCCAAGGCGCGGTATCACAGCTGATTCAAGCCGCGATCGACGCCGGCATCGCCCGTGGCGCCATTGATGACGCCATTGAGTTCATCAAAACCCGCGCACGGCCGTGGATCGACGCCAAGGTTGATCGCGCCAGCTATGATCTTTATGTCATCGCCGATATCGGCAAACTCAAAATCGAACTGCACGCCGCCGAAGCGCTGCTACGCAAGGCCGGGCAGGTTCTCGATCAAGTACACGCTGCGCCGCTCACTGCCGAATCTGCCGCCCGCGCTTCGATCGCCGTGGCCGAAGCGAAAGTGCTGACCACCGAGATTTCCTTGCTCGCCAGCGAAAAGCTTTTCGAACTGGCCGGCAGCCGCGCCACCCTCGCCGAATTCAACCTCGACCGCCACTGGCGCAACGCCCGCGTGCACACGTTGCACGACCCGGTGCGCTGGAAATATCACGCGGTCGGCGCCTACCGCCTCAACGGCACTTTGCCGGCTCGCCATTCCTGGATCTGACGACCAGACATCTGGAGAAACCTATGACTTTTTCCCATCACGTCGCGGTCATCACTAGCGATGAGCAAGCCCTGATCGTCGCCAGCGACCTGGCCGAAGATTTCAAACGCGACAGCGCCCTGCGCGACCGTGAACGTCGCTTGCCACTGCCGGAACTCGATGTATTTTCCCGCTCCGGTCTATGGGGCATCAGTGTGCCCAAGGAGTACGGCGGCGCTGGCGTGTCCAACGTAACGTTGGCTAGAGTCATTGCCCTGATCGCTCAGGCTGACGGCTCGCTCGGGCAGATTCCGCAGAACCATTTCTACGCACTGGAAGTGCTGCGGGTGAACGGCAGCCACGCGCAGAAGCAACGGCTGTACGCCGAGGTTCTCGCCGGCCAACGCTTCGGTAACGCCCTGGCGGAACTGGGCACCAAAACGGCCCACGACCGCGTCACCAGTCTCAAACGCGACGGTGACGGCTATCGCATCAATGGCCGCAAGTTTTACTCGACCGGGGCGATTTACGCCCAGCGCATTCCGACTTCCGTTGTCGATGAAAATGGCGTGCAGCAACTGGCCTTCGTCCCGCGCGACAGCCAAGGCCTGACCGTGATCGATGACTGGAGCGGCTTCGGCCAACGCACCACCGGCAGCGGCTCTGTTGTGTTCGAAGACGTGCTCGTCTCGGCTGAAGACGTGCTGCCCTTCCAAAGCGCCTTCGAACGGCCAACCACTGTCGGCCCGCTGGCGCAGATCCTTCACGCGGCCATCGACACCGGTATCGCCCGCGCCGCTTACGAAGACGCGCTGCACTTCGTGCGCAGCAAGACACGTCCATGGATCGATTCCGGCAACGACAAAGCCACCGAAGATCCACTGACGCTGAAAAGCTTCGGCCACTTGAGCATCCGCCTGCACGCCACGGAGGCGTTGCTTGAACGTGCCGGCGAATTCCTCGACGCTGCGCAAGCCGAGACCCGTGCAGAAACCGTCGCTGCCGCTTCGATTGCCGTCGCCGAAGCACGGGCGATCAGCACTGAAATCTCTTTGGCCGCCGGCAGCACGCTGTTCGAACTGGCCGGCAGCCAGGCGACCCTGATCGAACACGGCCTCGACCGTCACTGGCGCAACGCCCGCGTGCACACCTTGCACGACCCGGTGCGCTGGAAATACCACGCGGTGGGCAACTACTACCTCAACGATGAAAACCCTCCATTGCGAGGGACGATCTGATGAGCGCCGTGAAAAAGAAGATCCTGCTCAATGCGTTCAACATGAACTGCATCGGCCACATCAACCATGGCCTGTGGACGCATCCGCGCGACACCTCGACGCGCTACAACACCATCGAATACTGGACTGAACTGGCGCAGTTGCTGGAACGGGGACTCTTCGACGGGTTGTTTATCGCCGACATCGTCGGCGTGTATGACGTCTATCAGAACTCGGTCGAAGTGCCGCTGAAAGAGTCGATCCAGCTGCCGGTCAACGATCCGTTGCTACTGGTCTCGGCGATGGCCGCTGTGACCAAGAACCTCGGCTTCGGCCTGACCGCCAACCTCACCTACGAAGCGCCGTATCTGTTCGCCCGACGCATGTCGACGCTCGATCATTTGAGCCGTGGTCGGGTGGGCTGGAACATTGTTACCGGTTACCTCGACAGCGCTGCGAAAGCCATGGGCCTCAGCGAACAGGTCGAACATGACCGTCGTTATGACCAGGCCGACGAGTACCTGGAAGTGCTCTACAAACTCTGGGAAGGCAGTTGGGAAAACGGCGCGGTACTGAATAACTGTGAGCAGCGGATCTACGCCAACCCGGAAAAAGTGCACAAGGTCGAGCACAGGGGCGAGTTCTATCAGGTCGAGGGTTATCACCTCTGTGAGCCGTCGCCACAGCGCACACCAGTGCTGTTCCAGGCCGGCAGTTCTGAGCGCGGTTTGCTGTTCGCCGGGCGTCACGCCGAGTGCGTGTTCATCAGCGGTCAGAACAAGCCATCGACCAAGGTTCAGGTCGACAAGGTGCGCGCCAGCGCCGTCGAAGCCGGGCGTAATCCTGAAGACATCAAGGTGTTCATGGGCCTTAACGTGATTGTCGGCGAGACCGAAGAAGCCGCGTGGGCCAAGCATGCCGAGTATCTGAGCTACGCCAGCGCCGAAGCCGGCGTGGCGCATTTTTCCGCATCGACCGGAATCGACTTTTCCCAGTACGAGATCGACGAACCGATCCAGTACGTGAAGAGCAACGCTATTCAATCGGCGACCAAGAACCTGCAGAACAATGACTGGACCCGGCGCAAATTACTCGACCAGCACGCCCTCGGTGGCCGCTACATCACCGTGGTCGGTTCGGCTGAGCAAGTGGCGGATGAGCTGGAATCGTGGATCGCCGAGACCGGCCTCGACGGGTTCAATCTGACCCGGATTGTTACGCCGGAGAGCTATGTGGATTTCATTGAGCTGGTGATCCCTGAACTGCAACGACGTGGGTCGTACAAGACCGCGTACGACAACGGCAGCTTGCGCGAAAAGCTGTTTCACGGCGCGGCGCAGCTACCGGAGCAACACACCGGCTCTTCGTACCGGCATTAAAAGCTTCGCGAGCAAGCTCGCTCCCACATTTGGAATGCATTTCCCTGTGGGAGCGAGCTTGCTCGCGAAGAGGCCCGACCAGACACCACAAATCTTATGCACTGACTGGAAAACTCATCATGACCAAAAAACGCCTGTCCCACCCAGTCAAAGCACTGGCCCTGGCTCTCGGCCTGTTCAGCTCGGCCATCTTCGCCGCCGACGCCCCACTGAAAATCGGCACCACCGCCGCCTTCGCCATTCCTCTGGAAGCCGCCGTCGAAGAAGCCTCCAGACAAGGCCTGAAGGTCGAGTTGGTGGAGTTCACCGACTGGATCGCACCCAACGTCAGCCTCGCCGCCGGCGACATCGACGTGAACTACTTCCAGCACATTCCGTTCCTCGAAAACGCCAAAGCCGCCTCGGGTTTTGATCTGGTGCCGTTCGCCCCGGGGATCATCAACAACGTCGGTCTCTACTCGAAAAAATACAAAAGCTTCGATGAGTTGCCCGAAGGCGCCAGCGTCGCCATCGCCAACGACCCGATCAACAGCGGCCGTGGTTTGCAACTGCTGGCCAAGGCCGGTTTGATCACGCTGAAACCGGGCGTCGGCTACAAAGCCACCGAAGACGACATCGTCGCCAACCCGAAGAAAATCAAAATCCTCCAGGTCGAAGCCGTGCAATTGGTGCGCGCCTATGACGACGCCGATCTGGTCCAGGGCTACCCGGCCTACATTCGTCTGGCGAAGACTTTCGATGCCGGTTCGGCGCTGCTGTTCGACGGCCTCGACCACAAGGAATACGTGATCCAGTTCGTCATCCAGCCGAAAAGCAAAACCGACCCGCGCCTGATCAAATTCGTCGACATTTACCAGCATTCGCCGGTTGTTCGCGCGGCGCTGGAGAAGGCCCACGGCAAGCTGTATCAAGCCGGTTGGGAAAGCTGAGCATGACGGCCGCGATCCAACGGCGACTGGAGATTCCAGAGCCACACCATGCTGAAAAAACCGAGCTGCACCCCGAGCTGAATCGCGCCCACGTACGCTTCATCGGTCTGGGCAAAACCTACAACGGCCGGCAAGGCCCGGTCGCGGCTTTGCAGGGCATTGATCTGGCGATCCAGCGCGGTGAAGTGTTCGGTATTATCGGCCGCAGCGGCGCTGGCAAGTCATCGCTGATTCGGACGATCAATCGTTTGGAACAGCCGACGTCCGGGCGCGTGCTGATCGATCAGGTCGACATCGGCGAGTTCGATGAAGACCGTCTGGTCGCCCTTCGCCGGCGCATCGGTATGATTTTTCAGCACTTCAATCTGATGTCGGCCAAGACCGTTTGGCAGAACGTCGAATTGCCGCTGAAAGTCGCGGGCGTGCCAAAAGAGCAGCGCGACAAAAAAGTCCGTGAATTGCTCGAACTGGTCGGTCTGCAAAGCAAGCACAAGGCTTATCCGGCGCAGCTTTCTGGCGGGCAGAAACAACGCGTCGGCATCGCCCGTGCGCTGGTGCACGACCCGGATATTTTGCTCTGCGACGAAGCGACTTCAGCCCTTGATCCGGAAACCACGCAGTCGATCCTCGGCTTGCTGCGTGAGATCAACCAACGCCTGGGCCTGACCATCGTATTGATTACCCATGAAATGGCTGTGATTCGCGAAATCTGCGACCGCGTCGTCGTGCTGGAGCATGGCCGGGTGGTTGAGCAAGGCCCGGTCTGGGAAGTGTTCGGCAATCCGCAGCACGAGGTCAGCCAGACCTTGCTCGCGCCGCTGCAACACGCGTTGCCGGAAGAACTGCAGAGTCGTTTGCAGGCTCAAGCGCCGTCCTCCGACGCCGCTGTGGTGCTGCGTTTGCAGTTCACCGGCAGCGCCAGTGACGAGCCGGATCTGGCGGCACTGTTCGCTGCATTGGGTGGCCGGGTGAAGCTGCTTCAGGGCGGCGTCGAACGGATTCAGGGGCATGCGCTGGGACAACTATTGCTGGCGGTGAGCGGCTCTTCGTTCAGCGCCGAGCAACTGCGCGAGCGCGCCACGCCTTGGGCGCAACGGGTGGAGGTATTGGGTTATGTGGTTTGATCGCTTGTTGCAGGGTTTTATCGACACGTTTCTGATGGTCGGCGTGTCGTCGCTGATCGCCTTGCTGGTGGGGATTCCCATGGCGGTGATCCTGGTCACCAGCGACAAGGGCGGCATCTACGAGGCGCCGGTGCTGAATCGTGCCTTGGGCGCGTTCGTGAACCTGTTCCGCTCGATCCCGTTTCTGATTCTGATGGTCGCGCTGATTCCGTTTACCCGGTTGATTGTCGGCACCACGTACGGAGTGTGGGCGGCCGTGGTGCCGCTGACGATTGCGGCGACGCCGTTCTTTGCGCGGATTGCCGAAGTGAGCCTGCGTGAGGTCGATCATGGTTTGATCGAAGCCGCGCAGGCGATGGGTTGCCGACGTTGGCACATTGTCTGGCATGTGCTATTGCCCGAGGCGCTGCCGGGGATTGTCGGCGGGTTCACGATTACCCTGGTGACGATGATCAACTCCTCGGCCATGGCCGGGGCGATTGGTGCCGGTGGCTTGGGGGATATCGCTTATCGCTACGGCTATCAGCGTTTTGACAGCCAGATCATGTTGACGGTGATTGTGTTGCTGGTGGCGTTGGTCGCGGTAATTCAGTTGGGTGGGGATCGCTTGGCGCGGGGGTTGAACAAGCGCTGAGTCTGGCCGAGCTCATGCGGCGCCTTCACAACCGTTATCGCGAGCAGGCTCGCTCCCACATTTGGAATGCGTTCCACTGTGGGAGCGAGCCTGTTCGCGAATGGCTGCGCAGCAGCCCCGAACCCGATGGCGTATATTCGGCAAATCTCCTTTGCCCGTGCAGCCCTCGACCATGAAGCAGACCCCCACCGATCTCGAACAGATCACCGCCACCACCCTCGGCCATTACAACTCAGTGGCCGAAGACTTCCGCGAAGGCACCCGCGATCACGATGTCAGCCAGAACATCGATGCGTTGCTGCGGCATATTCAGGGCACGGCGCCATTCACGATTCTGGATTTTGGCTGCGGCCCAGGGCGGGATCTGCAAACGTTTACGCGCATGGGGCATGTCGCTGTAGGGCTCGACGGCTCTCAAGAGTTTGCGCGAATGGCCCGTGAAGACAGTGGCTGCGAGGTGCTGCAACAGGACTTTCTGAAGCTGGATCTGCCGGCCGAACGCTTCGACGGCATCTTCGCCAACGCGGTGTTGTTTCATGTGCCTTTGCAGGAATTGCCACGGGTGCTCAAGCAATTGCATGGCGCCCTGAAGCCCGGTGGTGTGCTCTTCAGCTCGAATCCACGCGGGGATAACCGTGAGGGCTGGAACGGGCCGCGCTATGGCTCGTATCACGATCTTGAGGCGTGGCAGGGGTTGCTGTCGGCGGCGGGGTTTGTCGAGCTTGAGCATTACTATCGGCCGGCCGGGCTGCCGCGTGAGCAGCAGCCTTGGTTGGCCAGCGTTTGGCGTAAGGCTTGAGTCGAGTCAGAGAAAAGCCCCTCACCCCCAGCCCTCTCCCAGAGCAGATTGGGGGAGATTGTAGAAGTACACCGACTTGATCGAACTTCGCTGAATCCATAATCGACCCGATCCTTCAGGTCGATGGATAGCGTCAGACACCTCGGTCAGTCCCCTCTCCCCCCGGGAGAGGGTTAGGGTGAGGGTCGTTGTTGACTCAATCCTTCTTCGGTTCGCGAATCTTGTACCAGGCCACATACAGCGCCGGCAGGAACAGCAGCGTCAGCAACGTCGCCACCACAATCCCGCCAATCATTGCGTAAGCCATCGGTCCCCAGAACACTTCCCGGGCAATCGGAATCATGCCCATGCTCGCCGCAGCGGCGGTCAACAGGATCGGCCGGCGCCGGTGCTCGGTCGCTTCCACCACCGCATCCCACGGCGCATAGCCTTTCTGCTCGAACTCATCGATCTGCGTCACGAGGATCACCGAGTTACGGATGATGATGCCGATCAGCGCGAGAATCCCCAGGATCGCCACGAAGCCCATCGGCGTGCCGGTCGGCACCAGCGCCAGTACTACGCCGATCAGCCCCAGCGGCGCGACACTGGCGACGAGGAACATCTTCTGCACGCTGTGCAACTGGATCATCAGGAAGGTCGCCATCAAAAACAGCATCAACGGCAAAACCTTGGCAATCGGCCCTTGGGCCTTGCCGCTTTCCTCGACCGTACCGCCGGTTGCAACTTTGTAGCCTACCGGCAGTTTCTCGGCGAAGGCATCAATCGACGGCTTGAGCAGTTTCACCAGATCGGTCGGCTGGATCTCGTCGCGCACCGAGGCCTTGATGGTGATGGTCGGCAAGCGGTCACGACGCCACACCAGCGGCTGCTCCAGTTCATAACGCACGGTGGCGAACGCCAGCAGCGGGATCGACGTGCCGTTGGGCGTAACGATCTGCAGATTCTGCAGGGTTTCCGGCGTACCGCGCTCCGAATTCACCGCCCGGCCGACCACATTGATCAGGTAGATGTCGTCGTTGACCTGGGTCAGCGGCGCGCCGCTGACGATGCTGTTCATCAGGTTCGCGACGTCTTCGGACGACAGCCCGAGTTGGCGCGCCTTGTCCTGAGCGATGTCGATGCGCAGGACTTTGCCCGGCTCGTTCCAGTCGTAAATGATCTCGCCGATGTGCGGGTTCTTGTCCAGTTCGGTGGCCAGGTCGATGGCGTGCTTGCGCACCTGATCGATGTCCTTGCCACTGACCCGGTACTGGATCGGACGCCCCACCGGCGGGCCCATTTCCAGCGCCTGGACGTAACTACCGATGCCGACGAAGTCTTTGTGCAAGCGCTCACGCAGGCGTTGGCTCAGGGCCTCGCGGGCTTCGAAGTCTTTGCTGACAATCACCAGTTGTGCGTAGTACGGGTTTTGCAATTGCTGGTCGAGCGGCAGGTAGAAACGGATCGCGCCCTGACCGATGTAGGTGCTCCAACGCACAATGTCCGCGTCGCCTTTGAGGGTTTCTTCCAGCTTGTCGACGGCTTTGCGGGTTTCGTCGATCGAGGCGTTTTGCGGCAGGTTCAGGTCGACGAGAATTTCCGGCCGGTCCGAGGAAGGGAAGAACTGGTTCTGCACAAAGCGCATGCAAAACACTGCCAGCACGAACAGCAGCACGGTAATGCCGATGGCCCACCAGCGATTGCGCATCGCCCACAGCAGACCGCCATTGAACGCACGCCCGACGCGGCCCGGCTCGGCTTCATGGGGTTTCACGTTGGCGCTGAGAATGTGCACGCCGATCACCGGAGCGAAGAACACCGCCACCACCCATGACACCAGCATCGCCACGGCGATCACCGCGAACAGGGTGAAGGTGTACTCACCGGCGGAGCTGGCATTGAGGCCGATGGGCACGAAACCCGCGACGGTCACCAGCGTGCCGGTGAGCATCGGGAACGCCGTCGAGGTGTAGGCGAACGTCGCGGCCTGCTCGCGGGTCTCGCCCATTTCCAGGCGCGTGACCATCATCTCCACGGTAATCATCGCATCGTCGACCAACAGACCGAGGGCGATGATCAAGGCACCGAGCGAAATCCGCTGCATGGTGATGCCACTGTATTCCATGAATACGAACACCATCGCCAGCACCAGCGGAATCGAGCACGCCACCACCAGGCCGGCGCGCACGCCGAGGCTGATGAAGCTGACCACCAGCACGATGATCACCGCCTCGAACAGGGCACTGGTAAAGCCACCGACCGCTTCTTCCACCACCACCGCCTGATCGGACACGGTGTGCACACCCACGCCAACCGGCAAGTCTGCGGTCAGTTCATCGATGCGTTGGTGCAACGCCTTGCCGAACTCCTGAACGTTGCCGCCCTTCTGCATGGCAATCGCCAGACCGATGGCCGGTTTGCCGTCGAAGCGGAATTCCGGGGTAGCCGGATCGGTGTAACCGCGAGTGATGTCGGCGATGTCAGCCAAGCGATAGAAACGGTCGTTGAGCTTGAGATTGACCTCGGCCAGATCTTTCTCCGAGGCGAACTGCCCCGAAGTGCGCACGGAAATCCGCTCAGGGCCGGCCTCGATCACACCGGCCGGGGTCACGGCGTTCTGCGATTGCAGGCTCTGCACAACCTGACGCTGATCGATACCCAACGCCGCCAGTTTGCGGGTGGAGAAGTTCAGATAAATCACTTCGTCCTGCTGGCCGATCATTTCGATCTTGCCCAGCCCCGGTACATTGCGGATCTCGGCCCGCGCCTGTTCTACGTAATCGCGCAACTGGCGCATGGTCAGGCCGTCGGCGGTGAAGGCGTAGACCGAGCCGAACACATCACCGAACTCGTCGTTGAACCCGGGCCCTTGAATACCTTTGGGGAACTGCCCGCGAATATCGTCGATCTTCTTGCGCACCTGGTACCAGATTTCCGGGATGTCCTTGGCGCTGGTGGTGTCGCGCAGGTACACGTACACCGTCGATTCGCCGGGGCGCGTGTAACTTTTCACGTAGTCGAGGGAGTCGAGTTCCTCGAGTTTTTTCTCGATGCGGTCGGTGACCTGTGCGAGGGTTTCTTCCTGGGTCGCGCCCGGCCATTTGGTCTGGATCACCATGGTCTTGATGGTGAACGACGGATCTTCTTCGCGGCCCAGATTGAAGTACGAGAACACGCCCATCAGCAACGCGACGAACATCAGGTACCAGACGAATGACTGATGCTTGAGGGCCCATTCGGAGAGGTTGAAAGAGCCTTTCATTGACTGTCCTCGTCAAGTTTTACCGATTGTCCGGGTTTGAGGCTGTTGACGCCGGCGCTGACCACGCGCTCGCCATTCTTCACGCCGCCCGCGAGCACTACGCTGCTGTCGGTGCGGCTGATCACGCTGACGTCGCGGGGGCTGACGGTTTTGCTCTGGGTGTCGATGACCCAGATCCGTGGTTTGCCGTCGACTTCCTGCAAAGCGGTAGCCGGCAATTCGATGCGCGGTTTGATCGCCGAACTGAGGGTCACGCTGATCGCCGTGCCGAGGCGGAAACCGTCCGGTGTCTCGGCCAGAGTCAGGCGTGCCCGACGAGTACGCGTGGCGCTTTGCGCCTGCGGTTCGATCTCGCGAAGGGTTGCCGTGGTGTTGATGCTCGGGTCGAGTTGCCCGGCCACCAGAAACACCACGTCGGAGGGAATCTGATCGACCAGGGTGTCCGGCAGATCGATCACCGCTTCCTTGATGTCCGGTTGCGCCAGGGTTACGACCTGCTGGCCCGCCGTCACCACTTGCCCGGCTTCGGCGTTCCACGCGGTGACCACGGCTTTATGGTCAGAACGCAGTTCGGTGTAGCCGAGCTGATCCTTGCTTTGATTGACCGCCGCCCGTGCCTGATCCAGCGAGGCCTGGGTGGTTTTCAAGTCCGTGGTGGCAATGTCCAGTTGTGCCTGCGCCCCGACGCCACGATCGAACAGCGCCTGCTGACGGCGGGCATTGGCCTGGGCATTGATCAGTTGCGCCTGAACCCTGGCCAGGTCGCCCTGGGCCGAACGCAATTGGTTCTGCTGATCAGACGGATCGAGGGTGGCGAGCAGCGTGCCCTTTTGCACTTCGGTTCCGACATCGACGTTGCGGCTGGCGATGCGGCCACCGACGCGGAAACCGGTGTTGCTTTCATAACGCGCCTGGATGCTGCCGGCGAAACGACCGAGGCTTTCCTCGCTCAACGCTTGAACTTTGACCGATAGCACCGGACGTACCGGCTCCGGAGGTGGCTCGCTTTTCGAGCAGGCCGCCAGCAACACACCCACGGATAACAGCCCCAGACGCTTCATGGCTGTGCTCCCGGTTGCAGATCCTTGTAGGTGTTTTCAGCGATTTCGACTTTCATGCCGGGATGCAATAACTGTCCTCCGGCGACAATGACTTTCTCCCCGCCCTTGAGGCCTTCGCTGATGATGACCTTGCCGATCAGGTAGCGGCCGACGGTCACGTTGTGCAACTGCGCTTCACCTTTATCGTCGACCATCCACACCGCCGGATCACTGATATTTTTGGTCAGCGCCGACCATGGCAATTCGACTGCCGACTTGCCGCTGCCCTTGGCGGTGGCGCTGACCACCGAGCCCAGCTGCATCCCTTGTGGCAGGCTGTCGAGGCTGACTTTGACTTGCACCGTGCCGGACTGCGCCGACACCGCCGGGGTGATTTCACGCACCGTGCCGGTGGTTTTGATGGCAGGGTTATCGAGCAGGCTGACGACGATCGAGGGATCCGCAGGACGCTCGGCCAGCAGCGATTCGTAGACATTGAACACCGCGTCACGGTCGCCATCGCGGGCCAACGAAAAAATCGGTGCCGTGGCCTGTACCACCTGGCCGACTTCGGCCTGACGCTCAGTGATCACGCCCGGGGCGTCGGCGATCAGTGCGGTGTAGCTGAGCTGATCTTTAGCGTTGGCCAATTGCGCCTGCGCCGCGCTCAAGGCGCTCTGGCTGCTGCGCAACGCGGCTTGGGCGGAATCGTATTCGCTCTGGCTGGTGTAACCCTTGGGCAGGAGTTTTTGCTGGCGCACGAAAGCGGCCGCGCTCTGTTTCACCCGGGCTTGTTCAGCGACGACTTGGGCCTGGGCCGAATCGACGTTGGTCTGCAAATCCTTGGGGTCGAGCTTGGCCAGCACTTGTTTGGCGGTGACCCGGTCGCCGACATCAACCATACGCTGGATGATCTTGCCGCCGACGCGGAACGACAGCTCGGTCTGCACGCGCGCCTGCACGTCACCGGTCAATGTCACCGCAGCGGCGTAATCCGTGGGTTTGACCTCTTGTACAAAAACCCGTGGCAGGTACTCAGCGGGAGCTTTTTTCTCGCCACAAGCGGTCACCAACGTGAGCAGACTCAGCATGACCGCTGTTTTCAAACCGGGACTCGCCATGCAGACTCCTTCCTGTGTACGAACGTGCAAGTGACGATACGACTGTGAGCTTAGAACAGGGTTCAACGTTCGCCCGTTCGTCCCCCATATTTCCTGAAGGAGCTGCCGTAGGCTGCGATCTTTTGATCTTTTAAAAACAACATCAAAAGATCGCAACCTTCGGCAGCTCCTGCAATGGGCGCCTCAAGAGAAGGAATTCCATGCTCAATACTCTCGCGGTGGCCAATTACCGCTCGATCAACAAACTGGTGATCCCGCTCGGCCGGCTGAACCTGATCACCGGTCCCAACGGCAGCGGCAAGTCCAATCTCTACCGGGCCTTGCGCCTGCTAGCGGAAACCGCTCAGGGCGGGGTGGTCAATGCGCTGGCCCGTGAGGGTGGGCTAGAGTCGACCTTCTGGGCCGGGCCGCAAACCATCAGCCGACGCATGCGCAATGGTGAGGTGCCGATCCAGTCGACGGTACGCCAAGGCGTGAAGCGACTGCGCCTGGGGTTCGCCGGGGAAGATTTCAGCTACTCGATCAGCCTCGGCCTGCCCGACTCCAACGGGCACTTCATGCTGCCCGAGCATTCGCACCCGATTCCCTCGCGCTTCAGCCTCGACCCGCAGATCAAGCGCGAGTGCATCTGGGCCGGCCCGCTCTACCGCCCCGCCAGCCTGCTGGTGGATCGTGACGGCCCGATGATCCGCACACGCAACGAGCGCCAATGGGATGTGCTGGCGCAACACACGCCGAACTTCGACAGCCTGTTCGATCAGGTCGGCAGCCTGCGCAGCTCGCCGGAAGTGTTCCAGATGCGCGAGTTCATTCGCCGCTGGCGCTTTTACGATCACTTTCGCAGCGATGCCGATGCACCGGTGCGCCAGCCGCAATTGGGCACACGCACGCCGGTGCTGCATCACGACGGCCGTGATCTGGCGGCGGCGTTGCAGACCATCATCGAGATTGGTGATGGCGATGCGATGCGTGCGGCGATTACCGATGCGTTTCCTGGCGCGCGGGTGCATATCGAAGCGCAGGCCGGTGGACGTTTTGCCATCGAGTTTTATCAGGAAGGCTTGTTGCGGCCGTTATCGGCGGCGGAGCTGTCGGACGGCACGTTGCGTTATTTGCTGTTGGTTGCGGCGCTACTGACGCCGAGGCCGCCGTCGCTGATGGTGCTGAACGAACCGGAGACCAGCCTGCACCCGGATCTGCTGCCAGCGTTGGCGCGGTTGATTATCCGTGCCTCGGAGCAGTGTCAGGTGTGGGTGGTGTCGCATGCGCGGCGGTTGATTTCGGCGTTGCAGGAAGACCCGGAATGCAATTGCATCGTGCTGGAGAAAACCCTGGGCCAGACCGGGATTGTCGGCCAGCGAGTGCTGGATGAGCCGGCGTGGAACTGGCCGGATTGAGCGTTCCAGCCAAAAGCCCCTCACCCTAACCCTCTCCCAGAGGGAGAGGGGACTGACCGAGGGATGCTCAAGAGTGGCGCCGACGTGAAAATGCATCTGTGAATCCAAAATCGAAGTGACGCCGACGCGAAATGCGTCTGTGAATCCATAATCGACTCGGTTTGTCAGGTCGATGTCTGATGCAAGACACCTCGGTCGGCTCCCTCTCCCTCGGGAGAGGGCTGGGGTGAGGGGCAAGCATCACCACCAACCTAACAGGCAATCACCCCTGCCACTTGCCACCCTCGACAATCACGCTCTCAGGCTTGGTGTCATCACTCAGCTCTTTACGCACATACTGGTCGTACAGCTTGAGCAGATACTTCTCCTCTCCCAGCTTGGTCAGCTCGGTATTCACCCAGTCACGCAACTCGAGATTGCCCTTCTTCACCGCCGGCGCGATCGGCGCTTCAGCCCCCAGTTTTTCATCCAGCACGCGATAGCCCGGGTTCTGCTTGGCCCAGCTGAACAACACCAGATTGTCCTGTGCGTACGCATCGCCACGACCATTGGCCAGAGCTTGCAGCGATTCGGAGTTTTTCTCGAACTTGAGCAATTTCCAGTCCGGATGATTCTTGGTCAGCCAGATATCGGCGGTCGTGCCCGTAGTGACGATGGTGGTGCGGGTTGCCAGATCATCGAGGTTTTTCACCGAGCTGCTTTGCGGCACCAACGCCTGCACCGCAACCTTGAGGTTCGGGTTAGTGAACTCCACCGCTTCCTTGCGCTCAGGCGTGACGGTCATGTTGGCGAGGATCAGATCGACCTTGTCGCTTTGCAGGAAAGGGATGCGACTCGCCGGCTCGACGGCAACGAACTCGACCTTGTTTTCATCGCCGAGCAAATCCTTGGCGAAACGCCGGCCGATGTCGGTATCGAAACCGACGTAGCGCCCCGCTTCGTCGACAAAACCGAAGGGCGGTTTATCGGTGAAGACGCCGACGATCAGCTTGTCGCGAGCCTTGATCTTGTCCAGATAACCGGCCGGCGCGGTGCTTTCGCTGGCGACTTTCGGCTTCGGCGGTTCTTCGGTTTTGTTGCAACCGGCAAGCAAGGCGAGGCTGAGCAGAGGCAGTAAAAAAGCGGCAGTTTTCATAACAGTTCCAGTTCCTTTGTCGGATTCGCTTTTGGCAGTGTTGCCACGAAGGAGAACTTCTCCAGAAACTGCTGCGCGCGTGCGGTTTGCGGGTTCGTAAAGAAAATCTCGGGCGGGTTCTGTTCAAGGATGCGCCCGGCATCCATGAACACGATGCGATCGGCCACCGCGCGAGCGAAGGCCATTTCATGGGTGACGATCAACAGGGTCATGCCTTCGCGGGCCAGGCCCTGAATGACCTGCAAAACTTCCTTGACCATTTCCGGGTCGAGGGCGGCGGTGACTTCGTCGAAGAGCATCACCCGTGGGTTCATGCACAGCGAGCGGACGATGGCGATGCGTTGCTGCTGGCCGCCGGAGAGCTGACGCGGGAAGGCATCGCGCTTGTCCGCCAGACCAACGCGTTCGAGCAGCGCTTCGGCTTGCTGTTGCGCTTCGCGGCGCTGACGCTTCTGTACCTTGAGCGGGCCAAGTAGCAAGTTGTCGAGCACGCTCATGTGCGGGAACAGGTGATAACTCTGGAACACCATGCCGATCTGCTGACGGATCTCGCGCCAGTCGGTGGACTTGTCCAGCAGCTCGCGGCCGAGAAACTTCAGGCTGCCGCTGTGGGCTTCTTCCAGACCATTGAGGCAACGCAGCAACGTGCTTTTGCCGCAACCGCTGGGGCCGAGGATGACGATCACTTCGCCACTCTGCACTTGCAGGTCGATGCCGTTGAGCACCTGCTGCTCGCCGTAGAATTTGTTAAAACCGTGAAACTCGATCAATGCGCTCATGCTTGCGTCCAGCGCCGCTCCAGCACGCGCGAAGCGGCCGAGAGCGGGTAGCAGATAAAAAAGAAAAACAGGAACAGCGCGCCGTAGATCAGCACCGACTCGTAGGTGCGCTCGATGATCTGCTGGCCGACCTTGATCACATCGACCACACCGATCAGCACCGCCAATGAGCTGGTCTTGATGATCCGCGTATAGACGTTGATGGTCGGTGGTGTCATGCGTTTCAGCGCTTGCGGAAGCAGCACGTAGCCGTAGAGTTGCGCGGTGTTCAAACCAATCGAAAGCCCTGCTTCACGCTGTCCACGTGGTAAAGAATGCAGCGCACCGCGCGCGACTTCGCCGACTTCACTGGCGCCCCACAGCGACAGCACCAGCACCGCGCACCAGAAACTCGGCAGGCTCAGTCCGAAGAAAATCGGCAAGCCGAAGAACAACAGGTACAGCCAGACCAGCACCGGAATCGCCCGGAACAACTCCAGATAGCCCCGCAGGATCGCGCTCAGCCACCTCACGTTGAGCGTTCGCAGCACACCGTAGAGCACGCCGCCGACAGTGCTGATGGCGATGCTCAGGAACGAGATCGACAAGGTTTGCCCAGCGCCTTTGGCCAATTGCGGCAACGACACCCAGAGCAGTTCAAGACCCGAACTGGCCATGCTGGAGCCTCCTTTCCAGACGGCTGAGCAGCAGCGACAGCGGCAAGAACAGCAGCACGCAGATCAGCGTCAGCACAGCGAGCATTTCGTAGGTTTTGTAGTAGAGCGCGATGTAGCTCTTGGTGGTGTAGAGGATTTCCGGCACGGCCACCGCCGAGACCACGGTGGTTTCCTTGAGCAGGAAAATGAAATTGGCGAACAACGACGGCAGGCTGAGAATCCCCGCTTGCGGCAGGATCACGTAGCGTAGCAACTGGCCATGGGACAGGCCGATTGAGCGCCCTGATTCCAGTTGCGCTTGGGGCACCGCATCGACGCCGGCGCGCAGCACTTCGGTGAGGTAAGCGCCGCCGAGAAAGGTCATGGTGATGATCGCGGCAGTGAAACCAGAGACTTTGATCCCCAACGCCGGCAAGGCGAAGTAGACGAAGAACAACTGAATCAGCAACGGCGTGTTGCGTGCCAGTTCCACATACAGGCCCACCAGTCTTTGCAGGTACGGCGTGCGGAACACCAGAATCGTCGCGTTGAGCAGCGCCACCAGCAGCGAGGTGCCAATGGCGATAAAACCGACCTGCAGCGTTACGCCCACGGCTTTGAGAAACGCCGGCAGGGTGCTGAGGATAAATGCGTAATCGAAGGTCATGAAACGTCCTGAACGCCGCTCGGTAAGCGACGGTGGTGCAGTCCATGGGCAGCGGATGGCTGTCCGGCAGACACCGACTTTATAGGTATAAAAACAAGAATTTAAATACCGTTAAAGCATATTGATATCACCCAAAAAACTATCTTGTGGGTTTGCCGGGAAGGAATAAGAAGGCTATTTTTCTTTGCGCTGTAGGAAGGATCTTTTTTTCATGAAAGCCCTCCAAGGACGAACAGCTTTTGGCCAGACTCCCCCGGCCAACCTCATAACAAGGAAGAGAACATGGACGTAAAAGTGCCGCAGCGACTGGATCCGCAGGAGATTGTGAAATTGTTGGTGGCGTTGAGACGGGCATTGAAGGCCCAAGTGGCCTGAGCTCAAGATCAAAAGCACCCTCACCCCAGCCCTCTCCCAGGGGGAGAGGGAGCCGACCGAGGTGTCTGGCGAATTACGTCGACCTGAATCATCGAGTCGATTATGGATTCAGCAGAGATCTTTCACGTCGGCGTACCTCTACAGCATCCCCCAATCAGTCCCCTCTCCCTCTGGGCGGTCCGACGTTTCGGGAGGGCTAGGGTGAGGGGCTTTTCAACGCACACACAAAAACGCCGATGCCCATCACTGGCCATCGGCGTTTTCACACCTTGAAGGGGGTGGTTCAAGCGTCAGATCAGAACGCCGGCAGTACCGCGCCGTTGTACTTCTTCTCGATGAACGCTTTGACTTCCGGGCTGGTCAGGGCTTTGGCCAGTTTCTGGATCGCGTCGCTGTTCTTGTTGTCCTCACGGGCCACCAGGAAGTTCACGTACGGCGAATCAGCACCTTCAATCACCAGCGCATCTTTCTGCGGGTTCAACTTGGCTTCCAGCGCGTAGTTGGTGTTGATCATGTCCAGATCAACTTCTTTCAGAACGCGTGGCAGCAGGGCCGATTCCAGTTCCTTGAACTTGAAGTTGTGCGGGTTCTTGGCGATGTCTTTTGGCGTTGCCAGCGCGTTTTTCGGGTCTTTCAGCTCGATCAGGCCAGCCTTCTGCAGCAGGATCAGTGCGCGGCCGCTGTTGCTGCCTTCGTTCGGGATGGCGATGGTGGCGCCGTCCGGCAGTTCAGCCAGGGTCTTGTACTTGCTCGAGTAACCACCGAACGGTTCAACGTGCACGCCCTGCACGGTCACGAGGTACTTGGACTTGTCGTCCTTGTATTTGCCCTGGTTGAAGCTGTTCAGGTACGGCAGGGTCTGGAAGTAGTTGGCGTCCAGACGCTTCTCGCCAACCTGTACGTTCGGCTGAACGTAGTCGGTGAACACTTTGATTTCCAGATCCACGCCTTCTTTGGCCAGGGTCGGTTTGATCAGCTCAAGGATTTCAGCGTGCGGAACCGGGGTCGCAGCGACCACCAGTTTCTCGCCGGCATTGGCCAGGGAAGCAGTCAGGGAAGCAGTCAGAGCAGCCGCCAATGCGGTAAACAACAGAACCTTTTTCATGCAGTGTCCTTATCGAAAATCACGGTCGTCATCGACGACGGCATTAATACGTGTGCCAGTGAAGTGATATCGCTGGCGTGGGGCGGACAATACCGGGATTTTTTATTCCCGGACAATAACGTTTATTCAGCTTCATATTCCATTTTGTTCATGTTGAACGAAACGGTTACAACGTCTCACTCAAACGAATCAGCAAATCTTTCAATGCCTTACGCTCGGCGACGCTGCCGCCGATGTTGATTTGTGTCACTAGCCGTTCGATCTGAAGCTGCGGGCCAGACGCCTCGGGCAGGTTCAGGTGCTCCGGCAGAATCTCGTCACCGGTACTCACCAGCAAGGCAAAGTGAATGACATTTTCCAGCTCGCGGGTGTTGCCCGGCCAACTGTGTTGTTCGAGCACGTGCTGCGCCGCTTCGCTGATCAGCGGCACAGGAAGGTCGAGACGCTGACTGTAGATGCCGAGGAAATACTCGGCCAGCGACAGGATATCGCCGGTACGCGCACGTAACGCCGGCAATTCGAGGTGGCCCTCGCTGAGGTAGTGATAAAGGCGCTCGTGGAATTTCCCGGCGTCCACCGCTTGCGCCAGATCGATGCTGGTGGCCGCGACCAGGCGCACATCCACGGGACTTGGCTGATGCGCACCGACACGAGTGACTTCGTGGTTCTCCAACGCGGCAAGCAATTTGATCTGGATCGGCAGCGGCAAGTCGCCGATTTCATCCAGATACAAGGTGCCGCCGTTGGCCGAACCGAACCAGCCTGCACGGCTGCTGGCCGAGCCGCTGTAACTGCCGGCAGCGTAGCCGAACAGCTCGGCATCAGCGTAGGTCGGGCTGATCGCTCCGCAATTGACCGAAACAAACAGACCGCTGCGGTCACTGGCGCGATGGATGTGCCGGGCGAGCAATTCTTTACCCGTACCGGTCTCGCCACGGATCAATACCGAAGTCGAGCGCGGCGCCAGTTGCTCGAGCTCCTCACGCAGTTGACGCGAGCGCGGATCGACGAACACCAGCGCCTTGGCGCGAATGCTCAGGGGGCTTTTTTCCGCATCGGGAAAGGTCAGCAACGGCTGACCGAAGGTTTCGAAACTCATGGCAGGCTCCCGCCCAAAACCGCCGGCAGACGGGGGCGTTGAAAGAAAAAAGATCAGGCGCGGCGGCGGGCGTGGTGTTCCATACGGTTTTGCAGGCGATAGAGATAAGCAAAACCCTGCTCCCAACGCTGATGCCCGGACTTGACGTTGATGTGTCCGGCACCGGCGAGAATTCCCGCCTCGGCGCCCCAGTTGCGCGCCAGCTCCAGTGCGCGCGGCGCACTCACGGCGGCGTCGTTGTCGGAGCTGACGACCTGGCTCGGAAACGGCAGCAGATCAGTCGGAATCGGCGCGAAATTGCGCAGCGCCGGTGCACACGCCGGACGCTCGACATCTGCCGGCGCGACCAACAAGGCGCCACGCACCTGACGCAGGTATTGCAGCGGCGCAGTGGCTGCCCAATGGGCAACGGTGATGCAGCCGAGGCTGTGGGCGATAAGGATGACAGGCGTGCTATCGGCGGCAATCGCCTCGGCCAGTGCCGCCACCCAGTCTTCACGACGCGGCGTCAGCCAATCGGCCTGCTCGACCCGCGCACTGTTTGGCAGGCTGTTCTGCCAGTGGCTTTGCCAATGATCATCTGGCGATCCTTGCCAGCCCGGCACAATCAGGTAGCGGATTGATTCGTTGCGCATGGGGAACTCTCCTGCGTCGTGTCTGTTCCTGGACGAGTATAGGGAGGGGATTTATATTCGTTAAGGAATAAGAAGCTATTTATTAAGACCTGAATTGAATATGAGATGTGTGCCTGGCTGGAAATCTTTTCCCCCTCACCCCAGCCCTCTGCCCATGGGGGCGAGGGGGAAAGGGAGCCGATCTTCATGCCGTTCAAATCCTGAGTTCGACTGGGTATTTCAGGTCGGCGTAACTGGTGAGAACAACCGAGATCAGTTCCCTCTCCCTATGGGCGGTCCGACGTTTCGGGAGGGCTAGGGTGAGGGTCTTGCGTCTAATGCCAGAAACAAAAAAAGGGCCGCACCCTGCCAAGGAGACGGCCCCGGAAAAACGTAAATCCTGTTACCGCGCAGTAATCACCGATAACTTGGTAATCCCCGCCCGCTCAATCGAAGCCATCGCCCGCGCCACTTCGCCGTAGTTCACTCCGTCATCGGCCTGCAATTGCACGCGCACTTCCGGGTCCTTAGCCTTGGCCGACTTGAGGTTGAATTCGAGCAAGTCCGGCTGAATCTCGTCCTTGTTGATAAACAGCTTGCCGGCACCATCGATGCTCACTACCAGCGGGTCCTTCTGCTCGACCGGCGCCACGGCTTCGGTCTTCGGCAGGTTGATCGGGATCGCGTTGGTCAGCAACGGCGCGGTGACGATAAACACCACCAGCAGCACCAGCATCACGTCCACCAGCGGGGTCACGTTGATCTCGCTGAGCACCTCATCACTGTCCTGCGTGGAGAAGGCCATATCAGGACGCCTCCTTCACTTTTGCTGCGTTGCCCGGCGTTGCGACCTTGTGCGCCGTCGGGTGGATCAACACGCGGAATGCACTCTTCTGCGCCAGGCTGTAGAAGTCGTGGGCGAAGTCATCCAGATCCGCCGCCGTCAGTTTCAACCGACGTAAAAAGTAGTTGTAAACCAGCACTGCCGGCACCGCGACGGCGATCCCCACACCCGTGGCGACCAGTGCCGCCCCGATTGGCCCGGCGACCGTTTCCAGGCTCGCCGAACCTGCGGCGCTGATGCCTTTCAACGCTTCCATGATTCCCCACACCGTGCCGAACAAACCAATGAACGGCGAGGTGCTACCAATACTTGCGACCACTGCAAGGCCCGTTTCCAGCGAACGCCGTTCGCGAACGATCTGCTGACGCAATGCGCGCTCGAGGCGATCCTGATGGTTGATCGCCTGGCTCAAATCATTCGCCTGTGGCGTCTCACCCACCTGAATCGCGGCGTAACCGGCCTGTGCCACCCGCGCTGCGGCGCCGGGTTGGGTCTCGCTCAATTCAGCGGCTGAATCCAGACTCGACGCCGCCCAGAAACGCTTATGAAAACGCCGATCCTGCGCCTTCAGCCGCCCGAACTGCACAGCCTTGAGCAGTGCCAGGCCCCAGGTGGCGACGGAAAAAACCACCAGCAGCCAGATCACCGCGCTTTCGATGGATTCCAGTGGAGATGCCAGTAACGTCATGATGATTCCCTCGTGTAAACGTTTCGCGCGAATTTGGTTTCGGTTTAATGAATCTTGAAATCGATGGGCACGCTGACCCAGCCGTCCTGGGCGACATCACCCTGCTTGGCCGGGACGAAACTCCAACGTTTGACGGCGTTCAGCGCCGCGTCGTCGAGCTGTTGCCGGCCGCTGCTTTTGGCTATCTGGATCTCACCCGGTTTGCCGCTGGCCAACACATGCACGCGCAGCAACACCGTGCCTTCCCAACCGCGACGCTGAGCCAGCGACGGGTATTCCGGTGCCGGGTTTTTCAGGTACGCGGCGTTCGCTGAGGCCGGGGTTACCGGTGCCGGCGCGGGGGGAGCAGGTGGCGCTGGCGCTGCAACCGGAGCTGCCGGTTGTGGCGGCGCGGGTGGTTGCTCGACGGCTTTCGGCGCTGGTTTGGGGGCCTGTTTAACCACCGGTTTGGGTTTCGGAACGGGTTTTGGCGGCGGTGGTTTTACCGCCAGTTCGTCTTCTACCGGCGGCGGTGGCTCAACCACAGGCGCAGGTGGTGGCGGCTCGACAACCGGTGGTGCTGGTGGTGCCGGGCGCGAGAATTCGATAGTCATCGGCGGAATTTCCGGCGGCACGATCGGCAGCACCGGCGTCGGCTTCTGGCTGATCCAGTAGATCACCGCGCCATGCACCACCAATGCGAGCACGCCGAGCAGAAGGGTTTCGCGCCGACTCAAAATTCCTTTGGGCGCACGCTGCAAACGCAGCTGTCCCAACGGCACACGATGCGGCCGGCCGAGATCGACCAACTCGCCACCCGGCGTCTGACGCCACAGCAATTCCTCTGCGCTGGCGGCGGTCTGGACATTGCCCATTGATTCACTCCCTGCGGTCTTTTTGCGTTCTCTACAAAAACTGCCGATCAACCGTTTGTTGAATCCCCCACGGCGAATCGATGGATGAATCATTGGGCTTGGCGCTTATCTCCGAAAGTAATCTTTAACGTTATGCATAGGCTTTTATGGAATATATGAATTGATCAATTCCGCCAAAGCCACGTGCCACGTGGGCTGTAGCGATACGGGAAAATTCGCATGCTTTTCAGGCATTGAAAGTATTCACGCAACGCATCAAATTCGCCTGACCCGGTTTTGCGGGACAACTAATACCAAGTAGATAGTTGATTATTATTTTGCAGGAACAATAAAAAAGGCCGACGCACTTTCGTGCGTCGGCCTTTATCAATTGCGCGCGGATTATTGTTTGACGAATTCCCCTGCCAGGGTCACTACTTCACCGTCAAAATTAGTACGGGAACCGGCCGCACGAACTTTTGCGTAATTGTGATCAGGAGAAAACAATGACCACGCTTGAAATCCGCTATTACCATTCAGACCGACAAATGTGATGGTGGTAGGTTGTCCGGTGCTGTTCTGGAAATGGTAATGCCCGTAGCTGACGTCATAGTTAACGCCGCCCTGGCTGAACGTGCCACTGAATGTACCGTTGGAATCGTTGCCATCGGTAATCGTCAGTTTGGCGCCAGCGTTAGCGTTCACATAAGTGCCATTAATGCTCGACATGATTCGATTTCCTTTATCGTTGGGATAAGTATCTTCCGATGAGAGCAAGTTTCCTCCTGGAAACTCACGACAGTCAGGATGGTTGCACATTCAATTATTGTCCACGCGACTTACTAACGAATTTGCAATAAGCACCCTTCAACCCGCTCATAACTTATCGCCGTTCGTTCGAGCAATAATTCCAATTCAACTAACGACTGGCATTGGTTTGTTGCGCGCCGACAACCGGGGCATTAACCGCCGTCTCGGAGCGTGGCGTACCCGTTGGCACCCAGTCATAACTCACAGGCAACGCCCGATAGACCCAATTGCTGATCGCGTCGCTGCCCGGCGCCTTGCCGAGATACGGGCTGACGTATTCCCAGACATTTTCACCACTGGCCGTCACCTGGAAAAACCGTCCATTCATGCCTTCGTCGATCAGCGTGTTGCCGTTGGGCAAGCGCCGCGCGCTGCTGATGAACGAGCTGTAGAACGCCCACCCCGGTTGCTTCGAATTGGCCGCGCTGTACTGCCAGACGATCTCGCTTTTCACCGGGTCGATTTCCAATACCCGCGAGCCGGAAATCAGCCCGAGGGTAACGTTCGGATAACCCGCCGATCCCTGGTTATCGAACACCAGCAAGTTACCGGCTCCAGGCAACCCGGCCGGAATGATGTGCGCATCATGCTGACCGACGAACTGATCCACCGGGCGCGGCAATTTTTGCGCAGTTTTCGGGTTGATCAGCGGCAGGTTCGGGCCGAGACGCCAGACCACTTTGCCGCTGTTCTTGTCGATGATCGCGATGAAGTTGGCGTTGCGTGAATCGATCAGCAGGTTGTCCGGATTGAAGCGCTTGTCACCGGCATCGAACCACTTGTTCGGCCCCACCAGACTGAGGTTGTTGATGTGCAGGTAGTCCGGATTTTCACTGGCGCGCACCAGCTTCAACTGCTCGGCGGTGAAGCCGAATTCATTCAGATGCTCCGAGGCCAGCCACTGCCATTTCACCGCGCCGTCGGGGCTGACTTCATAGATCGCATCGTCAATCGCCTCGGGCACTTTAAAGCCTTTGACCTTGTGCACCTTGTTCGCCAGCACCACGGTGTTGCCGTTGCTCAAACGGCGCTGATCATGGTGTTGTTGCGCTGCGCCACCGGGCGCCTTGTCGCCCCACTGCCAGACGACTTTGCCGTTCCAGTCCAGCTCGCCGACGCTCTGATTGCCCAACCCGTTGCCGGCCGAACCGAGTTTACCGGGATCCTTTTCACTCAGTTGCAACAGCACATGGCCGCGCTCGCCGCCGACCAGTTTCGGGTCGATGATCGCTGACGGGAAACCTGCCTGTGGCCAGGTTTTCACCTCGTTGCCGTTCATGTCGATCAGGTGCGTCTGCTTGTCGGCGCCGCTGAAAATCACGTACTGATTGAAAGCCTGGTTCGGGTCATAACGGGTCACGCCGGTCGGGTAAACACTCGGTGCGGCGAAGGCGCCGGCACTGAGCACTGCGCCGGACAGCAACACCGGCAAAGCGGTTTTGATACGCAACATGATGCAGTTCCTTGAGTGACGAATCAGAAGTCGTAGCGACCGGTGACGCCGAGGGTGCGAGGTGTGCCGAGCAAGCCTTCATAGCCGCCGTTGCCGCCCGTCCACAGGGTCGTGTAGTAGGTTTTGTCGAAAGCGTTTTTCAGCCACAGCGACACGTCCCACTGGCCCTGATTGAAATCGCCGCGCAGGCCGGTGGAGAAGTTGACCACGGCGTAACTTGGGATCTGTCCGAAGTCGGAATCCTCGACGGTACCGACGGCTTTCGAGCGAAACGCGTAGCTGGCAGTGACGTAAGGTTCGAAACCGTTATCCAGATTCCATTTGTATTCACCGTTGGCGTTGCCGATCCATTTCGAGGCGCCGACCACTTGATGGCCGCTGAGGTCGCAGGACGCTGGAGCCCCCGGCGCCTGACTGACTTCCGGCGGGCACGGGGCATCTTTGTACGAGAGGTAACTGACGTCGTTGTAGGAGCCGTTGATGTTCAGGGTCAGGCCGCGCAGCGGGATCACCGTGCTTTCGAACTCGACCCCGCGTGAACGTACGGAACCGGCGTTGGTCAGGTACTGCACACGGTTTTCCGCGTCGTAGGCGTTGGTCTGGTAAGCGTTGACCTGAGTCCAGAAGACGTTGGCGTTGAGTTGCAGACGGTGATCCCACAGCGTGCTCTTGAAGCCGAGTTCGGCGTTGTTCGCGCGCTCGGTGCCGATCAGCAGCGAATCGGCACCCGCTACCGGTGCGGAACCGACGGCGAGGTTGACCCCGCCGGACTTCTCGCCGTGGGATAACGTGGCGTAACCGAGCACATCATCAGTGATGCGATAGCTGAGGTTGAGCAGCCCGGAAGGACTCGAGCTGTACTGATTCAGATCGCCGGAATCGTAAGCGCCGGCACGACCGCGCCGCGCCGTGGCCGCAGCGCCCGTAACGGCGGCGCCACCGAGCGGCGCATCGCGAGTGACCCAGGCTGATTTCTCTTCATACGTGCCACGCACCCCGGCGGTGAAGTCCAGTCGCTCGGTGAGGTGCCAGGTGCCTTGGGCGAACAATGCAAAACTGTCGGTCTTGATATGACCGTTGCCGACACTGGTGACGTTGGCCAGCGCACCGGGCGCCGTACCATTCCAGATATCCGCTTGCGGGCCGTAATAAGCGAAGGATTTATTGTCCAGATCCGAGCCGAAGTAGTACGCGCCTACGACGTAATCGAAGAACTCGCCCTTGGGCGAGGCCAGGCGAAATTCCTGCGAGTACTGTTTGTCTTCCACCGACACCCCGGCGTTGTAGCTCGCCGGCACGTTGAGGCCGTCGTCGTTGCGCGGGGTGAAATTCCAGAAGCGATAGGAGCTGATCGAGGTCAGCGTGAAGTCGCTCGGAAGCGTCCAGTTAGCCTCCACCGAGGTGCCGCCCTGATGCACGGTGACATGCTGATCGTTGTCCAGATTGACCTTGCGGTGCGAGCCGTTGACCAGCGTTGCGCCGGCGGCATTGGCGCGCGACTGGTAAAGATTGACGCCATTGATGGTCGGCCCGGTGTTGTACAACACGCGGGTGCCGGCGCTGGAATCCTCTTCGTTGTAGTCGCCAATCCAGCGCAGGTTGAAATCTTCATTGGGCTTGAACAGCAGCTGCGCGCGGAAGCCCTCGCGCGAGCCGCCGTTGAGATCATGGCCGTCGTATTCGTTTTTGATGTCACCGTCGCTACGGGTTCGATAAGCCGAAAAACGCCCGGCCAGTTGATCGTTGAGCGGGCCGGAAATGGTGCCCTTGGTCTGGAAGTAACCGTCCTCACCCACCGAGGTTTCGATGCTGCGCTCAGGGGTGAAGGTTGGCGCGCGGGTGCTGATGTTGATCACCCCGGCAGTGGTGTTTTTGCCGAACAACGTCCCCTGCGGCCCACGCAAGACTTCGAGCTGTTCGATATCCATCAGGTCAAACACCGCCATCCCCGGGCGGCCCAGATAGACGTTGTCGATGTACAGGCCAACGCTGCCTTCCAGGCCATCGCTGGCCGGGTTATTACCGAGACCGCGGATCGATACGCTGGACTGCCGCGCGTGCATGTAGGCGACGTTGACGCTGGGCACCAGTTGCTGCAAATCCTGAATCCGGTAAACCCGTTGCGTCTCCAGATTCTGCCCGCTGACCACGCTCATTGGCGTCGGTACGTCCTGCGAACTTTCTTCGCGGCGGCGGGTGGTGACGGTCACGGTTTCCAGCTGTGAACTGTTAGCGGCAGGCTTGCCGGCCGGCACCGGCGCCGGGGTTTCGGAGTCGGCGGCGTAACCGTGAGTCCAGCTCGCGCTCCCTGCCAGCAACAGGGCCAGAGGCAGGCGTTTGAGCCGTCGTGGCGTTAGGGGTGACGCAAGGTTCAACGGACTCATGGCGCGGCTCCTGGTCAAAAAATACACAGACATCATCAGCGCTGTATATTCTTTTAAGTTATTTATTTATGGATTTACAAATATTTACTGCATAAGAGATTGCCTTTATAAGGAGTCGACCTAATGCATATCCAATGCATTTCCCGGATATTTTTTATGTGAAAAATGCATATCGACTTGCGCCAACTTCGTCACTTCATCGCCCTAGCTGAACAACGCAGCTTCGTCGCCGGCGCGCAGGCGGTGAACCTGTCGCAGTCGGCGTTCAGCCGCAGCATTCAGGCGCTCGAGCACAGCGTCGGCTGCCAGTTGGTCGATCGCGGGCGCAAGGAATTACCGCCGACCAAACAGGGCCAGGTCCTGCTTGAGCACGCGCGGCGACTGGTCAGTGGCGCGCAGCAGATGGCCAACGAGATCAGTCAGTTCAATGGGCTGGAAGCGGGGGAATTACGCTTCGGTTGTGGGCCGGCGCCGGCGGCGGGTTTGATCCCTCGGGCGATTGGCAGCTTCATCGGCCGCTATCCGAAAGCGCGGGTGCAGTTTCAGGTCGATGACTGGCAGAGTCTGAGCAAGCGGTTACTCAGCGAAGAGTTTGAATTTTTCGTCGCGGACACTCGGCACTTCGAGGCAGATCCGGATTACCTGACCTACCGGTTGCGACCGCGCAAATGGCATTTCTGCTGCCGTGCCGGCCACCCTTTGGCCGGGTTTGAGCGGGTCACCGCCGAGCAATTGATGAGCTATCCCTTGGCGGTAAGTATTCGTCCGCCGAACCTGCGCAAAGTCATAGTCGACCTCAGTGGGCGGCCGGATTTCACACCCAATGTGGAGTGTGAAAACAGCTCGAGCCTGCTCAGCGTGGTGCTGCGTTCGGATGCGATCGGGATTGTCGGGGCGTATTCCGACGCGCTGCATCAGGCCAAGGGCGAGTTGGTGTGCTTGCGCATCGAAGGACTGGCGGATGATCTTGAGGAGCTGTACACCCGCTACGGGATTGTCAGCCGCGCAGGGTATCGGTTGTCGCCGTTGGCGGAGGCGATGATTGAGCAGATCAAGGCGATTGATCAGCAGGATGAAGAGGTTTGCTCACTACAGAATCTCGCCGTTTGATCGGGCCTCTTCGCGAGCAAGCTCGCTCCCACAATGGATTGTGGTGAATACAGAATGTGTGATCGCCACCAACCCTGTGGGAGCGAGCCTGCTCGCGAAGAGGCCGGCACAGGCACCGATGCATTTCCTGCATAAAACCCATTCCCCAAATGCACTTGCCGAACACCCCCACTGAAAGCGAAAAACCCCACCTGTCTCTCTGACCGGTGAAACCATGTCCAACTCGCCAAACCCCGTGCGCAACGTGCTGTACATCATGTGCGATCAACTGCGCCGCGATTACCTGTCCTGCTACGGCCATCCGCATCTGCACACGCCGAATATCGATCGCCTGGCTGCAGCCGGCGTGCGTTTCAGCCACGCCTACACCCAAGGCACGATTTGTGGCCCGTCGCGGATGTCGGCCTACACCGGACGCTATGTCAGCAGCCATCAAGTGGCGTGGAACGCCGTGCCGTTGCCGCTGGAAGAACTGACCATCGGCGATTACCTGCGCCCCCACGGCATTCGTACTGCGCTGGTCGGCAAGACCCACGCCACGGCGAATGTCGATGCCTTGCAACGCCTGGCGATCAATCCCGAAAGCGAACAGGCCGAAATCCTCAACGAAGTCGGCTTCGAACCCTACATGCGCCACGACGGCATCTACCCCGACGACCCGCTGTTCGACGACAAACGCGAATCCGCGCCCTACACCCATTATCTGCGCGAGCAGGGGTTCGACGGCAAAAACCCCTGGCACGACTGGGCCAACGCCGCCGAAGGCGAGCACGGTGAAATCCTCAGCGGCTGGCAAATGCGTCATGCGAATTTGCCAGCACGAATTCCCGAGCAACACTCAGAGACTGTCTACACTACAAATCGAGCCATCGACTTCATCACCGAGCAAGGCGAGAAATCGTGGTGTTTACACCTTTCCTATATCAAACCGCACTGGCCCTACATCGTACCAGCGCCGTACCACGCCTTGTACAGTACGAAATCGATTCTCGAAGCGATCCGCGCGACACCCTCCGAAGCCAGCAAACACCCCGTATACACTGCCTTTCGCCAGCATGAGGAAAGCCTCAACTTCTCCCGTGACTCAGTACGATTGACTGTAATCCCTACGTACATGGGTCTGATCAAGCAGGTGGATGATCAACTCGGGCGGCTGTTCGATTTTCTGCAGAGCAATGGCCGCTGGGATGACACGCTGATCGTGTTCACCAGCGATCACGGCGACTTTTTGGGCGATCACTGGCTCGGTGAGAAGGAGTTTTTGCTGGAGCAGGCGGTGGGCGTGCCGTTGATCGTGCGTGATCCTCGAGCGGCGGCGGATGTCACGCGCGGAACGGTGGATGATCGACTCGCGGAAACCATCGATGCGTTGCCGACCTTTCTTGAAGCACTGGGATTGCCGGGGGCAGAGCATCGGCTTGAAGGGCGTTCGTTGATCCCGCTTCTGCACGGCGAAAATCCGGATTGGCGCCACTATGCAATCAGCGAATACGACTACGCCTTCCAGGCGCCGGCGCGTGAGCGTCTGGGCCAGCCGATCGATCGCTG
Source organism: Pseudomonas sp. ok266 (assembly GCF_900110195.1). NCBI lineage: Bacteria > Pseudomonadati > Pseudomonadota > Gammaproteobacteria > Pseudomonadales > Pseudomonadaceae > Pseudomonas > Pseudomonas sp. ok266. The sequence continues at coordinate 90,954 of NZ_FOCU01000016.1, read as the reverse complement.
CCGGATGACCATGGTGCGTAGCGAGCGCTGGAAGTACCTGGCTTACGACGGCTTTCGACCGCAGTTGTTTGACCTGCTGAATGATCCGCAGGAGTTGCGGGATTTGGGTGATGCCCCGGAATTCGCGGCGGTGCGCGAGGAGCATGCGGGGTATTTGTTTGAGTGGGTGCGGGGGTTGAAGCGGCGTACGACCATCAGTCATCAGGAGATAGATGGGCGTGGGCAGCGGTTTCGTTATGGTGAGCCGCAAGCCGAGAAGGTTGTTCAGATTGGTGTTTGGTAGCGGGAAGAGCCCCTCACCCTAACCCTCTCCCGGAGGGAGAGGGGACTGAATGGGGGATATTGCAGAGATACACCGACCTGATCCAGCTTCACCGAATCCATAATCAATAAGGTGGTTCAGGTCGATGCATCCCGAAAGACAACTCGGTCAGCTCCCTCTCCCTCGGGGAGAGGGCTGGGCGGGCGGCGTTCCGATGAGGGGCTTTTGATCTTCAATCACGCCCCTTAATTGTCTGACTGCGCTGCCCTGAAGCCCCAACCGGCACTTCACCCTTCAACGTCACCCGACGCACCACCCGATCCTGCGTACCGTAATCATCAATCGCATAATGCTGCGTCGAACGGTTATCCCAGATCGCCACATCACCGGCCTTCCAGCGCCAGCGCACGGTATTTTCCTGACGGATCACATGACTCTGCAACAGCCCGAACAGATGCGCTGAATCCGCTTGCGAGTAACCCTTGATGCGTTTGACGAAATGCCCCAGCAGCAAGCTCTTCTCGCCGCTGATCGGGTGCACGCGCACCACCGGATGCTCAGTCTCGTAAACGGTCGACGTGAAGACCTTGCGATAACGCTCAAGCTTCTCCGCCGAGACGTCCGGCTTGGCACTGGCGTAGTCGTATTCGTTGCTGTGCACGGCGACCAGTTTGTCGGCCAGTTCACGCAGCTCGGTCGGCAAGCCGTTGTACGCCGTCGCGGTGTTGGCCCACAGGGTGTCGCCGCCGAATGCCGGCGCGACGACCGAGCGCAGGATCGAGGCTTTCGGGTAGGCGTCGACGAAGGTCACGTCGGTGTGCCAGGAGTTGGCGCGCTGGCCTTCAGCGCCGTCCAGTTCGAGCAGGTAGCGGGTGCCTTCACGCGACGGCACGGTCGGGTGCGCCACGGGCTCGCCGAGCAGATGGGCAAAAGCTTCCTGACGCTGATCGTCGAGTTGAGTCTGTTCGCGGAAGAACACGACTTTGTACTGAACCAGCGCCTGTTGAATGGCTTCGACGGTGGAGGCGTCCAGCTCACCGGACAAATGCACGCCACGGATCTCGGCGCCGATACGACCGGCGACCGGATGAATCTCCAGCGCGTGGACAGCGGGTTTTACTGCGAGTGCGGCATTGCTCATGGGTAGACCCTCATCGACTGCTTACGGTTGGACGGCAGCGAAACAACGCTCTATCTATATTCCATTTACATCTAATAGATATTCACATGCTTCGTTGACGGAATAAGAGCTTGCATTTAAAACCTCTAGCAACCCTCGTCGCAAATGCCTTCGAGCTATTTTTAGGATGCCGGAAAAGCATATGGATCTTCGCCAGTTGCGTTACTTCATCGCCCTCAACGAACACCGCAGTTTTGTCCGCGCGGCGGACGCGATGGGCATCACTCAACCGGCGTTCAGCCGCAGTATTCAAGGGCTCGAGCAGGAGTTCGGCTGCGTGCTGGTGGATCGCGGCAACAAGGATCTGCGCCCCACGCCCGAAGGCCAAGTGGTGCTGCAACACGCCCTGAGCCTGGTGCAGGGTGCCGCGCTGCTCAGTGCCGAAGTGACGCAGATGACCAAGCTCGATGCCGGCGAAGTGCACTTCGGTTGCGGCCCGGCGCCAGCAGTGAAACTGGTGCCGGACGCCGTGGCGCAATTCATCAACGCGCACCCGAAAGTGCGCACCTGTTTTCAGGTGGATAACTGGGAAAAACTCAGCCGCGCGTTGAGCCGTGAAGAGATCGAATTCTTTATCGCCGACATCCGCCATTTCGAGTCCGATCCAAACTTCCAGACCCAGGCACTGACGCCCAAACGCGGGGTGTTTTTCTGCCGGCCGGGGCATCCGTTACTGGCCAAGGAAAGCCTGTCGACCAACGACATGTTCGACTATCCGCTGGCGACCACGCTGATCCCGCCGGGCATTCGCAAATTGCTGGCGAACCTCAGTGGGCGCATCGATTTCTCCCCAACCATCGAGACCGAGCACTTTCCGGCGCTGGTCAAAGTGGTATTGCAATCGAATGCGATCGGCGTGGGCACCGAAGAGGCGTTTGTCGAGGACATTGCCAAGGGTTCGCTGGTGTTGCTGCACTGGCGTAATTTGCCGCAGAACCTGGAGAGCATGAATGCGCGTTGCGGGATTGTCAGTCGTACCGGGTTTCGCCTGTCGCCGGCGGCACGGGCGATGATCGAGACGTTGGTGGCGGTGGATCGACAGGAGATCAGCGTCGCCGTTTAGGGCCCTTTCGCGAGCAGGCTCGCTCCCACAGTGGTTCGGTGGTGAATGCAGAATCTGTGTTCACCGAAGAACCCTGCTCGCGAAGAGGCCAGAGCAGGCGCTAAAGATTCAGAGCTTGGCCGCTGCCAACTCAGGCGCCACCCAATCATTCACCTTGAACGGCTTGCGAATCAGCTTCTGCTGCGCCGCCAGATCAACTTTGTCCTGCAAGCTGCCAAGGAACACCGGATCCAGCGTCGACGGGAACACTTCGCTCAACTTCTGATCCTGCAGATCCTGGGTCAGGATCACCGGCGGATAGCTGGCCAAACCCGAGACCAGTTGCACGTATGCGGCCTTGTTGCCGTCCTGCGTCAACCACTCCACGGCCTGTTGTTGCGCCTTGAGCAGCTTGGCCACCGCCTCCGGGTGCGCGTCGACAAACTTGCCCGTGCCGACCAATACCGACTGCACGCTGCCTGCGCCACCGAGATCTTTGGTGTTCAGCGGCAACTCGGCCAGCCCCTTGGCCTGCAATGCGCTCAACCCGGAGCTGCCCCATGACGCATCGATCTGCTTGGCTGCCAACGCAGCGACCGCTGCATTGAAATCCAGATTGATCACTTTCAGATCCTTCTCGCTCAGGCCCTGACTTGCCAGCGCCGCATCAAACGACAACTGCGTCGCGGTGCCACGGAAGATCGCCACGCGCTTGCCCTTGAGATCCTGCAACGTCTTGATCCCCGAACCCGGTACCACCCCCAGATACTGCTTCACCCCACGCGCACTGGCGCTGAGCAAGCGAGTATCCAGGCCATTGGACTTGCCGATGATTGCCGCCAGATCGCCGAGATACGCCAGATCAACCTGACCGTTGGCGAACGCTTCATTGATCACCGGTCCCGCACCCTTGAAGAAACTCCACTGAATCTTGATGCCCTGATCGGCAAAGGCCTTTTCGAAGATCTGCTGATCGCGCAGCACGTCGACCACACCGCCGCCGCTGTGTTGAGTCCCCGCGCTCAGGTCGGGCACGGCGATTCTGATTTCCTTGAGTTCGTCGGCATGCGCGGTAAACGCCAGCAAGCCCACCAGAGCAGGAACGGCAAACAGGCTGAAAACACGTTTGAAGGGGAGGTTCATGAGTGCTGCTCCTTGATCACGACGGGCGTTGAGGAGCCGAAAGTAGGCCGAATGACTACCTACGCTTAAATACTATAAATGCACATTTTTATAGCTTTTAACGCTAAGCGAGCAGCGCCGGGGCTCGTAGCGACGTATGCATTAACAGCATCGAAAATATTCTTCGAATGCATTGGATGCGTTTGGGTTGGAAGCCTTAAATGGCCTCGCTTATCCCTTAAAAGAATCTATATCGATGTTTTTATAACTTTTTGTTTTTAGCTAATACCGCTAAAGATCTTGAGCCAACCCGACAACGGAGGTCACCCATGGCCCGCCAATCCTTGCTCAGTCTTCCACTCTCCGCGCCGCCGCTGAAAAGCCGCCGTACCTGGCCCAGCCTGAACCAGCGCCTGTTGTCGTGGCTGCTGCCCCTCAGCCTGTTCGCCCTATGGTGGCTGGCCGCACGCAATGAATGGATGAGCGAGCAGATCTTGCCGGCGCCGTCGCTGGTGTGGAACAGCGCTGTCGAGCTGTCTCAAGGCGAGTTATGGAGCCATTTATGGATCAGCCTGCAGCGTTTGTTCTGGGGCCTGCTTGCCGGGGTTTCGGCCGGTGCATTGCTCGGCGCAGCACTGGGCTTCAGCCGGCGTCTTGAACGTTTGATCTTCCCGACCTTCGCCGGCCTGTCGCAAATACCGACGCTGGCGTGGATTCCATTGTTCATGGTGTTTTTCGGCATCGGCGAAGTGCTGAAACTGGTGGTGCTGATCAAGGCCATCGTGGTGCCGGTGACCCTGCACACCTTGGTCGGCGTAAGAGATGCCCAGCCGAAACTGCGTGAAGCCGCCGCTGTTCTGCGCCTGCCGCCGCGCCTGCTGATTCGGCGCTTGGTATTGCCCGCCGCCCTCCCCGCGTTCATGGCTGGCGTGCGTCTGGCGCTGGCCGCCGGATGGACGTCGTTGCTGGCCGTCGAACTACTCGCCTCGAGCGAAGGCATCGGTTACCTGATGGTCTGGGCGCGGCAACTGTTCATGCTCGACATCGTTTTCGTCTGCATCGTCGTCATCGGTTTGATCGGCGTGGCGATGGATCGCGGCATCGGTCTGCTGGACAAGAAACTGGTGCACTGGCCGCATCCGGCCACCGCCGAAATTCGTCGCGGCCCGCGTTATGACGGCTGGCAGCGGCTGCAACCGTGGCTGCTACCGCTGGGCTTGTTGGCATTGTGGCAATTGGCGAGTGACCAACAGTGGGTCGACGCCAATGTTCTGGTCAGCCCGTTGGCCGTTTTGAGCACGGCATGGGCTGGCGTGCTCGACGGCACGTTGATCAGCGGCATGGCCCTCAGTCTTGGTCGCACACTCGGTGGCCTGTTGCTCGGCGGCGGACTCGGATTTGCCTTGGGCCTGCTGCTGGGCCTGTCGAACATCAGCGAACGCCTGCTCGGCCCGACCCTCGCGGCCATCCGCCAGATCGCCATTTTCGCCTGGGTGCCGCTGCTCACCGCATGGTTCGGTCTCGGCGAATTGGCCAAGTGGGTGTTCGTCGCCCTTGCCGCTTTCTTCCCGCTGTTTATCGCCACGCAACGCAGCGTCGCCAATCTCTCACCGCAACTCAACGAAGCCGCACAAGTGCTGCGCCTGAGCCTCGGCCAGCGTCTGCGTCGACTGGTACTGCCGGGCGCCGCGCCGGGGATTTTCGCCGGGCTCAGACTGAGCCTGATCTACGCCTGGCTCGGCACCATCGGCGCCGAATACTTCATGCCGTCGAACGGCGGCATCGGCAGCCAGATGATCGGCGCGCAACAACTGCTGCGCATGGACCTGATCATGGCCGGCATGCTTTTCGTCGGAATCACCGGCGCCCTGCTCAACCTCATTGGCCAACGCCTGGAAATTCGCGCGACCCGCTGGAGACACGCATGAACGCACCGATTGTCAGCTTCAATCACGTAGGCAAATCCTTCGACGTCGACGGTTTCGAACTGGAGGCGATTCGCGAATTCAACCTGGACATCGCCGAGGGCGAGTTCGTCGCCATTGTCGGCTCTAGCGGCTGCGGCAAATCGACATTGCTGCGGTTATTGGTGGGCCTTGATACGCAGTTTCGCGGGCAGATTACCGTGGATGGCAAAGCCGTCAGCGGCATCGGTGGCGAGCGTGGCATTGTCTTTCAGGAACACCGTTTGTTCCCGTGGCTGACCGTTGCCGACAACATCGGTCTGGGCTTGGTCAACGAACCGCTGACTGCTGCGCAGAAACAAAAGCGAATCAACGATTTCATTGACCTGGTCGGCCTGCGCGATTTCACCCGTGCCTACCCGCATCAGCTGTCCGGCGGCATGGCCCAGCGTGTGGCGATCGCTCGCGGTCTGGTCGCCAGCCCACGCATTCTGTTGCTTGATGAACCCTTCGGTGCCCTTGATGCACTCACCCGCCAGCAGATGCAGGACGAGCTGCTGGCGATCCGCGAGCGCGCAAAAATCACCACCATCCTCGTCACCCATGACGTCGAAGAAGCGATCTTCCTCGCCGACCGCGTGGTGGTGATGGAGCCGCGCCCGGGCCGCATCAAGCAGGTGGTCGACATCGCCCTGCCCCATCCGCGCCAGCGCAGCAGTTTCGACTTCCATCAGTTGCGTGAAGAGCTGCTGCACGAGCTGACCAGTGACGACCATTACCAACCGAGCGTGCCGGTGCAGATCCGCGATCTGCCGCTGACGTTCATTGCCTGCTGAACAGGAGTTTTGCGATGCCGCAACGTCCCAATTTTCTGGTGATTCTGGCCGACGATCTCGGCTTTTCCGACATCGGTGCCTTCGGCGGCGAAATCGCCACGCCGCACCTTGATGCCCTGGCCAACAATGGCCTGCGCCTGACCGATTTTCATACCGCACCGACCTGCTCGCCGACCCGCTCGATGCTGCTGACAGGCACCGACCACCACATCGCCGGGATCGGCACCATGGCCGAAACGCTGACGCCGGAACTGATCGGTAAACCGGGTTACGAGGGTTATCTCAATGACCGCGTCGTCGCACTGCCCGAGCTGTTACGCGAGGCCGGTTATCAAACCTTGATGAGTGGCAAATGGCACCTGGGTTTGAAGGCTGAACTGGCGCCCCATGCACGAGGTTTCGAGCGCTCGTTTTCGCTGCTGCCCGGCGCGGCGAACCATTACGGTTTCGAACCGACCTACGATGAGCAAACGCCAGGCCTGCTGAAATCCACGCCGGCGCTGTACATTGAAGACGATACGTTTCTCGATGAGTTACCGAAGGATTTCTATTCCTCCGATGCCTTCGGCGACAAGTTACTGCAGTACCTCAAGGAACGTGACCAGACCCGGCCGTTCTTCGCTTACCTGCCATTCTCCGCACCGCACTGGCCGTTGCAGGCGCCGGCCGAGATCGTCGAGAAATACCGTGGCCGCTATGACGCTGGCCCCGAAGTGCTGCGTCTGGAACGCCTGGAAAAACTCAAAGCCCTCGGCCTGATCGAACCAGACGTCGAGCCGCATCCACTGATTCAGTTGACCCAGCAGTGGGACGCGTTGAGCGAGGAGCAAAAGCAGATTTCCGCGCGGGCCATGGAGGTTTACGCGGCGATGGTCGAGCGCATGGACTGGAACATCGGTCGGGTTGTCGATTATCTGCGCCAGCAGGGGCAGCTCGACAACACGTTCATCCTGTTCATGTCCGACAACGGTGCCGAAGGCGCGCTGCTTGAAGCATTTCCGAAATTCGGCCCGGAACTGGTGACGTACCTCAGCCAGCATTACGACAACAGCCTCGACAACATTGGCCGGGCCAACTCCTACGTCTGGTACGGGCCGAACTGGGCACAGGTGGCGACCGCACCATCACGGTTGTTCAAGGCGTTTACCACCGAGGGCGGGATCCGGGTGCCGGCGCTGTTGCACTATCCGCAATTGGCGATCAAAGGGCAGATCAGCCATGGTTTCGGCACGGTGATGGACGTCACACCGACGATTCTCGATCTGGCGGGTGTGCGGCATCCGGGCAAGTTGTGGCACGGAAAACCGGTCGCACCGTTACGTGGCAAATCGTGGCTGGGGTTCTTGTCGGGTGAGACTGCGCAGGTGCATGACGAGCACACGGTGACGGGGTGGGAATTGTTCGGGCGTCGGGCGATTCGCCAGGGGTCGTGGAAAGCGGTGTGGATCCCCGGGCCGGTCGGGCCGGCGACCTGGCAGCTGTATGATTTGAGCAGTGATCCGGGGGAGATTCATGATCTGGCGGTGAGCCGGCCGGAGAAGCTCAGCGCGTTGATCGGGCATTGGCAGCAGTATGTCGAGGAGACTGGGGTGATTCTCAGTGAGTCGCCGTTTCAGCCGGACTGAGGGCAAGATCAAAAACACCCTCACCCCAGCCCTCTCCCGGAGGGAGAGGGGGCCGACCGAGGTGTCTTTCGTCAAACATCGACCTGAAAAATCGGGTCGATTATGGATTCGACAAAGCTCTTTCACTTCGGTGTAACTCCTCAATATCCCCGGGTCGGTCCCCTCTCCCTCCGGGAGAGGGTTAGGGTGAGGGCCGCTTGTCAGGCCTCCACCGCCTCACCAGACACCGCAACTTCATCCCGACGAACAAACCGGTTCGCCCGCCCAAACGTCCCAAAATCATTAAACCGAACCCCCATCTCACGCATCACCTTATGCGCCACCGGCACCGTCATTTGGCGAATATAAAACGGCTCCTTCACGACAAAATGATGAATCCCGTGGCTGCTGCCAAAGTTGAAGCAAAACGCCTGCAACGGCCACAACCACCAAGGGTTCAGCACCTGGCATTGCTGCAGCACATTGCCCAGCTCGACATCGCCGTAGTAATGCATGTTCGAGCTGATGAAGTGCAGGCAAAAGGTTCGCAACACGTTCGGGCCGATGATCACCACGGCGGCGATATCGATCACCTGCATCACCGACAACGTGGTTGCTGACCAGTCGATCGGCGCGCCCAGCAGGTAAGCAATGCCATTGGCCGCATGAAAGCCGAGAAACACATACCACGCACCCCAATGCACCAGCGCCAACGGCGCGTAGACCTTCAGCGTGCGCTTGATGATGCTGAACTTGTGCGCCCAGGTCTTGGCTCGCAGCATGCGGATGAACGCCGACATGACGTTGTCGCCAACCATCAGCAAACGTGCAAAACCCCACGGCTCGCCGTTGGTGATCGCGCGCTCTTCCATATCGGTTTCAGTGCCGGAGACCTTATGGTGATTGAGGTGCAGATGCCGACGGATCCACGGGTTGATCGTGCTCGGCCGCGCCAGCCACACCAGGCCCATCATCAGGTTGTGCGGCACGCGCTGCTTGCGGAAATACATGCTGTGGATCAGGTCGTGCTCAAGCTCATGGGTCAACGAAGCAAAAAACGCGTTGAGCACCAGACAAACCCACCACGCCATATGGCCGGTGATGTACAGCGTCGCCGAGCCGATCATCCCGATCAGGGCAAAGGCCAGAATCCCCGCGCCCAGCGCATCCTGATGCTGGAGAATCGGGTAGCGCTCGCGCAATTCGACGCCTTTGGCCAGCACCACTTCACGAATATGCGCTGATCGCTGGGCCGCATTGTGTCGCTGGGGACTTGCAGAAGTACCGTCCATGCTTCCATCCTCGGGTTTATGATGTTCGCATCGTGCCTCGCCAACGCTTCAATTGCGGTAGCCGAGAACGCCAACCTGTTGACCGGAAGCGCCAATCAGCATGAAGGAACCTACCTCCCTCGCCAGCTGGACCCGTGCCTTGCGCAAGCAACTCGATGCGCTGGGACTGGACAGCATTGCCCTGTGTCAACAGGCCGGGCTCGATCCGAGCTTGATGGATGATCCCAACGCGCGCTATCCACTGTCCGGCACCACGCGTCTGTGGGAAATTGCCGTGCAGGTCAGTGGCGACCCGGCGATTGGTCTGCGCGTGTCGCGCTTCGTCAGCCCGACCACGTTCCATGCCCTCGGTTATGCGCTGGTCGCCAGCGGCAGTTTGCGCGAGGTGTTCGAGCGCATCGTGCGCTATCACCCGGTGGTCAGCGATGCGCTGGAACTGGAGCTGAGTCGTGGCGACGACCGCTATCAATTTCGTCTGAAAATTCCGTCAGGCAATCCCGCACCAGCCTTCGAAGCCATCGACGCGTTCACCGCGATCTACGTGCGCACCTGCCGCAATCGTCTCGGCCGTGATTACGCACCGCTGGCGGTTTATCTGCGCCGCCCGGAGCCGAGCGATGCGCACCAGTGGCACAAAGTCTTCCGCGCTCCGGTGCATTTCGGTTGTGTCGAGGATCGTCTGGAATTCGCCCTCGCCGACTTCGACAGCCACCTCGACGACGCCAATCCGGAACTCGCTGAACACAATGAAGCGGTGCTCAAACGCACGATGGCCCAGCTTCAACCGCTGACTTGGGAGCGCAAGGTGCGCGATGCGATTGAAGAACAATTGCCGGAAGGTGAGCCAAGTGCAGAACGCATTGCTCAGGCGTTGCACCTGAGTTTGCGCAGTCTGCAAAGGCATCTGGCGGATGAAGGTTGTCGCTTTGATACGTTGCTCAACGAGAGCCGCGAGAATCTGGCGCTGCTGCACCTGCGCGATCCGCAGTGCTCGTTGAGTGAGGTGAGTTATTTGCTCGGGTTCGCCGACACCAGCAGTTTCAGCCGCGCGTTCAAACGCTGGACGGGGCTGACGCCGGGGCAGTTTCGTGATGGGTTGCGCTGATCCAGAATCAGTTTGTCTGATCTGGCGCCATCGCGAGCAGGCTCACTCCTACAGGGGGAACGCATTCCAATTGTAGGAGTGAGCCTGCTCGCGATAGCGCCCTTTAATTCAACGCAAAGCCCAGCTCAAAAATGGTGCCGCCAACATCACTGTTCACCCGCACCTGCCCACCATGCAACTGCATGATCGACTGCACGATCGCCAACCCCAGCCCACCCGAATCCCCCGGCTCCGCGCGCGAAGGATCGACGCGGTAGAAGCGGTCGAACAGTTTGCCCAGATGCTCCGCCGCAATGGCCGGGCCATGGTTGTGCACTTGTAACCAGCACCAGCCCGACTCGTCACGGCGGCGCAGGCTGATCACGGTTCCGGAGTCAGCGTGGCGCACGGCATTCGCCAGCAAGTTGCCCAGCGCCCGTTGCAGCAACTGCTGATCGGCGAGCAATTCGCCATGCAGTTGATTGTCCAGCCGCAGGTCGCGGTCATCGGCCAAGGCTTCAAAGTAATCACACAGTTCACTGCCAACGCTGTGCAAATCCAGGGTTTGCAGATTGAGCGCGCGCTCGGCCTGCTCGGCGCGGGCAAGGAACATCAGGTTTTCCGCCATGCGCTTGAGCCGTTCGAACTCTTCCATGTTCGAGGCGAGAACTTCCTGATACTCCTCGGTGCTGCGCGGATGATTCAGCGCCTGCCCGTTGCTCGCCAACAAGGTGTGCAGCGGCGTACGTATCTCGTGGGCGAGATCGGCGGAAAACTGCGAGAGGCGCTGCACGCTGTCGTCCAGCCGCGCCAGCATGCCGTTGAGCGCCTGCACCGGCTCAAGCAGTTCTGCGGGCGTGCCGGTGGCGGGCAAGCGTTGGTCGAGGCTACGCAGATCGATACCGCGTACCGCTTCGCTCAACTGCCGCAACGGTTGCAGACCCCGGCGCAGCAACAGCAAGCCCAAGGCAAAGGCCAGCAAAGCACCCAGTCCAACCGATAAGTACAGGCGCAAGCGATAGCTGCCGAGCATCTGTTCGCGCTCGCTAAGCACTTTGCCGGCGATCACGGTCAGCGGTTCGCCGTTCGGCCCCTGCGCTTCGCCGGACAACAGCGCGAGTTCGGCACCGTCCGGCGCTTGCCACGTCAACACATCACGGCGCTGCGGCGTTTGCTCGCGGGGGATCGCGTTCAGCGCGGGCAACTCGCGTTGCCGTGGGTTGATAGCGATCACACTGGAGCCATCGGCGCGGCGCACCAGCAACAGGCTGTCGAGGTTACCGAGCATGTTCTGATACAGCCGTGGCCGCGCCTGCAAGGCATCGAGGCTGTCGCTGTCAGCGAGCAACGCGCGCACTTGCTCCAGTCGACCGAGCAACGCGAGGTCGTCGCGGTAGGCGATTTCCGAGGCCAGCGAACGGTAGAGAAACACACCGATAGCACTCAACACCAAGGCGCAAACCAATGCGAACGCCAGCGCCAGGCGCCAGGCGATCGACCTAGAGCGCATCGTCCGGAGCTTCCAGTTGATAGCCGACGCCGCGCACGGTGTGGATCAGTTTCGGCATGTACGGGTCATCGACTTTCGCGCGCAAACGCCGCACCGCCACTTCGACCATGTTGGTGTCGCTATCAAAATTCAGGTTCCACACCTGCGAGGCAATCAGCGTGCGCGACAGCACTTCGCCCTGGCGACTGGCGAGCAATTGCAGCAGGGCGAATTCCTTGTTGGTCAGGGCAATGCGCTGGCCACCACGGCTGACGCGGCGGCGCAGGACGTCGATTTCCAGATCGGCGATGGTGTACGACTCGGCTTCGCGCATCGGCCCGCGCCGCAACAACGTGCGCACCCGCGCGAGCAGTTCGGCGAAGGCGAAGGGCTTGAGCAGGTAATCATCGGCGCCCAGCTCGAGGCCGCGCACGCGATCTTCAATGGCGTCCTTGGCGGTCAGGAACAGCACCGGCGTGGCGCCGCGCTGGCGGATCAGTTGCAACAATTGCCAACCGTTGAGGCCCGGCAGCATCACGTCGAGGATGATCAGGTCGTACTCCTGCTGCTCGATAAAATAGCGCCCATCGAGGCCATTGAGCGCCACGTCTACGGCAAAACCCGACTCGCCCAGGCCTTTGGCGAGGAAATTCGCGGTTTTGGCTTCATCTTCTACGACCAGCAAACGCATGGCACACCTCGATTGATCAGGCGTACAGGCTAGGCGCCTTCGGTGGCGTTGCCCATTACAAACTTGTAATCAGACTGACGAGGTTCTGACGAAGACCGGCGATTAAGGTGACCACCTTCGCTTTTGGAGCCTGTTCATGACTTTCAAATACTTCGTTGCAAGCCTGATGATCGGCCTCAGTTGTGCCGCTGTCGCCAGTCCTGAGCTGCCGCGTCACGCTGATCTCGACCTGAAAACTGCACGGCTGCTCGCCGACACGGCAATGGCCAACTGCACCGGCACGGTGTCGGTGCTCGATCGGGGCGGCAATCTTCTAGTGACCCTGCGCGGCGATGGCGTAGGCACGCACAACACTGTTGCCAGCCAGCGCAAGGCTTACACCGCGCTGTCGACCAAGACCGCGACCCGGTTGTTCGCCGAACGCGCTCGCAGCAACCCGGAAACCGCCAACCTCAACACCCTAGACGAGTTGCTGTTGCTCGGCGGCGGCATCCCTTTGTTCGCTGCTGATGAGTTGGTCGGCGCGATGGGTGTAGCCGGTTCCGGCGGCGGCGAGCAAGACGAAAACTGTGCGATCAAGGCTGCCGAGAAAACCGGTCTGGCCACTACCCGTTCCCAATAAGGAGATTCATCCATGAGCACTTTGCGCATGACCTTCGCCGCGCTCGGCCTGAGCGCTTTTTCCAGTCTGGCTCTGGCTGCCGGCAATCCCCTGAGCGTGCACGTGCTCAATCTGGAAAACGGCCTGCCTTCGCCAGGTATCAACGTGACGCTGGAGAAACACGTCGGCCAGAACTGGCAGCCACTGGCTCAAGGCACGACCAATGAACAGGGGCGAATTGCCGAATTGTTCCCGGCCAAACAGCCTTTTGAAGCGGGTGAATACCGCGTGGTGTTCAAGACCGGCGAGTACTTCAAGAAGGTCAAGCACGACACGTTCTTCCCGGAGATTCCGGTGATCTTCGAAGTGAAGCAGACCGATCAGCATTACCACATCCCGCTGCTGCTCAGCCCGTACGGTTTCTCGACCTATCGCGGTTCCTGAATCAATACTGCCCCCTGTGGGAGCGAGCTTGCTCGCGAAGGCGGTGTGTCAGTCAGCAATCATGTTGAATGTTAAATCGCATTCGCGAGCAAGCTCGCTCCCACAGGGGCTTGGGCGAATTGTCAGATCGTGGCGAGAGCGCGCAATCGCATGGCATCAAGGATTTCGATCTCTCCATACCCAAGTCCGATAATCCCCTGCCCCTGCAAATCCTTGAGGATCTGGTTGGTGGTCTGCCGCGACAGCGACAGCATCGATGCCAACTGCTCCTGCGGCAGTTGCAGAACGCGGCGTGGCGCATCGAGCTCGCCGTAGCCTTCGGCAATCATCAGCAAGCGATGGGCCAAGCGTGCCGGGGCTGGCAGCAGGCTCAGTTGTTCGAGATTGATAAAGGTCAGGCGCAGTTTATGGCTCATCAGCAGCGCCAGGTGCCGCCAGTACACCGGGTGTTCGTCGAGCAGTTTGAGCAACGTCGCCTGAGGGATATTGAGCAAGGTGCACGGCCCGACTGCATAGGCGTCATGAGTGCGCGGCTGGCCATCGAACAGGCAGATTTCGCCGAACCAGTGCGGCGCCTCGACCAGACTCAACAACGCCTCTTTGCCCTGCTCGCTCACCGCGCCTATACGCACGGCGCCATCGAGCACCGCGTATAAACCGCAAGGTGGATCACCGCGCTGGAACAGCCGCTGCCCTGCCGTCAACCGCCGCTCCCGGGCCGTAGCCAACAGACTATCCTGAAAGGACGCCGGCAGATGACTGAACCACTGGCCGCTCATCAACCGTGAACGTATTTGCATAAACACTCCTGGACTGTCGCCTGCCTGACAGAGCGAACCCTGATCCCGAGGGATGATGCGATCAACCCTACCGGAGGAACAACAATGAAAAGCCTCGTCGACCATCTCAGTCAATACGCCGCCTACCACCGTGACCCGCGCAACATCGCCAGCCACTTTATCGGCATTCCGCTGATCGTGGTGGCGGTGGCGGTTTTGTTGTCGCGGCCAGAATGGTCGCTGGGCGGCTTGTGGATATCTCCAGCCGTTGTCGTGGCGCTGGCCTCGGCGTGGTTTTATCTGCGTCTGGAGGTGAAGTTCGGGGTGCTGATGACGCTGCTGATGGGGCTGTCAGTCTGGGCCGGGCATGTGCTGGCGCAGCAGAGCACCCTGGTGTGGCTGAGCAGTGGTCTGGCGATGTTTGTGGTCGGCTGGGTGATCCAGTTTGTCGGGCATCACTATGAAGGGCGCAAACCGGCGTTTGTCGATGATGTCTCGGGGCTGATTGTCGGGCCGTTGTTTGTCGTGGCCGAGGTGGCGTTCATGCTGGGGATGCGGCGTGAGTTGAAAGAGCAGATCGAGGTGCGGGCGGGCGTGGTGCGGGTCAATCCGAATCGTGCGGCTGTTTAGACCGCTTTCGCGAGCAGGCTCGCTCCCACAGTGGACTGGTGCTGAACACAAACTTCATGTCTGACCGAATTCCCTGTGTGAGCGAGCTTGCTCGCGAAGCTTTTGATCTTAAAGGCTGGCGACTTTCTGCCAGACCTTCGGCTTGAAGAACAGGGTTTCACCCTTGGCCAAGCCGATCAGGCTGTCGTGGTCTTTCACCACTTCGGCCTCGATCAGATCCGTCTGCCCCTCAACCTTCAACGTCACTCGCGTAGTCGCGCCCAACGGCCGAATGTCACGCACCTCAGCAGCGTGGTGATCTTCCAGCTCATGTTTGGACAGCGACACCTCATGCGGGCGGAACAGCACGTGGTTGTCGTCGCTCAACAGCAAGCGGTTCGAGTCGCCGAGGAAGTGATAAACGAAATCGCTGGCCGGGTTTTCGTAGACGTCGCCCGGTGAGCCGATCTGCTCGATCACGCCTTTGTTCATCACCACGATACGGTCGGCCACTTCCATCGCTTCTTCCTGATCGTGGGTCACGAACACCGAGGTCAGGTTGATATCTTCGTGCAGACGCGCCAGCCAGCGGCGCAGTTCTTTACGCACCTTGGCATCCAGGGCCCCAAACGGTTCGTCGAGCAGCAGTACTTTCGGCTCGACCGCCAAGGCGCGTGCCAGAGCGATACGCTGGCGCTGACCACCGGACAACTGCTCCGGATAACGATCCGACAGCCAGTCCAGCTGCACCATGTTCAGCAACTCATGCACCTTGACCGCGATCTGGCTTTCGTTCGGACGCTGGTTTTTCGGTTTCATGCGCAAACCGAACGCGACGTTATCGAACACTGTCATGTGGCGGAACAAAGCGTAGTGCTGGAACACGAAGCCGACGTTGCGATCACGCACGTCGTGGCCGGAGACGTCTTCACCGTGGAAAACGATATTGCCGTTATCCGGGGTTTCCAGGCCGGCGATAATCCGCAGCAGGGTGGTCTTGCCGCAGCCCGAGGGGCCGAGCAGCGCGACCAGTTCGCCGCTGTGGATATCCAGGCTGATGTTGTCCAGCGCCTTGAACGCATTGAAATTCTTGCTGACGTTACGCACTTCGATCGACATGAATTATTCCTCCGCGGCGCTGGCGCGCAGGCGGTTGATACGGTTTTCGCTCCACTGCTTGGCCAGCAGGATGAAGAGCGCCAGGATCAGCAACAGGCTCGCCACGGCGAACGCGGCCACGTGGTTGTATTCGTTGTAGAGGATCTCGACGTGCAGCGGCAAGGTGTTGGTCACCCCGCGAATGTGCCCGGAGACCACCGACACCGCACCGAATTCACCCATGGCCCGCGCGGTACACAGCACCACGCCATAGATCAGGCCCCACTTGATGTTCGGCACGGTGACATGCCAGAACATCTGCCAGCCATTGGCGCCGAGCAGACGCGCGGCTTCTTCTTCCTGCGTGCCTTGTTCCTGCATCAGCGGAATCAGTTCACGAGCGACGAACGGCACGGTGACGAAAATCGTCGCCAGTACGATGCCCGGCAGGGCGAAGACGATCTGAATGTCGTGATCCTGCAACCACGGGCCGAACAGACCCTGCGCGCCGAACATCAGCACGTAGACCAGACCGGCGATCACCGGCGACACCGAGAACGGAAGGTCGATCAGCGTCACCAGCATGCTCTTGCCGCGGAACGAGTATTTACTCACGCACCACGCGGCGCTGACCCCGAACACCAGGTTCAACGGCACCGAAATCAGCACGGCGAACACGGTGAGTTTCAATGCCGACAGAGCATCCGGTTCAAAGATCGCGGTGAAGAATGCACCGAGGCCATTCTTCAAACCCTGCGATACGACGATAAACAACGGCAGCAGCAGAAACAGGAAAAAAACCAGCCAGCCAAGGCCGATCAGGACCCTGCGCGAAGTGGCGCTGCCACGGCGTGCCGCATTGGCCGAAGAGGCGGCCGCAATAGACGATTGGGACATGGTTCGCGCCTCCTTATGGGGTTTCGATGCGCCGCTGCAGCAAGTTGATCAGCAGCAACAGGACGAAGGAAACCACCAGCATCAAAACGCCGATGGCGGTAGCGCCGGTGTAATCGTATTGGTCGAGTTTGACCATGATCAGCAGCGGCAGGATTTCGGTTTTCATCGGCATGTTGCCGGCAATGAAAATCACCGAACCGTACTCACCGACGCCACGGGCGAAGGCCAGGGCAAAACCGGTCAGCCACGCGGGCAACAATGCCGGTACAAGAATGTGGCGGAACACCTGCCATGGCTTCGCACCTAGGCACGCGGCGGCTTCCTCGACTTCACGGGGAATGTCGGCCAGCACCGGCTGCACGGTACGCACCACAAACGGCAGAGTGACGAAGGTCAGCGCCAACGTGATACCCAGCGGGGTATAGGCAATCTTGAAACCGAGGTCAGCGGCGAATTGCCCGACCAGACCGGCCGGCGCATACAGCGCGGTCAGCGCGATACCGGCCACCGCTGTCGGCAGGGCGAACGGCAGATCGATCATCGCGTCGATCACCTTGCGCCCCGGGAAGGTGTAGCGCACCAGCACCCAAGCGAGCAGCGTGCCAATGATGCCGTTGATGATCGCGGCACACAGCGCGGTGCCGAAGCTCAGCTTCAGGGCGGCCAGCACGCGCGGTGCGGAGATGATCGTCCAGAACTGATCCCAGGTGAGTTGCGCGGCGTGGACAAACATCGCCGCCAGCGGGATAAGCACAATCAGACTGAGGTACACCAAGGTGTAGCCCAGCGTCAGCCCGAAGCCGGGTATGACGGGGGAGATACGACGCGACATAAAAGTCCTTGGTTAAAAAGCGATCCGCTGAACGCACCCATGTGGGAGCGAGCTTGCTCGCGAAGAAGGAGTATCAGCCAACTCCACGTCGTCTGACACTGCGCTTTCGCGAGCAAGCTCGCTCCCACATTTTCTGCGCCTGGCTAAAGGCTTGATGTGTGGCTGAAGTCAGATTACTGCGCCTGATAAATCTGGTCGAACACGCCACCGTCGTTGAAGAATTTCGGCTGCGCGGTTTTCCAGCCGCCGAAGTCCTTGTCGATGGTCACCAGTTCCAGTTTCGGGAACTGCTGAGCGTACTTGGCAGCCACGTCCTTATCACGCGGACGGTAGAAGTTCTTCGCGGCAATTTCCTGACCGGCCGGGCTGTACAGGTGCTTCAGGTAGGCTTCGGCGATCTGCTCGTTGCCTTTTTTCTCGGCGTTCTTGTCGACCACGGCAACCGGCGGCTCGGCGAGGATCGACAGCGAAGGCACGACGATGTCGAACTTGTCGGCGCCGCCATCTTCTTTCAGTGCCAGGAACGCTTCGTTTTCCCAGGCCAGCAACACGTCACCCTGACCGTTGTTGACGAAGGTAATGGTCGAACCGCGTGCACCGGTGTCGAGAATCGGCACGTGCTTGAACAGGGTCTGCACATATTCTTTGGCTTTGGCTTCGTCACCGCCGTTGGCTTTCAGGCCGTAGGCCCATGCGGCGAGGAAGTTCCAGCGCGCACCGCCGGAGGTTTTCGGGTTCGGGGTGATCACCGAGACGTCGTTCTTGACCAGATCGCCCCAGTCCTTGATGCCTTTCGGGTTGCCCTTGCGCACCAGGAAGACGATGGTCGAGGTGTACGGCGTGCTCGCTTCCGGCAGACGCTTCTGCCAGTCGGCGGGCAGGGTCTTGCCGAGTTTGGCGATTTCGTCGATGTCGCCGGCCAGCGCCAGGGTCACTACGTCGGCACGCAGACCGTCGATCACCGCACGGCCCTGCTTGCCCGAACCGCCATGGGATTGCTGGATTTTCACGGTGTCGCCGGCGTGATCTTTCTGCCAGAACTTGATGAATTCAGCGTTGTAGTCCTGATACAGCTCGCGCGTCGGGTCATACGACACGTTGAGCAGTTCGTAATCCTTGGCAACCGCGGAACCGGCAAACACAGCACTGGCCAGGGCGGCCAAAGCGTAACGGCGAATCGACGACATGGTGAAAGCTCCTGGAATTCTGGGTGGTGGCTTTTTCTTATGTATTTCGGGAATCGTGTTGTCGGTTCAAAGATCGCAGCCTTCGACAGCTCCTACGCACAGCCCCCTGTAGGAGCTGCCGCAGGCTGCGATCTTTTAGCCCGGTTGTTTGCCCGGTTGCTGCAAACGGAATCTCTCTTTGCGTTCGATCTGCACGACCTGGGCGTTGTGCACAGTGATCTCCACCGCGCCGAAACGCAGATCGCGCAGAGCGCTCTGGATTTCACGCAAGATGGTGGTTTCGTCCTGACCGTCAACGCTGCGAAGGGATGCGCTCATGGTGCTGCTCCTTTGAATGGGATTTGCCTGGCAGTGGGCGGCACTGCGTTCGGCGTGGGAGCAATATAAGAGAGGCGCAGATATTCTTAAAAAGACTATTTAAGAATGTTTATATAACTGAAAAACTGATCGTTCCCACGCTCCGCGTGGGAATGCAGCCGGCGGCGCTCTGCGCTGCGATTTTGGGCCGACGCAGAGCGCCCCTTTGCTGAGCGCAGGAACAAGTTTGCCCCTGTCTTAGCTAACCACCGGAGTTCTCGCCCAATCAATCTCCTGCGCCGGAGCCGGTCGCCCAAACCAGTAGCCCTGCCCCAGATCACATTCCTGCTCAAGCAGAAACGCCGCCTGCTCAACCTGCTCGATGCCC
This sequence comes from Pseudomonas sp. ok266, assembly GCF_900110195.1. NCBI lineage: Bacteria > Pseudomonadati > Pseudomonadota > Gammaproteobacteria > Pseudomonadales > Pseudomonadaceae > Pseudomonas > Pseudomonas sp. ok266. The sequence goes on along the minus strand of NZ_FOCU01000016.1, from coordinate 71,316 downwards.
TCGGCATGCACCTGCATGCCCATGCTTCGGGCCAGCGCGATGATCACCCGGACAATCGCCACGTCATCCTCATCCCACGGCAACCCGGCAACGAAACCCTGATCGATCTTCAGCTTCTGCACCGGCAAGCGCTTGAGCCGCAGCAGTGACGAGTAACCCGTGCCGAAATCATCGATGGCCAGGCGAATACCCAATTCGCGCAAACGGTGCATCTGCTCCAGCGCCACTTCCGGATCATCCATCACTGCACTTTCAGTGACTTCCAGCTCCAGATATGCCGGATCCAGTCCGGTGTCGTGCAGCACCTGCGCCACCTGCTGGTACAACTCGCGCCGGGCAAACAGCCGCGACGAGACATTCACTGCGACAAACGACAACACCACTCCGGCCTGCCGCCATTGGCACATTTGCCGACACGCCTGCTGCATGACCCAGGCGTCGATTTCAGCGATCAAACCGGTGCGTTCGGCAATCGGAATGAACTCCGCAGGCGAGACCAGACCGCGTTGCGGATGCTGCCAGCGCACCAACGCTTCAACGCCAATCAAGCGACTGGTTTTCAAGTCATGCACCGGTTGGTAATAAACCCGCAGTTCCTGCTGCTCCAGCGCCCGGCGCAACTCGAATGCGATCTCCACACGTTGCTGGGCGTGGGCGGTGAGTTCTTCGGTATACAAGGCATAACCGTTGCGGCCGCTGCTCTTGGCCTTGAACAGCGCCGCATCGGCATTGCGCAACAGTTGCTCGGCGCTTAGCGCGTCGCTGGGGAACAGGCTGATGCCGAGGCTGGCGTTGATGAACAACTGATTGCCATCAATGCTGAACGGCTCCTTCAGCGCATCGAGAATCCGTTGCGCCAGCGCCGCTGCCTGCACCGGCTGTGGACAACTCTCTGCCAACACCGCGAACTCGTCGCCACCCAGGCGTGCCAGGGTAATACCGGGGCCAAACAGTTCTTGCAGGCGCGCCGCGACTGCCTTGAGCAAGCGATCGCCGACGTTATGGCCAAGGCTGTCGTTGATCATTTTGAAATGATCGAGATCGAGCATCAGTAACGCGCAGCCGCGCTTGTGGATCTGCGCCGAAGCCAGCGCCTGCTCGGCGCGGTCGCTGAACAGCAGGCGATTGGGCAGATCGGTCAGCGGATCGTGGTGCGCCAGGTGTTTGAGTTCATGCTCGGAATCCTTGATGGCGCTGATATCGGAAAACACCGCAACGTAATGGCTGAGCCGGCCCTGATCATCGTGAATGACCCGGATGGTTTGCCACTGTGGATAAATCTCGCCGCTCTTACGCCGATTCCAGATCTCGCCACTCCACTCGCCCTGCGACTCCAGGGTGGCGAACATCGCTTGGTAGAAACCCGGCGGATGATGGCCGGACTTGAACAGGCTCGGCTGCTGCCCGAGGACTTCTTCACGCTGATAACCGGTGATCTCGATAAACGCCCGATTGACGTGCACGATCAGCCCTTGGTGGTTGGTGACCAACACCCCTTCGCGGGTGCAATCGAAAACGGCCGCCGCTTGACGCAGGCGTTCGCGATCAGCGTGGCGCTCGCGCAACCGCGCACCGATGCCGAGAAACTCGCACAAGCGCGCCCGCGCCAGAAAGATCAGCCCGGCGCTGAGCGCCGCAAACACGTAACCGTTGATCAGTTGCCATCGGGCAAGATCGACGGAGTTATCGAAGAAATTGTTTAATAAATGATCAGTTCCCTGCAGCCAGACAACCGCAAGTACGAGATAGAGCAGCGCTGCACGCAAAGCATCGCGGTAAGTGGCACGCATTCGGCTGTCCATGTCCCTACAAAAAGGTTGGAATTATAGGTCAAGAAACATCCAGCGACTCTTATCTGAAAGGGCGACTGGTTTTATCTGTGTGCTTGGTGATAATGCAACGGCTGTTTTTATCTTTATCGAGGGCCCTATAGCCTATGTGGTACGAAGGTTTTCTTGGCTTGTCGGCCTGGTCTCTGGTCGCGGTCACCCTGCTGATGACCCACGTGACGATTGTCGCCGTCACGGTCTATCTGCACCGCTACTCGGCCCATCGCTCGCTGGAGCTGAATGCCGGCCTGAAGCACTTTTTCCGTTTCTGGCTGTGGCTGACCACGGCGCAGAACACCCGCGAGTGGACCGCCATCCACCGTAAGCATCACGCCAAGTGCGAAACCGAAGATGACCCGCACAGTCCGGTCATCAAAGGCCTTTCCATCGTGCTGCGCACCGGCGCCGAGCTGTATCGTGCCGAAGCGCAGAACCCGGAAACCCTGCGCATCTACGGCAAGAACTGCCCCGAAGACTGGATCGAACGCAACGTCTACAGCCGCTACCCGCTGTTGGGCGTGGCGATCATGGGCGTTATCGACCTGCTACTGTTCGGCACCATCGGCATCACGATCTGGGCGATCCAGATGATGTGGATCCCGGTGTGGGCCGCTGGCGTGATCAATGGCCTGGGCCATGCCGTCGGCTATCGCAACTTCGAATGCCGCGATGCGGCGACCAATCTGGTGCCTTGGGGCATCCTGATCGGCGGCGAAGAACTGCACAACAACCACCACACCTACCCTAACTCGGCCAAGCTGTCGGTGAAAAAGTGGGAGTTCGACCTCGGCTGGGCATGGATCAAAGTCTTCTGCTTCCTGCGTCTGGCCAAGGTCCAGCGTGTCGCGCCAATTGCCCACCGTGTCGAAGGCAAGGGCAATCTGGACATGGACACCGCGATGGCCATCCTCAACAACCGCTTCCAGATCATGGCCCAGTACCGCAAGCTGGTAATCGGCCCGCTGGTCAAGCAAGAGCTGGCCAAGGTCGATCATTCGGTGCGTCATCAGTTCCACCGCGCCAAACGTCTGCTGTCGCGGGAAACCAGCCTGCTGGAAGATCGTCATCACTTGCGCATCCAGACCATGCTCGAGCACAGCCAGGCGCTGAAGGTAATCTACGAAAAACGCCTGGCCCTGCAGCAGATCTGGGTCAAGACCAGTGCAAATGGCCACGACATGCTCGCGGCCATCAAAGAGTGGATTCACGAGGCAGAAGCCAGCGGCATCCAGTCCCTGCGCGAATTTGCTGATCAGTTGAAAACCTACTCGTTGCGTCCTGCAGCGGTCTGAGACCGTTGATCGGTGCACCCGGCTCCCGGGTGCACCCTTCGGAACTTCGCCAAAAATCGCCTATCTCAAAGACACTTCGCCATCCCGGCGGGCTGTATTGTGGCCGTTGTCGAATTGCGGCACGTCCTTTGAGATCTGTGCCGATGGTCAACAACAATCAAAAAGACTCATCCTTCCCGCAGTGGCCCGAAGCCGCGCAAACCCTCATGGCGTTGATGCACGCCCAAGGTGAAGTCGCTCGACTGAGCGAACGCGAGCAGTTGTTCAGCTCCTTGCTGGTCAGCGTCAACGCCGTGCTCTGGGCCTTCAACTGGGAAACCCGGCAGGTGCTGTACGTCAGCCCCGCCTATGAACGGATTTTCGGCCGTTCCGCCGGCCTGCTGCTCGCCGACTACAACCAGTGGCGCGACAGCATCTACCCCGACGATCTCGACTACGCCGAACGCAGCCTCGCCGAAGTCCTGCACAAAGGCGCGGTGGAAGATCGCGAATACCGGATCATCGCCGCCGACGGCCAGGTGCGCTGGCTCAGCGACAAATGCTTCATCAACCGTCAGGACGAACCCGGTCAGCCGGTGATCATCGTCGGCATCGCCGAAGACATTACTGACAAGAAGCAGATGGAAACCGAGCTGCACCGTTTGGCGACTACCGACGTGCTGACACAAAGCAGCAATCGCCGGCACTTCTTCGAGTGCGCCAATCGCGAGTTCGAAGTAGCGCGGGTGCAGGGCGCGCAAATGGCCTTTCTGCTGCTGGATATCGATGACTTCAAAATGATCAACGACACCTACGGTCATCCCGAAGGCGACAACGTGTTGCAGCGGATTGCCGAGTGCGGGCGCGGGTCATTACGTCGAGGAGATCTGTTCGGGCGGATTGGCGGCGAAGAGTTTGCAGCGGTATTTCCCGGTTGTGCGCCGGACATGGCCATGCAAGTGGCGGAACGGCTGCAGCAGGAGATTCAACGGTTGAGTTTCAGCCATGATGGTCAGACGTTCGGTATCACCGTCAGCCAGGGGTTGACCAGTCTGACCGAGACCGACGACAGCCTCGACAGTCTGTTCGCCCGCGCGGATGCGGCGATGTATGAGGCCAAGCGACAGGGCAAGAACCGCATCATTTCTGCCTGACCCGTATCTCAGCTACACAGAGATCCATTGTAGGAGTGAGCCTGCTCGCGATAGCGGAGTGTCAAACGAACCGTTGGTGTCTGACACTCAGCATCGCGAGCAGGCTCACTCCTACAGGGGGTTGCGTAAGTCGGGTTATTTGCGCATCCGCATCAATTCCGGCAAGCCAATCTTCAGCAACCGCGCGGTGCGACTCTTCGCCAGTTCCTCAACGCCTTCATGCTCGGTCAGATGCGCCATCTGCGCCGCCATGTTCATCACCAGCGCCTCACGGGAATACACCCCGCCGCCGAGCTGGTAGACCGACGCAATCAGCTCCCGCAATTCCAGCGGCAGGCGCCATCGGGTACGCAACGCCGAACCATAAGCCGCGCCAAACTCGGCCAGCGCGTCGCCCACCTCCTCCCACTCATCCAGCTCTCCGCCGGCCTGCTTCCACTCCTGCAGACAACGCAGCAACGCCAGATCACCCAGGCGATGCAGCATGCCCGCGCAGTAACAGCGTTCCTGATCGAGATCGAGCAGCCGCGCGAGGGTGCGCGCATATTCAGCGGTGTGCAGCGACAACCCCCAGTAACGTTCGGCATAGTCCGCCAGACATGGATCGCTGAGCCTGGCGCTGCGCTTGAGTGCCAGCCCCAGAATCAGGTTCATGCTCTGCCCGGTGCCCAGCCGATGCAGGGCCTGCGCCAGTGTCTGCACCGGCGCGCCATGGTGCTGCGCCGCGCTGTTGGCCGCAGCGATCAGCACCGCCGTGATTTGTGGGTCGGTCTTGATCTCATCTTCCAACAGCTTCAGATCGAGGCCATTGGGGTTGAGGCTGCGCTTCACCGCCACCTGCACATCGGTCATCAACGGCGCACCGTCAGCCTGCTCACGACGTCGCTCGAGAAACACCGACAAGGTCATGCCCGGCGCCAATGCCGGTACTTCACAGAAAACCTCTTCACCGGCATTCAGCAGCAAGCCCTGCAAACGCTCGGTCAGGCTTTCCATGTTCAGTGGTTTGGTCAGATAGGCCGTTGGTGCCAACGGAAGCGCTTCGCGCACGCTGGCGCTGTCGTTGCGGCTGCTCATCAGGATGAACGGCAGCGGCGGATTGCGTTTGCGCTGGCGCACGCTGCGCAGCACGCTCAAACCATCGATGCCGGGCAACTCCCAATCAACGATCGCCAGGTCATACGGCACTTCACTGAGCAATGACAGGGCTTGCTGCCCGTCGGCGCACAAGTCTATCCGCGCATCGCAACGCACGTTCAGGAGCACTTGTTTGAGCAGGTCCCGGGACCACGGATCGGCCTCGGCAATCAGCACTCGGGGTACGGCGGGTAAATCAACGGCAGTCATGCGCGCTCTCCCTTGCAATGCCTGAACCTTAGCCAATGCTGGCCATTCGATACAGCGCTAAAGCAATTGATATGTTCACGGGGCGAAAAAAAACCCGCCGAAGCGGGTTTTTTTGTCTATCCGATCACACAGTGCGCGGCTTACAGCTCCGAGAAGCACTCTTCGATGATCGCCAGACCTTTGTCCAGTTGCTCGTCCGGCGAGGTCAGCGGTACGAGGACGCGCAGAACGTTGCCGTAGGTGCCGCAGGACAGCAGGATCAGGCCCTTGTCGCGCGCCTTGGCCACAACGGACGCTACAGCGGCGGCGTTCGGCTTGTGGCTGTCGCCGTTTTCGAACAGCTCGACCGCGATCATCGCGCCCAGGGCACGGACTTCGCCGATCACCGGATACTTGGCCTGGATAGCTTTCAGGCCAGTAACCAGACGCTCGCCGACAGCCTTGCAGCGGTCCAGCAGTTGCTCTTCTTCGAACACTTCCATCACCGCCAGCGCAGCGGCGCAAGCGATCGGGCTACCGGCGTAAGTGCCGCCCAGGCCACCCGGGGCGATGGCGTCCATGTATTCGGCCTTGCCGCACACACCGGCCAGCGGGAAGCCGCCTGCGATGGATTTGGCGAAGGTGGTCAGGTCGGCAGCAACGCCCATCTGCTCCATAGCGAAGAAGGTGCCGGTACGGCCAGCGCCAGTCTGTACTTCGTCAGCGATCAGCAGGATGCCGTGCTGGTCGCACAGGGCACGCAGACGCTTCATGAACTCTTTCGGCGCAACGTAGAAACCACCTTCACCCTGCACAGGTTCGATGATGATCGCGGCGATGTCTTTCGGCTCAGCATCGTTCTTGAAGATACGCTCGATGGAAGCGATCGAATCATCGATGCTCACGCCGTGCAGTTCGTTCGGGTACAGCGCGCGGAAGATGCCGCCTGGCATCAGGCCCATGCCGGCCGAGTACGGCACGACTTTACCGGTCAGGCCCAAGGTCATCATGGTGCGACCGTGGTAAGCGCCGGTGAAGGCGATCACGCCAGCGCGGCCAGTGGCGGCACGGGCGATTTTCACGGCGTTTTCAACGGCTTCGGAACCGGTGGTGACCAGCAGGGTTTTCTTGGCGAAATCACCTGGCACCTTGGCGTTGATTTTCTCGCACAGCTCAACGTACGGCTCGTAAGCCAGTACCTGGAAGCAAGTGTGAGTCAGCTTGTTCAGCTGTTCGGTCACGGCGGCGATGATTTTCGGGTGCACGTGGCCGGTGTTCAGTACCGCGATACCGCCGGCGAAGTCGATGAATTCACGACCTTCAACGTCAGTCACGGTGGCGTTCTTCGCCGATTCAGCGAAGATCGGGTGAATCTGGCCGACACCACGTGGAACAGCTGCGGTACGACGGGCCATCAGTTCAGCGTTAGTCTTGCTCATTACAGTCCTCATTCGCCGCTCATCGGGCGGCGTGGTTCAAGGATTAGCGGGAGAAATCGACGGTGGCAGCATGCGATGATCGACTGCCACGGCGTTCCTGGCCGCAGAGAAAATTCCGGTTTGAAACCACGCAAAGGGACAGCGCTCTCGTGCCCTTTGCGTTTGCAGCGGTCTCTTACAGGGCTTAGATGCCCAGGCAGAGGTATTTGATTTCCAGGTAATCTTCGATGCCGTACTTGGAGCCTTCACGGCCCAGGCCCGAGGCCTTGATGCCGCCGAACGGCGCGACTTCGTTGGAGATCAGCCCGGTGTTGACGCCAACCATGCCGTATTCCAGCGCTTCCGCGACGCGGAACACACGACCGAGATCGCGAGCGTAGAAGTAAGAGGCCAGACCGAACTCGGTGTCGTTGGACATCGCGATCACTTCGGCTTCATCTTTGAAGCGGAACAGCGGCGCCAGCGGACCGAAGGTTTCTTCCTTGGCCACAGCGGCGTTTTTCGGCACGTTGGTGAGGATGGTCGGTTCGAAGAAGTTACCTTCCATTGGCTTGCCGCCAGCCAACACGGTGGCGCCTTTGGCTACGGCGTCAGCGATGTGTTCTTGCACCTTGGCCACGGCTTTTTCGTCGATCAGTGGGCCAGTGGTGGTGCCGTCTTCCAGACCGTTGCCGATCTTCAGTTTCGCCACCGCCACTTTCAGCTTCTCGGCGAACGCGTCGTAGACCGAATCCTGAATGTACAGACGGTTGGCGCAGACGCAGGTCTGGCCGTTGTTGCGGTACTTGGAAATGATCGCGCCTTCGACAGCCTTATCCAGGTCCGCGTCGTCGAACACGATGAACGGTGCGTTGCCGCCCAGTTCCAGCGAGACTTTCTTGATGTCCTTGGCGCATTCCGACATCAGTTGACGACCGATTTCGGTCGAACCGGTGAAGGACAGTTTGCGCACGATCGGGTTGCTGGTCAGCTCGCTGCCGATGTCGCCAGCGCTGCCGGAGACCACGCTGAACACGCCCGCAGGAATACCCGCGCGCTGGGCCAGTTCGGCCAACGCGAAAGCGGAAAACGGAGTTTGCGAAGCAGGCTTGAGCACCATGGTGCAACCGGCAGCCAGTGCTGGACCGGCCTTACGGGTGATCATCGCCGCCGGGAAGTTCCACGGGGTGATCGCGGCGGTCACGCCGATTGGCTGCTTGATCACGATCAGGCGTTTGTCTGGCTGGTGGCCCGGAATCACGTCACCGTAGATGCGCTTGGCTTCTTCGGCGAACCACTCGATGAACGAAGCGGCGTAAACGATTTCGCCCTTGGCTTCGGCCAGCGGCTTGCCCTGTTCGAGGGTCATCAGGCGCGCGAGGTCGTCCTGGTTCTCGATCATCAGTTCGAACCAGCGACGCAGCTTGCCGGCACGCTCTTTGGCGGTCAGTGCACGCCAGGCTGGCAGCGCTTTGTCAGCGGCTTCGATGGCACGGCGGGTTTCGGCAGCGCCCATTTTTGGCACGGTACCGAGGATTTCGCCGGTGGCCGGGTTGTTGACCTTGATCGTCTGACCGTTGTCCGCATCGACCCAAGCGCCATCAATGAAGGCTTGCTGGCGGAACAACAGGGTGTCTTTAAGCTGCATGTCGGCTTTCCTTAACAGCACCGCGGCCTGCGCGGAGCAAATTATGATTGTAGAAAGGCGCCTCGCAAGGCTGCCGTCAGGGAAATCAGTGACCGGGCGTGGCGCATCGACAGTGCACGATTCGAAACACCGGCGCTTCAACGCCCGGTCAACGAGCGTTTGAAATCTCAAACGGATCGTAGGATCAAAGGGGTTAAAGGACAATAGGTCGTTCGAAAAAAAGAACAAAAACGGCGTATTTGTGGAATTTTTCAGATCAACGAGCCAAAAGCCTCAGCCGCAGCAAAACCATAGAACAGTCCCACGAAAGCGCCAAGCGAGGGTTTTGCAGGACGTTACCGCTTTATGGAATACCGCGATTTGCGCGGACACGCGCACTGACAATACCCGCCAAAACCCGGCATGGACGCCCCGAGTCGACCTAGGTATGATGTCGCCCGCTGCACCAGTAGCTCAGCTGGATAGAGTACTGCCCTCCGAAGGCAGGGGTCGTGGGTTCGAATCCCGCCTGGTGCACCATCGATTTAAACGAGAAAGCCCCGGACTGTGATGGTCCGGGGCTTTTTTGTGGGTGAAGTAAATGGACCGGAACGACGTTACTCCGTCGTCCAGTCGAACTCGTCGTAATCATCGTCATCGTCATCCTCTTCCTCCTCAACCTCTTCAAAAGCGTCGTCTTCATCAACGACATCCTCTTCCGGCTGATTCAGCAGAAATTCCTTACGCGTCTCGGTAATCGCTCGCCGCATCTCTTCGCCCTTCTCCGGGCAGTTGAGCAGTTGGGCGATGCGGTCAATTTTTGCTGCCACGTTGTCCTCCAGCGCATCGGCAATGCCCCGATAGTGCGCGTTTTTGCGGGGCAATGCCAAATGGCTGAGGGGTCAGGCGGTCATTTTTTCTGCAACTGTTGGAGTCGGGCGTCGAGATCGGTGTTCGGGTAGCGTTTGTGCAGGTTGTTGAACAGGCTGTCGGCGGCTTGCGACTGGCCGGATTCGCGCAGGCGCAGGACTTCGCGCAGTTGTGCGTCGAGGCCGTTGGCCGGGGCGGTGGCGCGTTTGCTGAATTTGGCTTCATCGGCGCTGATGGCTTGATCTTGCATCGGCGCCGCCATTTCCATCATCGGCGCAGGTGCCGGCATGGCGCCGGCCGGAGCGGACAATCGGTGCAGTTGCGCTGAATCCGTGTCGGTCATCGGTACGGCAAGTTTGGGGGCTGGGGCGTAGTCGTAATGACGCAGCGGCTCAGGAGCGCGCTGTACCAGTGACAACATCAATGCCACGCCGACGAGGCTGGCGAATGCAACTTGCCAGCGGGGTTTACGGCAAGCGTCGAGCCAGCGTTGCCACAGGCTTGGCTTCAGCGCAGGGGTTTGAAGCTGCGCAGCGTTGAGGATGAACGCATCAAGGTGCGCTGGCGGTTCGGCGTTGTGCTGTTCGCGAACATGTTTAATCACCGAATCTTCCGGTGTCTGGCGGGCGTCAGTCATGTCAGTACCTCCTCGGCCAGCAGCCGACGCAGTTTTTGCTGGGCGTAGCGCAAGCGGCTTTTGACGGTTTCCAGCGGTGTTTCGGTGAGGCTGGCGATTTGTGCCAGGTCGAGGTCGCCGTGGGCGCGCAGCAAAAACACCTCGCGCTGGTCGGCAGGCAGGGTTTGCAGGGCGCTTTCCAGGCGCTGGCTGTCTCGACTGAGGCTGAGCAGCTGTTCGGGATCATTTGCCTCATCGCTGACCGCGTGATTTTGCTCGTCGTAGCTGTCGTGCAACGGTTGCCGGGCGCCGTGTTTGCGCCAGTGGTCGATCAGGCGATTACGGGCAATCTGGAACAACCACGTACGAAATGTCGCCCGCCCTTGTGGCTGACTGCTGCTGCGGATCAGGCTCAGCCAGGTTTCCTGAAACACCTCGTCGGCCAGTTCCGGTTTGCCGCTCAATCCGAGCAGAAACCGATACAGGCCTTGGCGATGACGCGCGTACAAGGTCTCGAACGCCGCGCTGTCGCCCTGGCGATAACGCGCCAGCAGCGATTCATCGCTGCTGGCGGTTGAGCTGTCTGCCGAGGCAAACAGCTGACTGATGAAGCCTTTCAGACGACTCACTTATTCGATCCGTTGTTCAGTGGCCAACGCGTTCGATGCGGTTGAACTGCGCAAGCTCTGCGCCAATTCGACCAGTTGCACAAACTCATTGCGCAGACCAAAGCGATCATCGCCACGAGCGCCGCGAGCCAGTGCTTCGGTGTCTTTCAGGCTGAAGTCGCCGGTATAGCGAGCGTCCTTGAGTTGTTGGGAAAACGCGGCGACGGCAGCGGCAAAGCGCAGGTCTTCGCTGGCAGTTACAACCTGATTGGCGATGGGCCGCTCGATCAGCAGACTTTTCCCACCTTCGGCACGCTGATAACGCACACGCAGCATCGCTAATTCTCCGCTCTTTGCCGAAACAACAGCGTCGGATTTGCCGTAACGCAGCGGCTCCAGCCAGCCCTGCTCGCCCGCCGGAACAATTTCGTACAGCGCGGTCACCGTGTGTCCTGCGCCGATTTCGCCGGCATCGACTTTGTCATTGCTGAAATCCTCACGCGTCAACGCACGGTTCTCGTAGCCGAGCAGGCGATATTCGCTGACCTGCGCCGGGTTGAATTCCACCTGCAGTTTGACGTTTTGCGCCACCACGGCGAGGGTCGAGCTCAACTGATCCACTAATACTTTGCGTGCCTCGCGCAGGTTGTCGATATAGGCGTAGTTACCATCGCCAGCGTCGGCCAGTTGTTCCATCAAGTGTTCATTGTAGTTATCCACACCGAAACCCAGGGTCGTCAGCGAAATCCCGCTTTTGCGTTTATCCACAGCCATTTGCTTGAGGCTGTCGAAGTCGCTGACGCCGACATTGAAGTCACCATCAGTGGCCAGGAGGATGCGGTTGATGCCTTTGGGGATGAAGGCTTGCTGTGCCATTTGGTAGGCCAATTCGATGCCTGAAGCGCCGGCGGTCGAACCGCCTGCAGTCAATTGCTCAATGGCTGTACGAATTTTCGCTTTTTCACGTCCAGAAGTCGGCTCCAGTACCACTCTCGATTCGCCGGCATACACCACCAACGAAACGCGATCCTCATCACGCAACTGATCGACCAGTAATTTCAGCGTGCTTTTGACCATCGGCAGGCCTTCGCGGCGATCCATCGAGCCGGACACGTCGACCAGAAATACCAGATTGGCCGGGGCCAGTTCCGCCACGGCGCGGTCGGAGGCCTTGATGCCGATACGCAGCAAGCGCGTGTGCGGGTTCCACGGTGAAGCGGCCAGCTCGGTGGTCACGCCGAAGGGCGAGCCATCACTGGGCAGCGCGTAGTCGTAGGGGAAGTAATTGACCAGTTCCTCCAGCCTCACCGCACCTTCCGGTGGCAGTCGACCTTGATTGAGCAAGCGCCGGACGTTGGCATAAGCGCCCGTATCGACGTCGGCGCTGAAAGTCGAAACCGGTGTCTCGGCGACGCTGTGGATCGGGTTATCGGCCAACGTCTGATACTGCTCGCGCTGCTCGTCGCGATAGCTCTGTGGATAACTTTCACTCAACGGCATCGGCGCGCTGCCCGCATTGGGCATCCTGTACAGCGCGCGTTTGGCCATTGAGCTGTCAGCCATCACGGCTTCCTGTTGAACCAGCACCTCAGGCTGCGCCGGCGCTGGCACAGCAGCGGAATCGGGTGTGGACGAAGCACCGCAACCGGCGAGCGCCAGCAGCACACCAACCGCAACAGGACGCAAAAGAGAATGAGACATGGGGGCTGACCTCGGGATGAATTTGATCATTCATCTCCTGAGACGGGCAGCCCTTTCAGTTCGGGTTAAACGCCGCTAAAAATATTTTCAGCGGTGATAACGCCGCACCGCACTGCTGTTGCGCAGCACATGGCCTTTGATTTTTTCCATCAGCTCGGCGCGGGTCAGACCGGCGGGCAAGGCGTCCGGGGCCAGATCCAGCGCGTAGATCTGGATGATGTAGTGGTGCGCACTGTCGCCCACTGGCGGGCACGGCCCCATGTAATGGGTGTTGCCCTTGCTGTTGGTGCCGCCGAGACCTTCGAGCGCGGATTTGGCACCGACGCCCGCTGCAATCTGGTGCGTGGTGGCTTTGATGCCGTAATGAATCCAGTGATCGACGCCCAGGCCTTTCTGGCCATCCGGGTCGTGCATGACGATCGCGTAGCTCTGGGTGCCGACAGGTCCAGCGTTCCAGCTCAGCGCTGGCGACTGGTTCTTGCCGCCGCAGCCGGGTGCATCGCTGGCCGCTGCCGAGGTGAACAGGCGGTTATCGGAAACACCCGGGATGTTCAGGGTGAAACGCTCCTGGGCCTGCGCCGGAAACTGCACGCAAAGGGTGACGGCGAGAGCCGCCAGCCATGGGTTGAGAGAGGTCAATCGGGTCATTCCGGGAGCACCTTGTGCAGTTGGGCCGTCGTCGGCTTGCAAACTATAGCTGTACCGTTCGCGCCGTGGCAGTAGCAAATGGCTGAACCTCGCACTACCGCGCAAACTCACAAGAGAAATGCCCGTGAGGAAGCCGATCATGCCAGTGCACCGTGTCGCCCGTATCGCCGATGTCCCAGAAGACCGTGGCCTGCAAGTTGAAATCGGCGCGTGCAAGATCGTGCTGCTGCGCGCCGGTGGGCAATTACGTGCCTATCAGGGCGAATGCCCACATGCCGGCGCACCGCTGGCTGACGGTGCGTTGTGTCACGGACGGCTGATTTGCCCTTGGCACAAGGCTGCGTTTCGCGCCGAGGATGGTGCGTTGTGCGAGCCCCCGGCGCTCGACAGCCTCAAGCGCTATCCGCTGGAGCTGCGTGGCGACGAGGTTTGGGTCGATGATCAGCCGTTGCCCGACCCGCATACGCCGCCGGCGGACGATTCGCGCACTTTCGTGATTGTCGGTGCCGGCGCGGCAGGTACAGCGTGCGCGGCGGCGTTGCGGGAAAAGGGTTTCGGTGGCCGGATCGTGATGATCGATCACGAGCCGGGGGCGGGTTACGACCGTACGGTGCTGAGCAAATTTGTCCTTGCCGGGGAGATGCCCCCGCAAGAAATACCGCCGCTGCGTGAGGATGATTTCTATAAAGACCAGCGCATTGAACGCCAACAAGGCGAAATCAGCGCAATCGACGCTCCGAACAAAACCCTGCACCTTATCGACGGCCAGACGCTGAGTTATGACGCGGCGGTGCTCGCCACTGGCGGCGAGCCCAATTCGCTGGATTTACCCGGCGCAGATCTTCCGCAGGTATTCGTGCTGCGCTCAAAAGCTCAGGCAGAACGGATCATGAACGCTGCCAGAGAGGAGCAACGTGCGGTGATCATCGGCGACAGCTTCATCGCCCTCGAATGCGCGTCGGCCCTGCGCCAGTATGGTCTCGATGTCACGGTGCTGGCTCGCCACGCGATTCCCTTCGCTGCGCAATTCGGTGAAGCCGTGGGCAAAGCGATTCGCGCGCTGCACGAACAGAACGGGGTGAAGTTCATCACCGAACACGCAGCCACCGAGATCATCGGCGAAGGCAAAGTCGAGGCCGTATTGCTGGACAATGGTCTGCGTCTTTCGGCAGATCTGGTGCTGGCCGGTGTCGGCGTGCACCCGGCTACCGAAGCCTTTGCGTCACTGCCGAGGGAAAAAGATCAGTCACTGCGCGTCGATGACGGCATGCGCGTTACGGACGGCCTGTGGGCGATCGGCGACATCGCCACCTTCCCGCTGAACGGCCAGTTGCAGCGTATCGAACACTGGCGCCTGGCCCAGCAACACGCACGCATCGCCGCGGCCAATATGCTCGGTGGCGAAGAACATTATCTCGATGTGCCGTTTTTCTGGACCTGGCACTTCGGCAAGAATTACGACTACCTCGGCCACGCCGAACACTGGGATGAAGTGGAGTTTCTCGGCGAACCCGAAAATCCGCCCTTTATCGGTCTGTTCGGCAGAAACGGTGTGCTGGTCGCTGCAGTCGCCTGCGAAAAAGAACGTGCAATGGCGCTGTTGGCCGAACGGATGAAGCAACCGCTGGCAATGGAAGAGGCCTGGACATTGATCCGCGATTACGCTTGATCGTTCCCACGCTCTGCGTGGGAATGCAGCCCGTGACGCTCCGCGTCACTGGACGCAGAGCGTCCCTAGAGGCATTTCCACGCGGAGCGTGGGAACGATTAATTAACGGGGAAGGGGTTCGCGATTATCGTCATCTTCAGCATGCAGAAAGATCACCCGCGGATGCTCCAGTGGTGCCAGCGGCGGTGGCAATTCCTGCGGATGAACCGGCCAGAAATGTGTCACCACATGGCTGATGTCACCCTCCTGATCGTTATGAATGGTCATCACCCCAGGCGTGCGCAGTTTCTGAAAGCGGTCATCGCAGAGTTTGAAACTCTTGCTCAGCCCTTCATCGTCAATCACCGGCGATGGCAAGCGGCGCTGGGCGAAGCTGCGGCTTTTGCGCTGCTGATAGCGCGCCCAGGAAATCAGAATCACCGCGTTGACCAAGGCAATCCACAGATAAATCTGCAAGGTGCCCAGCGCGTCGAACGCCGACTTATCGAGCAGCGGCCCGCCCGCGTGAGTTTCAATAAGCGGCCACAAGCCACGGATCAGCAGAAACAGCAGGCCAACCCAGGCAATGACCGTAAGGATCACGTCGATCACGACCAGAAAGGGCCGCTGGCGGGTCCGGATGATTTTCATTTGATGACCTCCTCTTCGTCGTCGCCGATCGGTTTGATGCCCCGATCAGGACTGACCCAACGCGCACGTTTCTGATGTTGACCGAACAGCACTTTGGGGAAGCTGACCAACGTGGTCAGCAGGCTGATAAGCCAGAACACCAACGGATACCAGACCACCCAGAACATCGTGCGGCCCAATCCCGGCTCATAGCGCCGATCGATGACGATGCTTACCGCGAACTGCACCAGACAGACGAACGCCAGCAACAAACCGGTAAATGCCGGTGGCATCAGGTGATCCACTGCGATCGCCTCGGGCATGACCACAAACTTGCCGACGCCCCAGAAGATTACCGACAACAAGAAGGTGAACGCCCAACCGGTCGACAGGCAGTATTCGAACAGCAGCGGCCACAGGTAACGGTGACGGTACTGCCAGATGCCACGGATGTTCTTGAACAGCACTTCGGCGCCGCCCTGTGCCCAGCGCAACCGCTGCTTCCACAAACCACCGAGGGTTTCCGGCATGAGGATCCAGCACAGCGCGCGCGGCTCGTAGAAGATGCTCCAGTGGTCGAGTTGCAGCTTCCAGCTGATGTCGATGTCTTCGGTAATCATGTCCGGGCTCCAGTAACCGACGCGGTTCAACGCCGTACGGCGGAACGCGACGATTACACCGGAGACGGTAAAAATCCGCCCGAATACCCGTTGCGTGCGCTTGATCAGGCCGATGATCGAGGAGAACTCACCGACCTGCACCCGCCCGACCAGCGTCGAGCGCGTTCGGATCCGCGGGTTACCGGTCACCGCGCCAAGGCGTGCGTTATCCAGCATCGGTGCGACCAGATAGGCTGCGGTGTTCGGCGCCAACAGCGCATCACCGTCGATGCATACCAGATACTCACTGCGCGCTGCGATAGCGCCCATGCGCAAGGCGACGGCTTTGCCCTGGTTTTCCGCCAGGTGCAGCACGCGCAGGCGCGGATCTTCCTTGGCCAGCGCATCCAGCACTTGCGCGGTGTTGTCCTTCGAGCCGTCGTTGATCGCGATAACTTCGATGTTCGGATAATGCTGGGCCAGCGCCGCGTGGATCGTATCGGCGGCATTGTCGCCTTCGTTGTAGCAAGGGATCAGGATCGAGATCAGCGGCTCGCCTTCCAGTGGCGGTGGCAGTGTGTCGTCCTGCCACGGCCAGTGGCGTTCCCAGTGCAGCCAGAAGTACAGGCCGCCGGCAATCCACAACCCGGACATGAACAGCGGGTAGAAGAACACGAAGTCCATCAGGAACTGCCCGGTGACCAGGAAGATCAGCCCCAGCGGCACGCCGAGGACGAGCGCCAGAACAAGCAGGGCTAACAGTCTATCCAGCATGTTATGGATTCCATTTGTTGGAGAGTGCAGGCCTTACGGTTTTCAGGTCCGGCAGGTTGTCGAGGAAGTTGTCCGGGTAGTAACCGAAACTGGTCGCGCCCTGACGCTTGAGACGGCCCATCCAGTCCGCCAGATGTGCGCCGTCGATGTCGGCCTGATCCTTTTTCGTCCAGTCGCGGGCCTGCAATTCGAACACCGTGCGGTTCAGGGCTCCGGGGCGCTTGCTGACGGTTTGCACCAGGGTTTCCAGCCACGGGCCGGACTCGGCCTGGGTCTGTTTTTCCATGAGCGGCATGGCCATCGGCGCGGTCCAGTCATAGGTCTGCAGGAAATCGTCGAGGTTCTGTGCGTACCAGGCTTCGCTGCCGGGATTGAGCATCGGCTCGGCGAAAATATTGCGTGCGGTCAGCACCTGCGGGCCCCGAATGGCGCGGACTTTAGCGGTCAGCTCGTTGGTGAAGTCGATCAGGTAGCGGCTCTTGAACCGCGTCCATCGCTGCAGGGCCGCCGGATCATCGCGCAGGGCGGCAATTGAACCTGGCAAACCGTGGGCGACGTAGGCTTTCAACGCTTCGGGGCCGGCGTCCTCGAAGTCCGACAGAATCGCATCGTCGTGATAGAGGATGCCGTCGACCGAGGTCAGCCGCGCCACGTCCTCGTAGATTTCGCCGATGATCCGCCGCACCTCCGGATCGAACGGTGACAGGCGTTGGTACTGATCCGGATCGATTGCGGTGGTGCCGGTTTTCGGATCCCAGCGCGTGACACGCGGCAGCTTCGCATCAAGGCCGAAACTCAGCACCGGCATCCACGCAAACACCTTCACATTGGCGCGAGTACGCAGTTGCCAGGCCACGCGGTCGAAAATATCCGCACGTACCGGCAAGTGACGGTTGGGAAAGTACAGCGAGTGCACCAGACCATCGCCCTGCGGATCGGCAAAGGCTTGCAGGAACACCGTGTTGGCGCCCATGTCGGCCATGCGCTGCACCAGTTTTCCGAGGTTGATGTCCTGTTGTGCCGGATCCGGGTCGTAGACGTTGTCCAGATCAACGTGCACCACACGCATGACGAAATCCGACTGCACGTCGACGATGCTATTGGAGAAAACCTCGCCGTCGGGATCGGAGGAAACCAGGAAGCGCGGGCTGCTCATCAGGTTGTCGAGGGCGTCGAGACCGTCGTCCAGCGTCAGGGCCATTTCGTAGCCCTCCTCGCCGACCACGGTCAGCGATGTGCCATCCGCCGCACCATACGGCCAGACCCAGACGCGTGGTTTCTTGCCGGTGACCTTGCGGATTTTTTCCGAGATGTTGTTCACGTCGATGCGAATCCGTGCCTGGAAATCGGCCTCGGACTCATAACGTTTGGTCACCGGGTCATAGCGCCGGGTCGCAGCAGCAGGCTGCAGGTTGCCCTGCGGGTTGGCCAGGATCCCTTTGTGGTTGGCGTCGGTGTGCGCGGCAATTTCCACCAGGCCGGATTGCGAGATTTCGCGCACCTGTTCCCAGGTCAGGAAGTCGGAACGCGCACGCGGCGCACCGGCAAAATCCACCGGTTGATTGAGCGGCGTGTCGATCCAGACGCCGACCGGGGCCAGCAAGGCGTGCCAGTTGTAGGCACGCAGCACCGGCAGCACGCGGGTGTAGAAACTCGCATAACCGTCGTCGAAACTGAGCAGGATCGCTTTCGCAGGCAGCTCCGGGCCGCCCTTGCGCGCGGCCATGATCTGGTCGACCGTCACCGGTTTGTAGCCGTTCTCGCGCAGCCACGCGAGCTGCTCGATCATGCGCTCGGTGCGCACCGCCACCACGGCCTGATCGGGATCGCGGTCTTCAACATCGTGATAGGCGATGCCGAGCACGTGATTTTTCGGCCACGGTTTTTCGCTGGCCGCCAGCGGACGCTCGGACGGCGGCGCAAAGGCCGGAGCTTGCTGGGCGCAGGCGCTGACCAGCAGCGCTCCCAGCAGAAGGATGAAACGCGAAATCAAAGGCATCTTCAAACTCTTCTAGAAGCGGAAAGTGAGGTCGACGAGCAGACGCAGATCGGTCTCCCGATCACCGTCGTAAGGCCGGTTGATCACACTGAACAAACCGCCCACCTCGAACACGTCGTTCCAGGCATAACGCTGGCCGTAACCGAGCAGGGCCATGCCGCCGGTGCCGTGCTCACGCTGGCTGTACGTGCCTGCACCGGCCTGGAATTGTTGGCTCCAGGAGGTTTCGTAGCGGTGGTAGAGCACGTGATTGACGTTGACCAGCGGCATCACGCTGAAGTCGGATTTGGGGTTGAAGTACGGCACGTCATCGGACTTGGAGTTGTGGCTGGTACCGACTTCCAGACCGGCGTCGACCTGCACGTTCGGCGCGCTGTAGACGCCCTCGCGGCCAGTGAGCAAGGCTTCAACGCGGTTGTTGCCGTCGCTGAAGTGCGACGGGCTTACCGACAGGCGCCACTCGCGGCTTTCGTTGGCACGCCAGCGAATGAAACCGCTGCCGCCATTGGCCTTGATGTCACTGTTGAGCGCGCGCAATGGCGTCTCGGCCGACAGGTATTCGAGGCTGCCGCCGTACTGCCAGTGGTCATTGATGTCGCGGGCAATCGCCAGCCGTGCGCCCTGTTTGTCGCCGAAACCGTAATCGTGATTGGACACCTCGGCTTCAAGGGTCATGTCACGAGTGCGGCGCTCCAGGCCGACACGCTGAAAGCGGTGGTGCCCGGTGCCTTCGGCGAAGTCGCCGGTGGCATACCCGGCCCCGGCGAACACGCGCCAGTCTTCATCAATGGGCGGGCTGTACAGGGTGGTCTGGATACCAAAATCGCGGCTGCCGCTGACGGCTCCGGCATCGCCACTGCCGCCGCCATTGGCCTTGCCGCCGTAGGCTTCAACGCGCAGTTCGGACATGTCATGCACTTCGCGCTCGCGCGCTGCACGCTGGACCTGACGGTTATCAGGGAAACGCGCGACCACGTCATCGGTCAGCGCATCCATCTGCCGCCATTCCTGCAGCGTCATCGCCGTGCGCGCCTGCGCGACTTCCAGGCCCATGCCGCGCGGCACCATGCTCTCGGTTTCCTTAAGCTGGATTTCCGCACGGCGCGGCCATTGCCGCGCCAGATACAGGTCAGCCTGGGCCAGACGCAGGCCGACATTGCCGGGGGCCTGATCGACCAGCGTCTGCAAGCGTTCTTCGCTGTGGGGCAAGTCGGAACCATAGGTCCCGGCCTGCGCGGCCAACTGCTGGGCGTCCATCCATTCATGGTTGGGATTGCCGATGGGCAAACCTTTGAGTTCGACACGCGGACGCTGGGACTTGGCAGCGTCCTCGGCGACTTTGCGCGCTTCATCGGCACGGTCGCTTTCCAGCAATGCGTAATACAGCGCGGTGGTGTCTTCGAGGCGATCACCGACATCAGCGTCCGGCGCCGACAGCACCTGGCGATACAAGTCCGCGGCGATTTCCGGTTCACGTTGATCCAGATACGACGCCGCTACCCAGCGCAGGGCGTAAGTCGGAATCTTCACGCCTTCGGCTTGCAGCTTCTGGTACTCAGTGATGACCTCGGCCGTGCGTACCCTGGCCTTGAGTGCGCCCATGCGGTCGATGCGCCAGCGAATGACGTCGTCGTGAGCTGTGGCGTCGGGCGTCCAAGTGGCGAGCAGTTTGTCGTAATCGGCCAGCGCACGGTCGGCGATGACGTAGCGTTCTTTTTCGCTGCGGGTGGCGAGTTCGGCGAGACGCACGCGCTCGGCGGCCAGATCACCTTCGAGGCGACGCAACGTGACCGGATCGATCAACCCCGGACGCTGATTGGCCAGACGCAGCGCCGGTTCCGGCAAACGCGCCTTTTGCAGAGCAACCACGTATTCGCGAGCGACTTCCGGCTTGCTGCCGGCGCGCTTGAAGGCCTGATCGTATTCGAACAGGGCATCGTAAGGTTTGTTGTCACGGGTCAGGGCATAGCCCAAGGCGAGACGGCGCGACGGATCATCGGGCTTGGCCGCCACCAGCGCTTTGGCGCGGGTCACCGCTTCGTCGGGTTTACCGGCGTCAGCCTGGGTCAGGGCCAGGCCCAGTTGCAGATCGGCGTTATCCGGCTCCAGCGCCAGGGCCTTGTTGTAGACCTGAGTCGCCTGGTCCCAGCGCTTGAGGTTGCGATAGGCACGGGCGGTGGCGGTCAGCGCCTGAACCGGCAGGACGCGGTCGCGGCCCTGGGTTTCATAAACCTGCACCACTTCGGCATCGAGGCCGGCCCAACTGGCGATTTGCAGGTGATCGCTGATCTGCCCGGTCGTCGACTGACCGGGTGGCACCTGACGCAAAACCGTCAGCGCCGGCGTGTACTGCCCGGCGCGAGCGTCGCGCACCATCTGATCGTAGGGTGTGTCGGCAAACGCCAGCGCCGGCCAGAGCAACTGGCTGCACAGCGCGACTCGGAACAAAGGGCGTAAACCACGATGTAATACAGGAACATCAATACGCGGCATTCGTCAGCATCCTTACATGGCCAGCCGGGTCGCAATGCCCTCCTTGCCCATTCGTAACGGTGGCCGCCAATGCACATGCAACGGCCAAGCTTAGTCAGGCAGTTTTGCACGCAAGCGTAGAGCAACATCCAGAACACAATAATTGTTCAGAATCGTGCTGGCGGTTCAGCCGAAAACCCGAACGCCAGACAGCAAAACGCCCGGCGTCCGTGCGATACAGAGGCCGGGCGCTGCTATTAAGAACGCAGAATTACTGCACTTGCGTGACGCCTGCGAACTTGCTCATCAGGAAGCCGACGAACTGCTCAACGGTCATCTTCTGGCCGTTGAATTCGACCTGATTGGCGGCGTAGTGCAGCTTGGTCACGACGTTGGTGCCGTCGACGACGGCCAACTGCGAACCGACCGCCATGCCGGCGAACATGTCAGCCGCTTCCTTGGACTGATCGACGATGGCTTTGGCATCGGTCTGACCATCCAGTTGCGCCTGTACGCTAAGCAGATCGACCAGCATCGGCTTGGACACCTGGATATTCAGATCAAGCAACGCAATCAGTTGTTTGCCCAGTTGATCCGGCGGCAAATCCATCGATTGCGGCTTGGTCAGGTCGATCACCAGATTGGCCTTGCTCTCGCCGTTGGCGGTGTTGAACGAGAGGTTTTCCAGCGCAATCTGTGGGCCGGCGGCCAGCAATTTCTGCAGGTCGGCTTTGACCTGGGCGTTTTCAGCTTCGGTGAGGTTCAGCTCCGGCGCTGGCAAGCCCTGGGCTGCAGCCTCGGCCGCGGCTTTTTCATACGGCTGCAATTTGGTCTGGTAGATCTGCATCAGCGACAGGGTCGACGGGATGTCGAGGTTTTTCAGGCTCATGGCCATGTTCGCCGAACCGACTTTCTTGTCGTTGATGCTGACTTCGCCAATTTTGTAATCAGCACGACCCGAGGCATTGCTGCCGTTTTCTTCGGTGAGGTTCTTCATTTCGAAGTTCTTCACACCGAGCACCGATTGCTTGGTGCCGAAGGTGGTTTTGCTGTTGGTCAGCTCCAGGGTGTTTTCCCCGGTGTAGTAGCCGTAGCTGCTCTTGGCGAGGTTGCTGGCCAGGGTCAGACCGTTGAGCTCGACCTGCACCGGCGCCTGGTCTTCAGCCACAGTAACCAGTTTCAGGTTATCCATGTAGCCGTCTGCCTTGACCTTCTGCGCTTTGGCGTTAGCGGAGATGTTCATGGTCAGGCCGGAAAATTTCAGACTCGATTGCTCATCCAGCGCAGTTTCGAACGGCAGCAGGTCGAGGGTGCTGGTGGTGGACTCGTCGTAGCCGATGCTGGTTACGCCTTTGAGCGGCGCGGCGCCCTTGGTGGCGGCGAACCATTTCTCGGTGGCCGGATTCTTTTCCAGTTCGTAGTTGCTGGTGGCCATGACCGGCAGCCATTTCAGCGAAACCAGACGCGAGAACGGCAGCGGACCGTGTTCGATGTGGTCGACAAACAACAGTTCGACCGGCTTGTCGCCAAACATCTCGCCTTCACCCTTGAGGCGATAGTGCGCGGTACTGGTGAAAGTGTGGCGTTCCAGCGACACCAGTTCCAGCGACGCGGTGCCGTTGGAGCCGGCCATGGCGGTTTGCAGCTCTTGGTTGGCATTGCTGACGGCGTTGTTCAACACGCCTTCGATCTTGGTCCCGGTGTACCAGGCCCCGCCCGCGCTGATCGCGCCGATGGCAACAACAATTCCGAGAAGCACGCCTGCTGATTTATTCATGAATGACCTGATCGATTTCCGTGGCTGTGAGTGTGGTCGTCTTCCCTGAACCCGTGACCGGGTCGCGGCTCGACTGCGCTGAATTCAGCGGTGGAGATTAGCACCGGGCGCGCAAGACGGCCCAATGTTTAAAGGTTAAAGAGTGTCTTTGGGGAGAGTGGACAGTGGGCGGGCAGTGAGAGTTTCGCTGTTTTTCAGTCCGCCTTCGCGAGCAAGCTCGCTCCCACAATGGATCTGTGCTCAACGCAAATCCACTGTGGGAGCGAGCTTGCTCGCGAAGGGGCCAGATGATTCAGCAGAGAATCAGGAATACTGAACCTCAATCTCATCCAGTTGATGATCAAAGCTTTTCAGCCGCGCGGTCCAGGTGTACACCAGCACTTCAAAGTCCCGATCGATCACCGCCCCGCCCGGCCCCTCGGCGCGCGGGTCGCAGAAATCCAACTGATAGCGCTCGCGGGCCATGGCCGTGGCGACATCGGACAATTCGCGGGCGTTGTTCAACCAATGCCAGCCCTCATCATCGATCTGCTTGTCGAGTTCCAGGCACTGCTTTTTCAGCGCTTCGAGACTTTTTTCCAGCGGCGTGCCGGTGAGTTCGCCCATGACTTCGGCGAAGGTGCGCCCCGGCTGCCAGTAACTGCCCCAGAAATACCGGTCGAACACGGTTTCGACCCGGCGCAGGGCGACTTTGGTGTCCCAGATCAGCACCAGGGTCTTGCCCTGTTCAAGCTGCCGCTTCTTCACGCGCTGCACCTGAACCGACGCCCAGGCGACCACGACGATGGCCATGACCGCAATCAGCGCGACGGCGCTGTCGAGGAAAACCATGGCCTTGTCGATCTGATGGGCCAGCATGATGCCGTAGAAATAGGTCGCCGAGAGCAGCACCAGCGCTGCGAGGGCGCACCAGAAGCCGAGAGCGTAAGGGTTTTTCATTATTGGTTTCCCCTAGACCAGCGCTAGCAATGTGCGCTGAAAGGGCGCCTTGCTCGGGGCACCCTTCCAACACTTCAAAGCATAGCAACGGCCTCAGGGTTTGCTGGGGCTTGCAGCGTGCGTTCGTCCGCTTTCCCAACCGCCGCCCAAGGCGAGGAACAAATCGATCTGGCTCATCGCAACCTGGGTGTTGGCGGCGGCCAGTTGCGCGGTGACATCGGTGTAGGTGCGCGTTGCTTGCAGGTCGGCGAGGAACGACTCGCGGCCGGCCTGGAAGAAGCGGTGGGTCTGGTCGGCGGCCAGTTTCGCTGACTGCTCGGCATCGGCCAGCGCATCGCGGCGTTGCAGCAAGGCGCTGTACTGAGCCAGACCGGTCTGGGTTTCGCGAATGGCATTGAGCACCACGCCGTCGAAGTGCGCCAGTGCGCCTTGGGTCGCCGCTTCTGCCTCGCGGATTCGCGCACGAGCGCCGTTGGTCGGCACTTTCCAGCTCAGCGATGGGCCGAAACCCCAGCGGTTGGTCGACGGATCACCCAAGTCATCGATGAGACCAACAGTGCCGATGGTCGCGCCGATACTGATGTCCGGATACAACTCGCCAGTGGCGACGCCGATGCCGGCGGTCGAAGCGGCCAGACGACGTTCGGCCTGACGTATGTCTGGGCGACGTTTGAGCAGCGCAGCGCCATCGCCGACCGGCACCAGTTGGGCGATTTTCGGCAGTTCTGCGCAGGTGGCGGTACCGGCCGGCAATTGATCGACCGGTTTTGCCAGCAGCATCGACAGACGGTACAACCCGGCCTGACGCGCGGCTTCATAACGCGGCATGTCGGCGCGCAAGGATTTGAATTGGGTTTGCGAGCGAGTCACCTGAGTTTCGTCGCCACGGCCGGCATCGCGCAGACGTTGAATCAGCGTGGTGCCTTGCGATTGCAGGTCAAGGGAGTGCTGGGCAATTTCCCGCTCTTCGTTGGCCGCGCAGACTTGGGTGTAAGCACGCACGACGTCTGCCACCAAGGTGATCCGTGCCGTGTCTGCCGCTGCCTGGGTCGCGTCGGCATTGGCCTTTGCGCCTTCGATGCCGCGTTGCAAAGTGCCCCACAGATCGAACTGATAAGAAGCGCTGATGCCGATGTCGCCGACGTTATCGACCGGGACTTTTTCCGGCAGCAAGAATGCCTGACCAGACTCTTGCAAACGCTGCGCACCCATCTTCACACCTGCGCTCCAGCCGCCCGCTGCTTCGGCCTCATCGACCTGAGCGCGAGCCCGCTGCAAGTTGGCAGCAGCAACGCGCAGGTCGGTGTTGGAGGCCATGGCCTGCTGCACCAGTTGATCCAGCCGCGCATCCTTATAAAGACGCCACCAATCCGCCGGCACCGGCGCCGAGACTACCGGTTTGCCGGCCACCGCCAGTTCGCCCTGAAAATCCTTGCGCTGCACCGCTGCATCCTCAGGCACCTGATAGTCCGGCCCGACCATCTGACAGGCCGAGAGCATCACGCCCAACCCGGCGATCATCAGCGCCCTGCTCATTGCGCGGGCTCCTGCGTTTTATCGTCGACCTTTGAGTCTTCGATGATCGAAACGGTGGCAGTGCGCCCGGCGATCATGCGGAAATCTGCCGGCACGTCATCAAAGGCAATCCGCACCGGAATCCGCTGCGCCAGCCGCACCCAGCTGAACGCCGGGTTGACGTTCGGCAACAGATTGCTGCCGCTGGTACGGTCGCGGTCTTCGATACCGGCGACGATGCTTTCAACATGCCCGCGCAGTTTGGCGCGGTCGCCGATCACACGAATATCCACCGACTGGCCAACATGAATGCCGTCGAGTTTGGTCTCTTCGAAATAGCCGTCGATGTGAAACGAATTGCTGTCGACCACCGACAACACCGGACGCCCGGCGGTAACGAATTCCTGCGGACGCGGCGCACGGTCGTTGACGTAGCCGTCCACCGGGCTGCGGATCACTGAGCGGTCGAGGTTGAGCTGAGCGCTGTCCACGGTGACCATGGCTTCGGCCAGTGCCGATTGCGCGCGGGCGACCTTCGACTGGCTTTCTTCCAGTTGCTCGGCCGGCACCAGGTTACCGAGGCCACGGTTACGCTTGGCCTCGCGCTGGGCTTGAGCGAGGGTTTCTTCGCGATCAGCGACGGCCGCCTTGGCCTGACGCAGGGCCAGTTTGAAGCGATCCTGGTCGATGCTGAACAGCACCTGGCCACGCTTGATCAACTGGTTGTCTTTCACTTCAACCTGCTGGATCAACCCGGAAACGTCCGGGGCGATCTGGATGATGTCGGCGCGAATGTGGCCGTCACGGGTCCACGGCGCGAACATGTAATACATCACCATGCGCCAGACGAGGACAACGGCAAAAGTCACGATCAGCAGGGTCAGTACCACGCGACCGATGGTCAAAAACGGTTTTTTCATGTCATCAGGTATCGACTGAGTGAGTCCACGCCGTACAGCAGTACCGCGTAGAGAGCCACGTTGAACAATGCCCGGTGCCAGACCAGACGGTAAAAGTGCACGCGCTGAAGTACGCCATGCACCAACAAAAACAGCACATAAGTAATGCCCATCAACACCAGCAGGGTCGGCAGGAAAATGCCGCTGATGTCCAGATCACCGATCATAGGGGCGCTCCATCGGGCAGCGGTTCTTCGGAGTCGGCACTGGCGACGAATTCGACGCCGGGCAACAACGCCAGACGCAAACCGCTCAAGGCATGCAACAGGTTCAGACGGGTTTCATCGTCGCCCTGGCCATTGAGTGCGCGACGAGTGCGATCGAGGGTCATCAATAACGGCGCTGGCGCCGGCAAGCGTTCGCCAGCCTTGAGACAAGCGCGGAAATACTCGCCGACTTCACTGACCACTTGCTGCAACAGCGCGTTCGGCGCGCCCGTCACCCGTGGGGTATAGGCGAGTAAATCGAGCAGGTTCAGGCCGACGCGGACTTCGCGCATGGCGATGCCGGTGTCTTGGCCGGTGAGGGCCAGACGCGGCAGGTGCTGCATCAGTCGATCGAGCAACTGCACGCCCAATTTGCGATGTTCGGCAAGGTTGGCCGGCTCGGTCATGTGGACGATGTCTTTCCAGCTGAAACGGGTCAGGCGTTTGGCTGCCAGTTCGGCGCCGAATGGGCGTGCGACCAGCGTCCAGATGAAAGCGAAAAGCAGGCCGATCGGTCCAGCGAGGTTGGAGTTCACGAAGGCGAAAAAATCCGCATCGTAAGCGCCCTGAATGCTGATGAACGACGAGGTGTTAACCAGCGTCAGCAGCATGCCGAGGAAGAACCGCGGCTGTACCGTCAACGTGCCGACGCAGATGAACGGGATGGAAAACGCCAGCACCAGCATCGGGAAGTCATGCAGGTTGGGCAGAATCAGAAACAGATAAAGGCTGGCGAACAGCACCGACATCCCGGTCCAGAAAAAGAACCGGTAAATCTGCGGTGCCGGGTCGTCCATCGAGGCGAAAAAGCTACAGGCCACCGCGGCGAGAATCACCGCGCTGCCGCCGTCCGGCCAGCCGAGCAGAATCCACAGCACCGAGGCGGTGATGATCGCCAGAACGGTCGAGGCCACCGAGTAGAGCATCAGTCCACGATCAATAAACGGTGTCAGTCGACCCAGTCGCCAGTGGCGATACACCGCGCGCCAGCTGTCCTGGCGTTCGCAAAGAATCGCGTCCTGCAGACTGCGGCAGTCTTGCCACAGATCGATGAATTCGCCGAGACGATAAATCGAATTTGAGAACAGCAATTGCCTACGATCCTCAAGCGCCTCGACGCTCGGCTGCAGGGCTTCGAGCTGATCTTTCAGCGTTTGCCAACGGTCGAGATCGGCGTCCGGGTGACCGAGCCATTCACGGGTCGCGGTAAGCAGCGGTGCGAATTTTTCCACCAGTTCCGGCGTGCGCCGTTCGAGGGCGTAGAGCGAATCTTCCAGCGCATCAATCACCGGTAATAGATGAATCATCCGCCCGCGCAATTCTTTGGTGTTGCGCACGGTTTGCGGTCGCGCACCTTCGTGAGGCAACTGGCCAATCATTAATTCGAGGCTGTTGAAGTTGGCAACCATGGCCATGCGCAGCGCAGTGACTTCTTCGGGCTGCACGTCGCGGCTGAGGAATTTCAGGCTGTAGGTCGTTGCGTCGGCGAACCACTTGCTCACGGCATCGTTGAACACCGGCGCCAGACGACGCGGCCAGAACATCGCGCCGACCACGGCGGCAACGGCGATGCCGAGGAAAATCTCTTCGGTGCGCGCCTCTGCTACGTCCCACACCGCCAGCGGGTTATCCACCACCGGCAAGGCAATCAGCGGCAGGGTGTAACCGGCGAGCATCAATGCATAATTGTTGGCCGTGCGCAGTTGCAGGGACAGGAACAGCAAAATACCCGTCCACAGCGCGATGACCACCACCAGCACAAACGGACTCTGCACGAACATCGGCACGAAAAAAACCGCCGCCGCGGCACCGAGAAAAGTCCCGATGGCACGGTACAAGGCCTTGGAACTGGTCGGCCCGAGAAACGGGCTGGAGACGATATACACCGTGGCCATCGCCCAATACGGACGCGGCATTTGCATGAGCAAGGCGATGTACAGCGCGATCATCGACGCTGCAAACGTACGGACCCCGTAGAACCAGTCACGGGCCGGCGGAATGCCGGAGAAAAAACCGTTCAAGAATTGACCACCAAAGGCGGACTGGCCGCCTCAAAAGCTCTGAGTACCCGAAGCGTAGCTTCCAGATCGCTTTGCTCGATGCCTTCGAGCACCTCGTGACGCAAGCGCACCAGTTCGATCTCCACCGCTTGCACCAGTTCACGACCGGTGTCGGTCAGGCTCAGGCATTTGGCCCGGCGATCCTGGGCATCTTCGGTGCGGCAGACGTAGCCGGAATGGCACAACTGATCGAGCAGACGCACCAGCGACGGACTCTCCATCCCGGCGGCCTGCGCCACCCGCACCTGGCGCACGCCCTCGCCCAAGCGGCCGATCATCAACAGCGGCACGGCGCAGGCTTCGGAGATTCCGTAGTTGACCAGCGTGGTCTGGCAGATCTTCCGCCAATGCCTGGCGGCCACCACCATGGCACTGCTGATGTTCATCTGGAGAGCGTCGAGTTCGTTCGGCACGAGGAAATGCACACTGTTAGTTTGCTAACTATCAATATCGCATTGGAGGGGAATTTCAGTCAAGTTTTGAAACAAATTGCCTGTTCAGGGTTAGCCTACCGAATCGAAATCACCCGCTATCTGCTCAATGAAATCGAAAACCTCCTCCGGCACGCTGAACTGGAACTGCTTACGTCGATGCTTTGATACTTTGTTACCGTTATCCAGACACATCATTACCAGTTTCGAGAGGTCGCTCCCCCGTACGTCAAAACGCCCATTCACCTCTTTGATGACGTAGTCGTATTTTTCAAGAAACTCGGTCTCCTCGCGCAGCTCCACTTCCAATGCTCGCAAGGCCATCTGCAAGGTAAATTCTGCACATTGAGTCCCGTCCCAGAATCGATAGATTGAGTCGTGCCCAATAAAATCGAAAGCCATCTGATCAGCGTCCAGCCAAGTGACATTCCAGAACTCTCTTGCTGGTTTCGAGAACTCCTTTAACGCTTCGAGATAGCCAGACTCTTCGTGTTTCATCGCTACGGAAACCGGTAACAACAAACCATTTTTTAGAGCGTCAGAGTGGCAAAGCGTCTGGTGAATCAGGAAACGTGAAAGTCGACCATTGCCATCCATGAACGGGTGAAGAAAGACAAACCCGAAAGCCACAACCGCTGCAGCTATCAACGGATCAACCTGCTTGGCTGAGTGATTGGCAAAACTCATCAACTCGTCCATCAACTCCCTGCACAATTGCGGCGGAGGCGGGACATAGCTGACGCCAGCTGCGCCTCTCAAGCCGTTGTGTAAATGGTTCTGTTCATGACGGAAAAGCACAGCTTTATCGAAAGGATTGGAAACCGTACTGTTCTGCAACTCGACCAAATAGTCTTCGCTCAACTCTGTTCGCTCATGGGCTTGGCGCAGAAGCCGAACAAAACGGCGCGACTTTTCTTCGTTGGGCTCTTCTTTCTCAATGGCGAAAGAATCGCGGGTCTCATGCAGATAGGCCCAATTGATTGCCCGATCCATCATTTCCGGCGGCAACGTCGCCATAAAAGCCTGGGCTCGACCAAGGATGTCCAGATCAAGCAGCGCCTGCAGCTCCGTCGTACGCTCGACTGTGGCGCAGTAACGCATTGACCCCAACCCGTTAAAATCTACCCGCCAACGACTATTTCGAATTGCAGGCCCGGTGACATAACGCTTGGGATCAAACAAAGCGACAACGTTGCCCCGAACCGGTACGGAATATTCCAGCTGTTTGCCCGTGAAACTTTCCCAAAGAAAACAGGCCTTGCGGATAAATACCCCGTTAGGTGATCGGCTCAACTCACCTAGCAACTCGTCCGCTTCAACGGTTTCAAGCGCCTGAGCAAGAATGCACAGGTTTATTCCCTCATGCTTCAGAGCAAACAAGATGTGCTCAAGTGTCGAACCCTGTGCCGGCGCGACGCCGTTTGGAACCGCTAGACACTCACCGATCAAGGTAATCCGGGTAACCGGTTTGATCATCGCAATGCGCTTGGGGGCAAATGCATTAAGCTTCAGCGCATCACGCAGGTGGGCATATCCAACAGTTGGCATCGTCATCGTCCACATAAAAATTCACTGCGACGATTAAAGCCCAGTTTTTTTTACATCGCGCATGTTTTTTTTACATTTCAGCCTTTTCCTACAATTTTTTTTACACACTTCTGCCCTTTCTCAACAACACATCCAACTGATCCACCACCTCCGCCCAGTCGGCGTCATCCAGAATCTCGTCCCGTAAAAACTCCGCTTGGCTCTTCGTCCAGAAAAACGCATCAGCCAAATGCAGCTCAGGTTCGAGCGGGGAATGGGTGGCGATGAATTTGTCGATGTTGATCGGATCGTCGGGAAGGCCGAGTTGTTTGAACAGGGATGGCAAGCTGTGCGTTGGGCTTTCCATTGAGCAATTCCTTGATGAATGGGGTGTTTGGAAGATTATTCGCGAGCAGGCTCGCTCCCACAGGGGAATGCGATCAACCTGTGAGAGCGAGCCTGCTCGCGAAGGCGTAAGTGCCGGCGCCATAAATCCTAATCACTCAACTCCCGCACCTCGGCATGCGGCACCATTTTCAGAAATTCGGGCATGCTCATGTGCAGCAGGTAGTTGTGGTTGCCCGCCTCCAGATAAATATCCTTCTGCCGCGTCAGCAACGGGTCGATGACCATGTCCAGGCCATAGGAGTCACCCAGCGGCGGCACTGCCCCGCGTTCGCAGTCGTCGAAAATATGCGCCAGATTGCTTTCGCGGGTCAGTTGCCATTCGCCGCTGGTGCGTACCTTGCTCAGGTCCAGGTGACGACTGGCCGGCAATACGGCCATCAGGTAATGCCCGTGGTGGTCGTCGAGAATGATCGATTTGGCCACGCGCTCGGCGGGTACCCCGGCGACCCGTGCGGTTTCCAGGCTGCTGGACGAGTGTCGATGGGCGACGATGTCGTATTCGCAGTGCGCCCGGTTCAGGCTGCTCTGCACCTTTCTTGCCATACGCATGATGCACCTCGGTGTTGCGCTGAACGGTGATTGCCGTGTCTTTGAGTCTAGTTCGGCGGGTGTCTGGCGCAGGGAAATCCGCTCACCGGACATGTCTGCACATTGATCAAAATTCATACAGGACAACCCTCAACTAGACTGTAAAAACCAGACATGACGCTCGCGGAGGGTCACGTGAACAGCCGATGTTGTGCGTTTGCCTTGCTCCTGCTGATCAGCGGATCAGCCCTGGCTGCCGACAGCCCGTTACCGGCCATGAGTCCGGCCGGTTTGTGGTTGATTGCCTTGGGCATCGTCTTTCTGATCGCCGAAGCGGCGCTGCCCAATTACGGAGTGATCGGGCTGGGCGGGATCATCATGTTCGTCATCGGCGCGCTGATCCTCAGCAACGCCGAACTGCCGGCGCCGATGATGATCGGCCTCGGTCTGATCAGCACGCTGCTGTTGCTCGCGCTGCTGATTCGCGCCCTGAAAACCCGCCCGCGCCATGCCGTCAGTGGCGACGCCGGCCTGCTTGGCAGTGTGACCGCGATCACCACGGTGCAACCGGGCGATGCC
The DNA here is from genome assembly GCF_900110195.1 of Pseudomonas sp. ok266. NCBI lineage: Bacteria > Pseudomonadati > Pseudomonadota > Gammaproteobacteria > Pseudomonadales > Pseudomonadaceae > Pseudomonas > Pseudomonas sp. ok266. Next base: position 39,197 of record NZ_FOCU01000016.1, on the reverse strand, counting down.
CGTAACGGCTGGGTGCAACTGCAAGGTGAACGCTGGCAAGTGCTCAGTGCCACACCGCTGCACACCGGGCAACCGGTGCGCGTGGTGGCGCGCAAGGGATTGTTGCTGCAAGTGGCCGCGACTGACGCGGCACCGCTCGGAGAGTGATCATGGGTCTGCAAATCGGTTTTGTTGCGCTGCTGTTACTGGTCATTGCCCTGGCCGGCTCGACGTTTCGCATCCTGCGCGAATACGAACGCGGCGTGGTGTTTCAGCTCGGCCGTTTTTGGCAGGTCAAAGGCCCCGGTTTGATCCTGCTGATCCCGGTGGTCCAGCAAATGGTCAGGGTCGACCTGCGCACGGTCGTCCTCGACGTGCCGCCGCAGGACGTGATCACCCGCGACAACGTCTCGGTCAAGGTCAACGCCGTGCTGTATTTCCGCGTGCTCGATCCGCAGAAGGCGATTATTCAGGTTGAGGATTATCTTTCTGCCACCAGCCAACTGGCGCAAACCACCCTGCGCGCGGTGCTTGGCAAGCATGAACTGGATGAGCTGCTGGCCGAGCGCGAGCAGTTGAACATCGACATTCAGCAGGTGCTCGATGCGCAGACCGATGCCTGGGGGATCAAGGTCGCCAACGTCGAGATCAAGCATGTCGATCTCAACGAATCGATGGTCCGCGCCATCGCCAAACAGGCAGAAGCCGAACGCGAGCGGCGCGCGAAAGTGATTCACGCCGAAGGCGAATTGCAGGCCTCGGAAAAACTCATGCAAGCGGCGGAAATGCTCGGACGCCAGCCCGGGGCGATGCAGTTGCGCTATATGCAGACCTTGAGTTCGATTGCCGGAGACAAGAGTTCGACGATTGTCTTTCCGTTGCCGATCGAATTGCTCAAGGGCATGGCGGATTTGTCCGGCAAGTCCTGAAGAGCAAAAGATCGCAGCCTGCGGCATCTACAGGGGATCACATTTCAATGCAGGAGCCGCCGAAGGCTGCGATCTTTTGAATGCCGCGCAATTCTTCCAGGGCTTCAAATGGTGCTAGCGCAAAAGTGCGCACACGTTCCTGCAACAGCGCCGAAGCCTCGCGGCGCTTGTCTTCACCATCGGCAACAAACACTTGCGAAGGCTGTTTCGCATGCTGCGCGGCAGCGGCAAACACCTGCTGACGCTGCACATCATTCAATCGAAAGAACCGCGCCAAACGCCCTGCCATCGCATCAGGCAACTCACTGTAATTCACCGCCAAACCGCCGGAATCACGGCAATGCAGCCACCCGGCTTCAAGCAAGCGCCCCAAACGCCGCGCGATAAAATCTTCACGTCCTTCAAACGGCAAACCATCCTCCAATACGCAATCACCGAGCATCCCCGGCACCATGTGCATCCCCGGCCGGCGCAGATGAGAAACGGCAATTTCCAAAGGATCGCGATAGAGAAACAGCCACGGCGTATCTGCGAAACAGTCCTGCAGCAGCGGCCATTCACCGATGTTCCAAGCGTCGAGTTTGATCACCAGGCGCTGCTCCACACCGCGTCGGCGCTGACCATAGGCCGAGAGCAACCCGACGATGGCGGCCCGGCGCTCGCCGGCGGGTAAATCACTGCGTAACAAGGCGTCCAGCGGCGGTGGCTCGGACACGACGATGTGATCGTCGAGGCGGGCGAGCATCTGGCTGATCAGCGTCGAACCGCAACGCGAGGCGTGCAGCACAAATGCACTCGGTGCAAGCCCAGGGCTCTGCGTTTGCCATTCACTCAGCGCTGCCAAAGACGTCTGGCGCCGAAACGCCTGATTGAACGGCAGCCGTAATGCATCCTCGACCGCATCGCGAAAGAACGGCTGATGCAGCGCCGTGTCGCCGAACCAGCACCAATCCACCTGCCACTGCCCGTCAACCGGCCAGACACGAATCGGCAACCAACCGTCGAAACTCAACAGCTCCATTGTTCGTTCCATTGCCGCCGACCATTGCGCATCGCGGTACGCAGTTCTTCGCGAGAAAATACCAAGCCGCGTTCCGTCGCGAGTTCCAGCGTTCGGGCGATAAACACCTCAGGGTCATGCAGCGTACGCAAGGCCAGAGACAGCGAAACATCTTCAGCCACCAGCCGCTGAAAGCGCTGCAAGTCGGTATCGGCCAAACCCGGCGCTGGTGTGTCGGGCAAACCTTCGACGATCATCTGTTCGAGCCAGGCATCGGGTTTGCAATCGATGACCAGATGAATACGCGCAGAGGTATCGCGGTTATCCACTCGGTGCGGACGGGCGAGATCGAGAAACCAGCATTCCCCAGCAGCCATCGGCACGCGTTGGCCGTCGAGCCAGAAGTCGACATTGGGCGGACTGAGCAACGGAATGTGCAAACGGCGATCGGCGTCCGGGCCATTCAGATCGTAATCGCGATGTTCGTGAATGCGCGCGCCAGGGCCCAGGCGCAGCAGTCGAGCGCTGACGATATTCAGCGACAGATTGCGCAAGCCGTGGCGCCAGCGCTCATCACGCAACCACGGTTCGCGTAGCAACGGCTCACCGCGACCGGGCGACAGTTCGGTCAACGCATCGGCTGCCGAAATCAGCGCGACGCCACTCCAGTCACCCGAGAAATACTCGGTGTTGAAGTGACTGCGCCAGGCGTCGTCGGCAATCGCCGCCAGCGCTTGCAGCAACAGCGGCAAATCCACCGTCACCGGCAAACGCGAGAACGCCGGCCGGCTCATGTCCTGGGCAACACCGCGCACTCGCCGAGCCAGGTCAGCAATCGATCAAGGCAGGCTTCGACCGTTTGCGCACCGGTGTCGAGCACCAGCGACGCCTGCGTTGGCGGCTCATACGGTGCCGACACTCCGGTAAATCCAGCGAGGTCACCGCGTCGCGCACGGGCGTAATGCCCTTTCGGATCACGCTGCTCGCACACCGCCAGCGAAGCGCTGCACCAGACTTCGCGATAGTCGTCCCCCAAGCGTTGCGCAAACACCTCACGCAGTTCGGCCAGTGGCGCAATCATCGCCAAAATCACGATTTGCCCGTTTTCCACCAGCAACGCGGCGAGCTCGCTGGCGCGACGAATATTTTCCTGGCGATCAGCGTCGGTGAATCGCAGATCCCGATTGAGCCCGATGCGCAAACCGTCGCCATCCAGTACCACGCTTTGCAAACCTCGCCCGAACAACTCGGCGTGCAGCGCCTGGGCAAGTGTCGACTTGCCCGCCGCCGGCAAACCGGTCAACAGAATCGCTGCACCGCGATGCCCATTACGAACCTCGCGTTGCGTGCGGCTGACGCTGGCAACGGGCGCCAGCACATCACTGCGCTGGGGCATGCGCCACCACCGGCACCGAGATATCCCCCGACGCCCACGCCGACTCGCGGTTGGCCAGCGCGGTGGCGATCGACTGCACTTCGGTGGACTGCACCTGATCCGGCAGCGGATCGAGGCCGGCACTGGCGAAGATCTGGCCGTAGGCATTGCGCAGATCGGCGTACGACAAATCACGGCGCAAGTCGGCTTGCAGGTTGTTCAACTCGCCCTGAATCAACTCCAGCTCACCAATCCCGGCAGCCTGATGACGGTTGCGTAACTGGCCAACGATTTGCCCGTCGATGTCCGACAACTGTTGGTTGGTCTTGAACTGGCGCAAGGCTTCTTGATAGTTGGCATTCGCCACATACAGTTGCGCGAGCACCGCTATCGACATTGCTTGTCGCCGCGCAGTGGCCACTTCTTCGCCGGCCTTGGCGACGTTGATCGCCGCCGGAGCGGAGATCACGTTGAACAGGTTCCAGGTGACTTTCACGCCATAGTCGGCCCAGCCCTGCTCGACAAGGAAGGAGTTGCTGTCGTAATGCCCGCCAGCAGAAAACTCCAGGCCCGGCAGCAAGCGCAGCATAGCCTTGCGGGTTTCAGCGGCGCTGATGCGCGTCTGGTAATCCTGCTCGCGCAGTTCCGGGCGGCTAGTCAGGGCTTCCTGTTCGAGTTTGGCCAGATCGACCTTGAGTTCGGGAATCTGATAACCGTCATCGGTGGCCAAAGTTAAAGGGGTGCCCAGCGGCAAGTTGATCAGCGTCGCCAGTTCGGTTTTCGCCAGCGACAAGGCGCGGCGTTGTTCTTCCAGTTGCCGGGTCGCTTCGATCAGCGAGCGCTGGTAACCGAGCGACTGCACCGGATCACCAATGCGTTGATCGCTCAGGGTCTGACTGTTGTCGCGGGCGGTCTGCACTCGTGCCATCAGGCTGTCGATCTGCTTGAGCAGACGTTCAGCGGCCATCGCCCGCCAATAGGCCGAGCGCACGTCCTGAACGATGGTGTTGATCACCTTGCGGCGCCGTTCCTGGACGATCAGGCGCTGATCGCCCTGCTGCTTGGCGCTGATGTAGCTGACGCCGAAGTCGAGGACGTTCCAGACCATGGTCAGGTCGGCGACTTCGCGGTCACGATCCTGCGAGGTCGACGGTTCCAGAGACTGGGTGCCGGTGCGTACGCTCTGGCTGCTGGAGGCGTTGACGTTGTTGCGCCCGACGTAGCCGGCGTCCAGCGCCATGCGCGGCAGCATGTCGAAACTGGCGAGGTCGAGCTGCCGCTTGGCCAGCGCTTCCTCCATGATCTTCAAGCGGCCTTCGAGGTTGTACTTCACGGCGCGGGCCATGGCTTGGTGCAAGGTCAACGGACCGCGCAGCGGTTCCTGATCCTTGTACATGCCTTGCAGATCGCTTTTGGCACGCTGTTCACTGACGCTGCGCTCAATCGGTTCACTGGTCACTGCACATCCGCTGATCGCCAGCGCCAGCAGGCTGGCGCCGAACAACTTCTGACTTCTCTTCATCCCTGGATCGCCCCTAGGTCCCGCACAGTGTTGAGTTATGGTTTTTTCAGGCCGATATTTCGCTGATGCCGACCTGTTGCAGTGCTGCCGCCAGGTTGTCGACCCGGTGCTGTTCGTTGTCCTTGAGTTGTTGCAGTTGCTGGCCCAGCGTCGGCGCGCCAAATACGCCACGCAGGCCTTGAGAAACATCACCCGCCTTGAGTGACTGACTGCCGAACGCATTCAATGAATCGCGCTCGGTGGCACTGTCCTGATTGAACAGGCTCGCCAGTGTGCTGCTGCCGAACACGCCGCCGTCACCCCCGCCAAAACCGAGGAAGCCGTGACCGGATCCATCAGCGCCGCTGTCGCTGCTGCTGAACACTTGCGCGATGAAGCTCGGGCTGAGGGCTCCGTGATTCATGAAAATATCGCCCAGCGGACGGATGCCATTGCCGATCACCCGTTGCTCGAACAGCGGCGCGAAGGTCAGCGGGGAACCGAGATCGCCGGTCGGCGCGGTGAAAATGATCGGTTGTAACGGCACGTTCGGCGGCGGTGGCGGCGCCACCGGATCGCTGCTGCGAATCAGTGGATCGGGAATCACCACACTGGTTGGCGTAGTGGGAGGAACGACCGCCGGCACGGTGTTGATCGCGTAATTGTTCGAGCTGCTGACACCGCTGCCGCTGTTGCCGGACAGATCACTGACCCCGGCGCTGTTGACGCTGATGGCATTGCTGGCGCTGTTGACGTTGGCATTCGGCGTCAGGGTCGCGGTCCAGGTTTTGCCGCCGTCGCTGCTGCTCAGGTTGGACAAGGTGCCATTGCCAACATTGATGTCCGCCAGATCAAAACCACTGACCGCCTCATTGAAGGTGATGGTTACCTGGGAGGTCTGGCCGAGACCGAGATTCGGATTGGCAATCACCACCGTCGCCGTGGGCCGTTCGCTGTCGAGTGCGTAGTTGTTCGACACCGCCACCGTGCTGCCGACGTTACCGGCCAGATCCGTGACGTTGCTGGTGTCCAGCGCGATGAAGTTGCTCGGATCGCTGACGTTGGCGGTCGGCGTGAAGGTCGCGGTCCAGGTCTTGCCGCCATCACTGCTGCTGAGGTTGCTCAGATCACCGTTGGTCACGCTCAGGTCGGATAAGTCGAAATTGCTCACCGCCTCGCTGAAAGTGAAGGTCACCGTGGTGGTCTGGCCGATGCCCAAGTGCGAATTGGCGACCACGATGTCCACCGTTGGCCGGGTCGCATCCAGCGCGTAATTGTTGGAAATGGCGATGCTGGCGCCAAGGTTGCCGGCCAGATCCTGCACGCCGGCGGTGTCGACGATGATCAGGTTGGTCGCATCGTTGACGTTGGCGGTTGGCGTCAGCGTGGCGGTCCAGGTGACGCCGCCATCGCTGCTGGTCAGGTTCGCCAATGTGCCGTTGGCGACACTGATGTCCGACAGGTCAAAACCGCTGACTGCTTCACTGAACGTGATGGTCACTGTGGTGGTTTCACCGATGCCCAGGCGATTGTCGGCGACCACGATGGTTGCAGTCGGCAACGCCGTGTCGATGGCGAAATTGTTCGAATCGGTGGTGCCGACGCCACTGTTGCCAGAAGCGTTGGTCACCCCACTGTTGTCGAGGGTGATCAGGTTGCTGGTGTCGGTGATGTTGGCGGTCGGCGTCAGCGTAGCGGTCCAGGTAATGCCGCCGTCGCTGGAGGCCACATTGCTCAAGGTGCCGTTGGCGATGGTCAGGTCAGCGTTGCTGAAACCGCTGACCGCTTCACTGAAGGTGATGGTCACCGTCGAGCTTTCGCCGGCCTTGAGCGAGGTGTCCGCAACGACGATGGTCGCCGTCGGCACTTCGGTTTGCACCGCGTAGTTGGCCGAGTTGGTGGTGCCGGTGCCGGCATTGCCCGCCAGATCGCTGATGCCAGCGTTATTCAGCACGATCAGGTTAGTCGCATCGCTGAGGCCAATGGTCGGGGTAAACGTGGCGGTCCAGGTGATGCCGCCGTCGCTCGACGAGACGTTGCTCAGCGTGCCGTTGGCGACGCTCAGGTCGGAATTGTCGAAGCCCGTGACCGCCTCGCTGAAGGTAATTGTGACGAGCGCGGTTTCGCCCGGGCGCAAGTCGGTATCACTGATAACGATGGTGGCGGTAGGGCGCTGGCTGTCGATCACATAGTTGCCCGAGTCGGTGGTGCCGCTGCCGGTGTTGCCCGCCACGTCAGTAATGCCGGTGTTGTCCAGGGTGATGATGTTGCTGGTGTCCGTGATGCCCGCCGACGGCGTAAACGTCGCCGTGTAGGTGATGTTGTCCGACGTACTCAATCCGGAGAGCGTGCCGTTGGCCACGGTCAGATCGGCCAGAGTCAAACCGCTGACCGCCTCGCTGAAGGTGATGGTCACAGTGGTGGTCTGGCCGACGCCCAGTGCCGAGTCGGCGAGTGCAATGGTTGCCGTTGGGCGTTGGGTGTCGATGGCGTAGTTGTTGGAGTTGGTGGTGCCATTGCCCGCGTTGCCGGAGGCGTTTTGCACGCCGCTGTTGTCGAGGCTGATCAGGTTGGAGGCGTCGGTGATGTTGCTGGTTGGCGTGAACGTCGCCGTCCAGGTGATGCCGCCATCGCTGCTGCTCACCGCCGTCAGCGTACCGTTGGCAATCGTCAGGTCGGCATTGTTGAAACCGCTGACGGCTTCGCTGAAGGTGATGGTCACCGTCGTCGTCTCACCAATCGTCAGGCTGTTGTCAGCGACGACGATGGTCGCGGTCGGTGCCACGGTGTTGATGGTGAAGTTGCCCGAGTTGGTCGTGCCCGTGCCGGCGTTCCCGGCCAGGTCAGCGATCCCGGTGTTGGCCAGGGTGATGATATTGCTGGTGTCGTTGACCCCCACGGTCGGCGTGAACGTCGCTGTCCAGGTGATGCCGCCATCCGCGCTACTGACCGCCGTGAGCGTGCCGTTGGGCACGGTCAGGTCGGCGTTGCTGAAACCGCTGATCGCTTCGCTGAAGGTGATGGTCACCAGTGAGGTTTCGCCGGCGCTCAGGGCAGGATCGGCGATCACGATGGTCGCGGTCGGCCGCTGGGTGTCGATGCTGTAATTGTTCGAATCGGTGGTGCCGCTGCCAGCGTTACCGGCCAGGTCGGCGACACCGGTGTTGTCCAGCGTCACCAGGTTGGTGGCATCGGTGATGTTCGCGCTCGGCGTAAACGTCGCCGTCCAGGTAATCCCGCCGTCCGCACTGCTGACCGCCGTCAGAGTGCCGTTGGCGATGGTCAGGTCGGCGTTGGTGAAACCGCTCACCGCTTCACTGAAGGTGATGGTCACCAGCGAGGTATCGCCGATTTTCAAAGTATTTTGCGCGAACACCACGGTGGCGGTCGGCCGCACGGTGTCGATCGCGTAATTGTTGGAATCGGTGGTGCCGACGCCGGTATTGCCCGCCAGATCGGTGACCCCGCTGTTATTCAGCGTGATGAGGTTGGTGGCGTCAGTGATGCTGCTGGTCGGCGTGAAAGTGGCCGTCCAGGTGATGCCGCCATCCGCGCTGCTGACTGCGCTCAACGTACCGTTGGCAATGCTCAGATCGGCGTTGGTGAAACCGCTGACCGCCTCACTGAAGGTGATGGTCACCAGAGAGGTTTCACCGATTTTCAGCGCGTTGTCGGCGACCACGATGGTCGCCGTCGGCCGCGCGGTGTCGATCGCGTAGTTGTTGGAGTTGGTGCTGCCAGTGCCGGCGTTGCCGGACAGGTCATTGACACCGGTATTGTCCAGAGTGATCAGGTTGGTGGTGTCGGTGACGCTCGTGGTTGGCGTCAGCGTGGCGGTCCAGGTGATGCTGCCGTCGCTGCTGCTCAGTCCGCTCAAGGTGCCGTTGGCCACCGTCAGGTCGGCGGCGGTGAAGCCGCTCACCGCTTCGCTGAAGGTGATGGTCACCACAGAGGTTTCGCCTGCCGCGAGATTGGTGTCGGCAACGACAATGGTCGCTGTCGGACGCACGGTGTCGATCGCGTAATTGGCTGAATCGGTGGTGCCGCTGCCGGCGTTGCCGGCCAGATCCGCCACCCCGGTGTTGTCCAGGGTAATCAGGTTGGTGGCATCGCTAATGCTCGCGTTCGGGGTGAACGTCGCTGTCCAGGTGATGCCGCCGTCGGCGCTGCTGACGTTGGTCAGCGTACCGTTGGCAATTGTCAGGTCGGCGTTGGTGAAACCGGATACCGCTTCGCTGAAGGTAATGGTCACCAGAGATGTATCGCCAATTTTCAGCGCGGTGTCGGCCATGACGATGGTCGCGGTCGGGCGCTGAGTATCGATCGCGTAATTGTTCGAGTTGGTGGTGCCAACACCGGCCACGCTGTCGGACACTGCCGCCACCCCGGTGTTATCGAGGGTGATGAGGTTGGTGGTGTCGGTAATGTTGTTGGTCGGCGTGAAGGTCGCCGTCCAGGTAATTCCGCCGTCGGCGCTGGAAACACTGGTCAGCGTACCGTTGGCAATGGTCAGGTCGGCGTTGGTGAAACCGCTGACCGCACGACTGAAGGTGATGGTCACCAGCGAGGTTTCGCCGATTCTCAGCGCGGTATCGGCGACCACGACGGTGGCGGTGGGTGGTTCCACGTAAGCGGTGTTGAGCGTACCGCCGTTGTTGTAGATTCCCACCAGTGCGCTCGGCGTCGTGCCGGTCGAACCGCCGTTGGAAAGCCCCCCGCCACCGCTGGCGGCGCCGTTGCCGCTGATCGCCGCGAAGTTACTCGCGGTGATCAGCACCACACCGCCGTTGTTCCAGATCGCCCCGACGCCGCGACCGCCGGCACCGCCATCGGCACCGTTGCTGCCGACCCCACCGCCACCACCACCGCCGCCGCCGGCAGCAATGTTGTTGCTGATGACCGAGGTGCCGATGACTTTCAGGGTGCCGCTCGAAGCGTTGTAGATACCGCCCGCCGCATTGCCGCCGACGCCGCCGACTTTGTCCCAGCCGGAACCACCGCCGCCGCCGCCAATCGACAGGCTGCCGTTGCTCGCCGAACCGCCATTGCCGCCATGACTGTAACCGGCACCGGCGTTGCCGCCATTGCCGCCCACGCCACCGGTGCTGGTGCCGCCTCGGCCGCCCATGTCGGTCGGGCTGTAACCACCGCCATAACCGCCGGCATTGGCACTGCCTGCGCCGCCGGCATAAGTGCCGGTGGCTGGGCCGGACGAACCACCATGGCCACCGGTCTGGCCACCGATACCCGCGCCACCGCCACCGCCACCGCCGACATAACCGCCGGTCACCCCCCCGCCGCCACCACCGCCGGAAGCGGCGTTCGCGGTCACGGTGACGTTGTTCAGGGTAAGAGTGCCGGCGTTGAAAATACCGCCGCCCATGGCGCCCGCCGCCGCCGAGCCGCCATTACCGCCGTTGCCCGCCACCAGACCTTTGGTGATCACCAGGCCGTCGAGAGTCACGGTGCTGCCGGAGGTGACTTCCACCACGCGGGTTTTGTACTGACCATCGAGGGTCACGTCGGCGACGCCGTCGTTGTTCAGGTCGCCATCGACGGTGATGTTCTTGTTGATCAGCAATTCCGACGTGAGCTGAACGGTCATGCCGGAACTGAACGTGACAATGTCGCCGTTCTGCGCCGAAGCCAGCGCCGCGCGCAGGGAGCCGACACCCGAGTTGAGGTTGTTGGTCGCCGTCCAGGTGGCCAGGCCCCACTGGTACTCGCTCATGGCTTTGCTCGACAGCACGTTGGCGCTTTCGATGGTGCCGGTGGCGATCTCCAGATCCCAGTCGCCGCCGACACCGGTGCGATTGTTCGAAGCGGCCACATCACGTCCGGTCAACTGCGCCAGCGAGTCGACGAAACTCAAGCCACGATCACCTTCGGCGGTGTAGCAGCCGTAAATCAGGATGTCGCCACCGGCGTTCATGTCCTTGCCGATTTCCGCGAGGACCGCGCTGCGCTGGGCGACGCTGTCTGCCGAGAGATAACTGTTGCCCAGCCACAAGTCACCGGCGTTGCCGTGGGCAATGATCTGCACCGAGCTGACGCCGTGATGCTGATCAAGGAAGTCGGCGATCTGTTGCAAACCATCCTTGCTGGCGTCGAGTTTCACCACTTGCGTGCCGGGAGCAATGCCTTGCAGCAGGCTGTCGGCATCCTTCACCCGCGAATCGACGAACACCACACTCTGACCGGGCACCGCGACCGGGCTGGCCGCCGGCGTGGCATCAGCCTGGCCGTGGGTGTCCTTGCTCGCTACGGGATGATCGGCTGCCGGCGCCTTGGCCGCATCGGCAGCGGGGGGTGCATGGCTGTCGGCTTGCGCAGCGGTATCGGCCACGGTGGCGGCCACCGCGCCGTCGAACAGCATGCGCGGCTCCAGCGACATGATCATCGGCGAGGCCAGCGAACGCTGACCTGCGGTTGCCCGAGACCTGACTTTTGCACCGCCAAAAATGCTCCACCACATGCTGCTCACCCGAACTCGAACGAAGGTACGTAAGGCATCAATGAAAAACGCCGCGATCAACTGATCGCGGCGTCGGATTTCATACGAATGACATTGGCGGCGCTGGCTGAACCATCGAGCCAAAAGGACAAATCAGCGTATTGCTTGAACAGGTCGGGCGGCAGAATGGTGCGCCGTGACTGCAAGGCCACCTTCGGTTTGACCTTGTGCAGGCCAGCCAGGCCAAGGCCTTGGTCGAACGCCGGCGCGTCATAGGCCAGATGTTCGAAATCGTGCTCGAACCAGGGCTCACCGATAAACTCATAGACCAGCCGCAGCACGCGCTCCGGCGCCTGGGTCAACAAGTCGTAATCGATGATCAGCAGTGAGTCAGCGTGTTCGCCGTAATAGGCTTCCTTGAGCGCAGCCCAGGCAAAACCTACCAGGCGATTGCGCTGAGCCAGGGTTTCGCAACGGCTGTACACCGTGTTGCGCTCGACGGCATCGCCAAACAGCTTGGTGTTTTCAAAGGGATTGGCGCGGTATAAGCGTTCAAGACTGTCCATGACCCAAGCGACGTTGCGTACGCAGGCGATGACTTTGGCTTGCGGAAACAGATCGTTGAGTGCCGGCAGACGCGAGCTCCACTGCCGATTGGTGTCGAACACCACCGGTTTGTCGGCCTTGTCGGCATAGTAGGAGTCGAACAGACCACGCAACAGACGACGGCGCATGTCGGTGTCAATTACCGCGCCGTATTCACTGCCGGCGCTGCATTGCTCGAGGACACTGGCGAACAGCGATCCGACCGGGCTGGTCATGCCGGCGTGAAAGCGCGGGTTCTGCAAAAGAATCGCAGAAAGCAGGGTGGAGCCTGAGCGCGGCAAGCCGGAGATAAAGTGGAACTGCTGCAATCCCTTCACCCTGATCAAAAGTCCCTTTGTCCGACAAAGCGTAGTCCAACAACCCCCCTGCGACTAGTAGTGTTTTGATATCAATTCAGAGCAAAAAGAACTAACCAGTTATTTTTTTATCGCGGATTTAAAGGTGAAACGTTTTAGTCTGAACAGTCGCTATTCGGCTGCGGATTTCGGCGTGATCAAGCGCACTTGTGCCCCGCCCGCATGGACTTGCGCGCTGATCTGCCAAGTGGCGGGCAGCGCTGCAAACTCTGTCGGGTCATCCTGGGTGCCGACCAGCCATATCCGCGCGTTGCCAGAAACCTCGGCAAGGCTGTCGAGGTAGACATCGTCGCTGACCAGCGTACCGAAACCATATTGATTCGGCCGCGTCGAGCGGCCGTCTGCAGCCGGCGGCGTGTACAGCCGCACCTGTGCGTCGGTGCGATCGTAGTAGACGTAACTCAAGTACCAGAGCATGTCGCTGGTGATGATGCGATCTCCGGGCTGGAAATGCTGATTGACGTAGTTCACCACGCGATCGAACTGATCACTGCTGTCGACCGCGGCGTTGTTGTTCAGACCAACCATTTCCACCCCGAGCAATACCACCAGCACCGCCAACGCGAGGACCCGCACGCGGCTGTACAAACGGTCGATGGCCAGCGCCGCCAGCAGCGGCAAACCCAGGGCGTAGGCGGTCAGGTAGCGCTCGATGAATACCGGCGTGATGAACGACACCGCAAACACCAGCAACAGCGGTAAGCCGGTGTACAACGCCAGCAGGACACTGCCGCGCGACACGCTGCGATCACGAATGACCGCCACCGCCGTCAGCAGCAGCAATGCCAGCGGCAACGCGCCGAACACCAGCAACGGCAGATGTTCGCCGTCATCCTGGATCAGCCATGTCCAGATCATCGACGGCAACGACGCCAGCGTCACCGGGTCTTCCCAGCCGACATCGCCACCGACCTTGAGTTGTTCCATGTGCTGCGTCAGATCGAGCAGGTTGGGCAGCCACGGCAGGTACAACGCCGCGATGGCCAGATTCGCCAGCCACCAGCCCGGGCGCTGGATTTGCCGCAAGCGATAGCCGCGCTGGAACCGGATTACTCCCAGATAAACCCAGTGACACAGCGCCGCCAGCACCGCGAAGTAATGGGTATAGAACGCCGCCGTCATCAACAGCGCATAAACCACCAGATAGCGATGACGCTGCGGCCGGCGGATCCAGTAGACCAACGCCAGCGTCGCGGCGATCAACAACAGGCCGAGCAGCGAATACATGCGCACTTCCTGGCTGTAGCGCACCGCCGTCGGCAACAGCGCCAGCAGCAGGCCGGCGAGGATCGCAGCGCGGCGCGTGGCCAAGCGATCCACCAGCCAGATACCCATTCCGACTACGGCGAGGCCGGCCAGAGCGCTAAGACAGCGAATGGCAAAAATCCCGTCGCCGAACAGTTCGATCCAGCCATGCAGCAGCATGAAGTACAGCGGCGGATGCACATCAAACGCCGCGTGGCGCCAGATATCGCCCAGCGAGTAGCGCGCCAGTAGCAGGCTGGAACCTTCGTCGCCCCAGATCGCCGCCGCAGTCAGGTCGTAAAAACGCACAGCGGCGGCCAAGAGCAGGATCGGCAGCAGCCAGTGCTCCCTCGCCCAACGGATCAAGGGCAAGCGGACAAACCACGAACCCGGCGTCGCATGCGGATCCTGTGTGTCGCCCACCGGTGTCACTCTGTTGACCGCCATCGCTTCCTCTTGCCGTGCCACGACACCACGCCTGTATGAGCCCGAACCTGCCAGTCACTCTAGGTCAGGCGCAGGAGAACCGTCGATGCCGATTTGCGACTTCACGACACCCGGCAACCTTGCCAATCCGCGTCTACGCTCTGGCGTGGCGTGACCTGGCCACGGAGTGCCAAGGCAATAGCACCAGCCTGATCCCACTAGCGGCCCGCCGACAACCAATCAGAAGGATAAGGACTTTATGGACGTTTACATGGGCACTGTTCTGACGTTTGCCTTCAACTACGCGCCCAGCGGCTGGGCCTTGTGCAACGGTCAGATCATCGGCATCAACCAGAACCAGGCGTTGTTTGCATTGCTCGGCACCACCTACGGCGGCAACGGTACCGTCAACTTCGGCCTGCCCAACCTGCAGAGCCGCATGCCGATCTGCCAAGGCAATGGCGGGGGCCTGACGCCGAGAGTCATGGGCGAAATCTCCGGCGCCGAACAAATCACCGCCACCCTCAACAACCTGCCGAACCACACTCACACCCTCGCCGGCCTCACCGCCACCACCACCGTGCAACTGGCCAACCCGGCCAGCAATCCGGCGGGCGCGCCGACCGCGACCAACGCCTACATTGGTGCTTCGGGGACCGGACCAGGTCTGGCGAATATCTTTTCCGATGCTCAGGGCGCATCACCCGTTCCGCTCAAAGGCGCGGCCACCACTATCAGCGGCACGATCTCGCCAACTGGCAACGGCTTGCCGCTGCCCATCATGAACCCGTATCTGGTGATGAACTTCAGCATCGCGCTGAACGGCATTTTCCCTTCGCGTAACTGATCGACCACCGGGGGATCACCCTCCCCCGGCTCCCCACTTTGCCGGAGCGAGACCATGCTGCAATCGGTTAAAAGCCAACATTTCCAGGCCCTTCTCGGGCGGATCGGCACCCTGTATCTGCCCGATGGCAGCGCATTGCAAATCCATATCGGCGAACTCGCAGAGAAACCGCTGGCGCAAATGCGTTACAGCGAGCGCATGCCATTCAGCGTCGAACTGAGCAGCCTGGAAGCGACTGAATTCGTCGATGGTTTATGTACACTGGAGTTGCCTGAACTGGGGCGAGTGGACGGCATCTTCGTGTCGCGCGTACCACCGATGGGGCGGCCGCCAGAGCTGGCTTACTTCCACATCACCTTCAACTGACCCGAACCCAAGGAGCAGCCTTCGGCGGCTCCTGCACGGAGATTACTGGGGATACCAGACCAGTCGCTCCGCCGCCGGGTTGCTTTCTTCAACCGCAAACCCGAGCGCGAGGTAATGCCGTCGCGCATGGGGATTGCTGGTCCAGACCACCGTCGCCACCGGGCAGCGAATCTGCTGCGCGGCTTTCTGCACGCCTTGCAGCACCGCCCGTCCAAAGCCATGGCCACGCGCCTGCGGAATGAACGCCAGGTACAACACGCGAATCTCGTTGGCGCCGAAATCAGTACTCAACGCGCCAATCGCCGTGCCGAGTTTTTCTACCACGTAGTGCATGGCGTTGGGGTAGTTGTCGCCCATGCCCTGCTCCTGCACCTGAAACTGCTGCGCGACCAGTTGCTGCACCTGTTCCTGCTCGCCGTCGACCCATTGCAGGTCCGGCCGCGCCGTCTGATACAGGCCCTGCAAAAATGGCGCGTCGGTTGCCCGCGAAGGTCGCACCACCAATCCGTCTGCCGCCACTGCTGCGTTGTCCGCCATCGTGCTCTCCGTTAGAAACCGCTTTCCCTGACCCCCAGCGCCGCCATTCGGCGCCATGCCACACCGAGCAACGATTCGCCGCTACCCTGCAAAATCACGACACCGCGCAACGGTTGCGGCGGTGTCGGCGCGGTATCGAGCACGCTGAGCCGTGCGCCGTATTGCGCCTGCACCGGTTCGGCCCGCTGCTGTTGATCGCGGCGCACGGCAATCGGCCCGTGGTGATCGGAGGTCAGCGCCTCCTGATCGACGTAGGCCACGCCATTGGTGTCGATTTCATTCAATTGCACGGCGAGCGCCGGGTGCATCGGGTCATCGGCGATGAAGCGGCCACTGGCCCCGGGCTTGACTCGCCACAATTCGGCTTCGGCGAGATAACCGCGCAGGCGCGCGCCGTCTTCGACGACCCGTGCCAGTGCATCCTTGCTCGACAGCCAGCGCCCGACCGTCATGTTCGGCAGCAGATCACGCACGTTGCCGGCCTGCGGTGCGCGCAGCAGCAAGCGTTCGCGTTGCGCCGTCAGCCCGCGGTATTCGGCGACCGCTTCGGCCAATCGCTGCTCGACAATGCCAGCGTCGGCGGCGGTTTCGCTGCGACTGGCCTGACGACGCATCAACAGCTGCTGGATCTGGATTTCCCGGCGCACGATCGCCAGCCGCGATTCTAGATCCGGTGACTCCAGTTCGATCAGCACATCGCCCTGCGCGACTTTCTGCCCGTCCGTCACCTTCACCGCTTTGACCCGCGCCGCCGTCGGCGCGTGCAGGGCACTGGCGCGCCCGGCCTCGAGCATGGTCGGCAACTCCACCGAACTGCGCCACGGCACGATCAGCACCAGCAACAATCCGAGCAGCGCCAACCCACTGAGCAGCACGCGCGGGCCGTGCGCCTGTTCGCGGCGGCTCCACCACTGGCGCCACTCACGCATGATCGGCAGAAAAATGAACCACACCAGTTCCACCAGCATCAGGAAGATCCCCAACACCTTGAAAAACAGGTGATAGACCGCCAGTGCGATCCCGAAAAACAACGCTGCACGCCACAACCATGAGCCATACCCCCAGATCAGCAAACGCCGTTGCATCTTCGGCGACCACGGCTCCGGCGCCGGGGCGCCATAACCGAACAAAAACTCGCGCAGGCGCCAACGGCACAGGGCAAATGCGCGCCCCTGCAAGTTGTCGACTTCCCAGAAATCACTGATCAGAAAATAACCATCAAAACGCATGAACGGATTGAGGTTGACCACCAGCGTGGTGATCCACGTGGCGCTGGCGAGCATGAACGCCGCTGTGCGCCCCGGTCCATCCGGCAGCAACGACCATGCGAGTAGCGCAATACACGCCAACAGCAATTCCGCGAGCACACCGCCGGCACCGATCAGCAATCGCGCACGGCGATCATTGACCCGCCAGGCGTCGCTGACATCGGTGTAGAACATCGGCAGCAAGACCATGAACGCCACGCCCATGCTCTGCACTCGACACCCGGCGCGCTTGGCCATGAACGCATGGCCGAATTCGTGACAGAGCTTGGCAAAGAACAACGCCACGCCAAACGCCAATGCGCCGCCGAGGCTGAACAGGTGTGGAAACGTTCCGATAAAACGCTGCCAGTCGCGCGCCACCAGAAACACACCCAACGCCAGCGTCGCCGGGAAACCGTAACGCAGCAGGCGCGGGCCGAAGCGCGCAAGCCACGGCCACGCGCGATTGAGAAATGCGTCCGGGCGCCACAGCGGAATACGGAAAAACAGATATTGATGCAGGAGGATTTGCCACAGGCTTTGCTTCTGTGCCAAGGCCTTGAGGCGGTAGCTGGCGCGCTGTTGATCGTCGAGCGCACTGATCAAATCGTGTCCGCGCAAGAACTCCAGCAACTGCTCAAGCTCGGTGCCGGTCAACGGTAAACCCGGCTCGCGATTGGCCGCGCGCAAGACTTGCTCGGCGTCGCCCAACGACCAATGGCGCAACAAGCGCATCGCCGCCGTGCCCAGTTTGAAATAACGCCCGCGCACCGGATCGGCGAGGGTCCAGCGCGGCGAACCGTCCAAGGCCGGTGCCGCGGGCGACAGTTGCAGGTCGGCACGCAGGCTCGGCAGATTCATCTACAGACCCACACTCTGGCGCAAACCGGCCAGTGGCCGGCGCAGCAAGTACAGCGCCAGCGGCGCGCGGTCGCCGAAGATTTTCGCCGTGCCGCGCAGGCCGATGCGTGGCGGTGCCTCGGTAAAATTGGCGTCGAGCCGATAGGCCAGTTGCCCGCCCGCCGTCGGCTGCGCCTCGTACGCCGAGCGTTCCAGTGTGGCGAGATGGCGCTTCAGCGGATCGCTGTCGAGAAACAACGCCACTTCGGCACCAGGCTCCAACGAGATCGCGTCGCCCACCGCCAGTTCGATACGTAGTTCAGCCTGATTGGGGTCGGCAATTTCCATCAGGCGTTCGCCGGTCTGCACCGGTTTGCCGGTCAAGCGCTCGGCGTCGGCGAACACCGCGATGCCATCACGTTCGGCACGCACTTCGCTGCGCTTGAGCAGCTCACGGGCGTAGTCACGTTCGGCGCGCTTCTGCTCAACCCGAGCGGCGAGCAAGTCGACTTTTGCGCTCGACTCGGCATCGGCAAACGAGCGCTGGGAATTGGATTTCAGTTCAGCTTCGGCCACACCCAGCGCACGCTCAGCGACGTCGGCCTGCGCCTTGAGCGTGGTGCTTTCGAAACGCACCAGCACATCGCCGTTTTTTACAGTTTGATTGGGTTTGACCAGAAACCCGGCGATTACTCCGTCCAGCGGCGCCACCACCACGCGGCCACCCAGCGGTACCACTTCGGCCGGGGCCAGCACCGATTGACGCACCGGAAGCAACAGCCCGAGCAACAGCACCGCGAGCAACGCCACCTGACGCTTGCGGGTCCAGCGCAGCCGCCACGGTTTGCGCGGTTGCAGCGCCAGCCAGGCGTGGCTGTAGGTGTCACCGAGTTGCGACAGCAAGACTTGTTCGGAAGGATTCCACGGCACATCGCGCGCCAGCCACAAGCCGCCGAACACCTGCGCGTCGCGATCCACCAGCGGTAACCAGAACACCTGCGCAGCGGACAGACTGCGCCAGTCGGCCTGGATCGATTCGCTGAGCAGTTCCGGCGCGATCACCCGCGCTTGCTTCAGCACACCCTGCTTGAACAACTGCGCCACGGCCTGCTCAACGAACGCCACGAACGGCGCATTCGGTTCGACCGCACTGACGCCCGTCACGGCTTGTACCTTGCCGGCGATCAATAACGCGGCATGGCGAAAGCCAAACAACGACTGGCCGTCATTGACCAGGCTGTAGGCCAGTTGCGCGGCATCACGGGCAGCGCGAGTCTGCCGTTCAAGGTCGAGAAACCGCGCGAACACCTGTTCAGCGCCGCCGCTCACCGGCGCGTTCACTTCAGCTCCGGGAAACGCGCGGTGCCGCTCATGCCGGCGAGCAAACCTTTGGCTTCGGGAAGTGTTGCGACCAGCAACAGGGTCTGACTGCCCTCATCGATTCGCGCGCCGAGGCGTTTGACCGTGGCGTCGATGGCCTGGCCGGTTTCATCGGGAACGAAGCTGAAGGTCTGGCCGGGCTTGAGTCTGGCCATCCAGCGCGACGGCACCAGCAAATGAATTTCGAGGGTGCGGTTATCGACGACATCGAGCAGCGGTGCACCGGCCGGCACGCTTTCATAGCGCTGCACCTTGCGCTCGACCACTTGCCCGTCGAACGGCGCGACGACGCTGCAGCGCTTGACCTGCACTTGATACACCTGGGATTGCGCCTGAGTTTCGCTGACCTTGGCCTCGGCCCGCGCCACTTCGAAACGCCCGACAGAGTTGAGTGCAGCCAACTGTTTGTTATGCGCCAGCTCTTCACCGGCACCACGGCTGGCCGCTTGTGCGGCATTCAGCTGCGCTTGATAGGCCGAGCAATCGAAACGGGCCAACGTATCGCCCTTCTTGAACGACTCGCCCTCACTGAACGGCAGTTCGACAATCCGCCCGGAAAGCTCACTGGCCAGCGTCGCCTGATCGCGCGCCCGCAACACCCCCCGCGCCTCACTGCTCGCAGTGGCCGACCCCGTCGCCGGATTATCCAGCAGCGGATCGTCTGGCCCGGGCGTTTGCGCCTGAACTGCACACGTTATTAAGGTCAATCCGATAACCCAACCGCGAAAACGCTGCATAACCGCTACTCCCTGACGGATGTGCGGAGTCTACGACAGCGGGGGTTAGCGTCAAGCGAAAGGCCATCACTCTTCGGAAATGTAATGTTTCAAAAGAGAAAGCCGCTCAATGACCGTTTAAGAGATGTAGGCAAATTCCGGCGTCCTACACGAGTTGGGGATACTGCTGATTGCTCACTGCGAAAACGGCGATAGACAGGCTACCTATGCAAATAGGCGCGGAGCGAATTTACCTCTCTCTGCAACAACCTCTAATACACAAGCCCTTAAATGGCTTGACCATGGCGGATACCAGCAACCAAAACTGACAAGCCGGTGCTGGAGCTAAACCAGCGGAGTGAGCGTGCAATTATTTGGTGGTTGACCTGCATGACGCGCTCAATCTAGGATTGCCTTACTCAACCCCGTACGTAGCGATTCAGTTCGCTGGCAGTTGGGGTGAAGAAACCGGCCTAGGCCGGTTTTTTCGTTTCTGAGGAATAATTTGTGCGTACTGCTTTCTTTGTTGATGGCTACAACTTGTTCTATGGGCTGCTCGCGGGCACCCCCTATAAATGGCTCAATCTCGAAGGTTTGCTGATTCATGTCGCACACATCGAAAACCCGCAGAACGCCGTTGTCTCGATTGACTATTTCACCTCATCAATAAAACCAGAACTCGCGACGCTGGGCCGAATTTCAAAAGAGGCCCAAGACACTTACATAAGGGCACTGCGCACGACCAATGTCAGAGTGCATTTTGGTCGGCATCATCTTGAGCAGGCTAAAGCGCCTCGATTCATCGACAAAAACACCAAGGCCTCACGTCAGGACAAGGTCGACATCTGGAAGCTTGAAGAAAAGGAAACCGACGTTCATATCGCGATCAGCATGTATCGCACTGCCTGCCACCAGGCAATGTTCGCAACGCAAGATCGCGTCGAACAACTCGTACTGGTTTCGAGTGACACTGATATCACCCCCGCATTGAGAGCAATACGTGCGGACTTTCCTCACCTAACCATCGGCGTCATTCTTCCTCACAGGGCAGGTTTGAATCGGCCCACCCCGGGTTCTCTGAAAGATCACTCTCACTGGCTGCGCCGCGTGATCACAGAGGAAGAATTGCTCATTAATCAGTTTCCAGGCCGAGTAGCCACGCACAAAAAACCAGCGTTCAAACCGGATTATTGGTAGGTACTTCTGCCGGATACACCGACTCCCATCCCCCACCCAACGCCTTGTACAAACCCACCATCGCCAACGAAACACCGGTCGAACTCTCAACCCACTGCTCCTGCGTCGCCAGCAGCGCGCTTTGCACGGTGAGGACGTTGACGAAATCGACCACGCCTTCGACGTATTGCTGTTGCGCGGTGCGCAGGGCGATCTGGTTCTGGCGGACGGCTTCGGCGAGGCTGTCACGGCGGCGTTGACTGGCGTTGTAGGCGGTCAGTTGATCGTCGATTTCGTGCCATGCGCGCAGTACGGTTTGCTGGTAGGCGACGGCCGCTTCCTGCTGCTGGGCTTCGCGCAGTTGCAGCATGCCGCGCAGGCGTCCGCCGTCGAACAGCGGCAGGCTGAATTGCGGGCCGATGCCGAACGCGCGTGAGCCCCACGAGCCAAAGTCGCTGAGTTGCATGGCTTGCGAGCCGAAGTTGCCGGACAAGGTGATACGTGGATAGAAATCACCCTTGGCCACGCCGATATTGGCGGTGGCCGCATGCAGACGCGCTTCGGCCTGGCGGATGTCCGGGCGGCGTTCGGCCAGTTGTGACGGCAGGCCGATGGCGACTTGCAGCGGCGACTGCGGCACGGCTGCGTCTGTAGATAACTCCTTGGCCAATGCCTGTGGCGGTTCGCCCATCAACAGGCTGATCGCATTGATCAGTTGCGATTGGCGCTGTTCCAGCGCGGGCAGGCGCGACTCGATCGCGGCGACTTGCGCGGCGGCTTCGGCAACGTCGAGGTCAGTCGCCACGCCGTCGGCCAGGCGCAGTTGCGAGAGTTTCAGGCTGTGCCGGGCGACGTCGAGGTTCCGCTCGGTGACGGCGCGGGTGTTTTGCACGCCGCGCAGTTGAATGTAGTTTTGTGCGGTGTCGGCAAGCACCGCCAGCAACACCCCACGACGGTCGTTTTCGGCGACTTCGAGGTTGGCGTCGGCGGCTTCGGTTTCGCGGCGCACGCGACCCCAGAAATCCAGTTCCCACGATGCGGAAAAACCGGCGTCCCACAGGTTGAAAGCGGAATCGCCGTTGTGTCCGGACGGATCGTTCAGGCCTTTGCCGCTGTTGCGTTCGCGCGCGTAACTGCCAGTGGCGGCGGTGTTCGGATAACGATCAGCGGTGATCACCTGGCGAGCGGCGCGGCTTTGTTGCAGACGGCTGCTGGCTAGTTGCAGGTCGAGGTTGCTCTGCACCGCACGTTGAGTGAGCGCGGAGAGTTGCGGGTCGTGGAAGACTTCCCACCAGCGTTCGTTCAGGGGTTCGCTGATGGCTTGGCTGGGGGCGGAATTGGCAGGTTTGGCCCAGTCGGCGATTTGTGTGGCTTCGGGTTTCTGGAAATCAGGGCCTACGGTGCAGGCGCTGAGGCTTACTGCAAGCAAGATACTTAAAGTGAGTGGCTGCCACTGGCCTCTTCGCGAGCAAGCTCGCTCCCACAGGGGGGCTGCGGTGTTGCCGAGGTCCAATGTGGGAGCGAGCCTGCTCGCGAAGGCGTCGGTTCGATCAACACGGCTCATCGCTGAGTCACCTCACGCACCGACGTCGCCGAGCTTCTGGTATCAATGCTCGCCTCCACCGACATGCCCACCCGCAACCGTTCGGCCAACGGCTGCCCCGGTTCCAGCATGATCTTCACCGGAATCCGCTGCACCACCTTGGTGAAGTTACCGGTGGCGTTGTCCGGTTTCACCGCCGCAAAGGTCACGCCCGTCGCCGGAGCGATACTCTCGACACGACCGGTCAGCGCTTCACCACCCAGGCTGTCGACGCGTACTTGCACCTCTTGCCCTGGCTGCACGTCAGTCAGTTGCGTCTCCTGAAAGTTCGCCACGACATATGCCTGCTTCAAAGGAACCACCGCCAGCAGCTTGCTGCCCGGCGTCACATAGGCACCAACACGCACGGCGCGCTCACCGATCATGCCGTCCTGCGGTGCAGTGATACGCGTGTAAGAGAGTTCAAAACTGGCGATTTCCAGCGCCGCTTGTGCGTGCTTCAAACTGCCTTCGGCGGCATCCCGCTGAGCCGTGAGAATGTCGACCTGCTTGCGCTCTGCCGCCAGTTTCGCCGTGGCGGTGTCGAGATGCGCCGTGGCTTGATCGATGCGAGTACGCGCCTGTTGCGCGTTCTGCACCGTACCGGCACCAACGCCGGCCAAATGGTTGTAGCGATTCAACTCCTGCTGGGCGAAAGCCATTTCAGCTTTGGCCGACACCACCGAGGCCTGCGCCTGGGCGATCACCGAAGTCTGGCGTTCCAGCGTCGCTTTGGCGTTCTGCAATTGCGCCCGCGCGACCAGGGTCTGCGCGTCCGCCGCTTCGGCTGACGCGCGCAAATCGCGATCATCAATCAGCGCCAGCAATTGCCCGGCCTTCACTTGCTGGTTGTCTTCCACCAGCACTTCCTTGATGAAACCGGCCACACGCGGCACCACCAGGGTGTAGTCGGCAGAGACAAAGGCGTCGTTGGTGTTTTGCTGGGTGCGTTTGCCAAACACGCCGGGCAGCGCCAGATACACCAGCACGCCGACGGCCAGCGCGGCCGCGATGGCCACCGCGAGTTTTTGCTTTGCTTGAGTCGTCATAAAAACCTTCATTGTTCAGTGCAGTAATCAGGTCGACGCGCGGGGCGGAAAGATCCGCGTCGGCAGCCAGAAAATCAGCAGGATCAACGCCACCGCGACGCCGGCCATGCACACATAGAGATCGGAAGAAGTCAGCACCACGGCTTGTTCGTGCAGGCGATGGGCAAGGCCCGGATCGCTGCGATCGGCAAGCGGCGAATTGCCGAGGCTGTCGACCAACATGGTCGAGTGGAAATGCAGACGCGCCGTAGTCAGCGCCTCAAGCACCCCGGTGGCGACCACCGCCGCCAGACCTTTCACGGTGTTGAACCACGCCGAGGCAAACGGACCGTCCGTTGGCTGGATGCTGCCGGTCGAGAGCATCAACAGCGGCAGCACCGACATCGGCTGGCCGAAGATCTGCAGCCATTGCAGAACGTAGAAGTTGTCGCGAATCCATTCTGAAGTCAGCAGCGATCCGCCCAGGCAGGACAGCGTCAACATGCTCAAACCCATGCCAAGCACCCAGCGGCAATCGACCCAGCGCAGGTTGCACAACGCTGCCACCAACGGCAGCGCAATCAGTTGCGGCAATGCGGCGATCAGCATGATCGGTGCGGTCTGCGCCGGGCGATAACCCTGCACCTGCGCCAGATAACTCGACGGAATCAACACCACCGCCTGCAGAACTATCAGCACACCGGCCAAGGTCATCAAGGCGAACGACAGGTTACGAATACCGAGCATCTGCAATTTGAAAAACGGGATCGGCTGCGACCACTCGTTGATCAGGAACGCCACCAGCAGCAGCGAGCCGGCGCCGAGCAATCCACAGATCAGGCTCGACTCGAACCAGTCCAGCCGATTGCCCTGCAGCAAACCGATCACCAACATGCAGATCGCCGGAAAGCCCAGCAGCAGGCCTTTCCAGTTGAACGATTTGAGGCGCTCCAGGCGCAGCGGGTCCTGCGGAATACCCCACGCGACCATCGCCATGGCGATCAGGCACGGCACGATGATTTGCCAGAACGTCCACTGCCAGCCGACGTATTCGGTCCACAAACCGGCCAGCGGCGTGCCGAGACCCGGGCCGAATGTCGCCGTCAGTGCGTAGCCGGCCAGACCGTAAAGCTTGATGTTCGCCGGCAAAAAGCGCAGGGCGACGGTCATCAGCATCGGCGGTAACGCACCGCCGGCCAGACCTTGCAGGATGCGCATCAGCAGCAGACTTTCGTAATTCGGCGCGAACGGGCACAGCACACCCAGCAAGGTGAACAGGCCAATGGCGCAGAGAGTGAAGCGGCGCAACGAGAAGGTCACCGAACACCACGGCGCGAAGGCCATGGCCGCGACCGAGGTGGCGGTGTAGCTGGCGACCAGCCAGGTGCCTTCGTCGTAACCGATGTGCAACCCGCCACGGATGTCGGCCAGGGCTACCTTGGTGACCATCTCGTTGAGGCCTGACACCAGCACCGCCAGCAGCACGCCGACCAGGCCAATGATGATCCGCGCCCCGAACACCGGTGGCGTCGCCGCCTTCGCCGGGCTGGCCGCAGCGATGGGCATCGCGGCCGTCAGGGATGTCATGAGTACACACTCCGGAGGGAAAAATACCGGAGCATCTTAGTCGGGCTTGGCAATGACGAAAATTGACTTATTGGCAGGTTATAAGTGCGCCAGACGCAACAATTAACCTCTGTAGGAGTGAGCCTGCTCGCGATAGCGTTGGGTCAGCCAATGTATGTGTTGACTGACACACCGCTATCGCGAGCAGGCTCACTCCTACAAGGGTTTTGTGTGGGTTCGCAGGTTAAGGCTGGGCCGCCAGCCAGGTTTCGTCGCAGCAAGTCTTGAGGGTTTCACGCAGCCAGCGATGTGCCGGATCCTTGTCGAAGCGCGGGTGCCAGGCTTGGGTCAGCATCAAGGTCGGCAACGGGATAGGCAGGTCGAATGAGCGCAGTTTCAAACCCAGCCGGCGCACGCTGAGCAGCGCTTCTTTGGGCACCGGCAAGATCAGATCGGAATCCGGCAAGGCAAACATCGCCGCATGGAAACTCGGCGCGATCACCGCCACGCGCCGCTCCAGGCCTAGCGCATTCAGCGCCGTATCGATCGGGCCGCGCGCGATGCCACGGCGCGACATGCTGATATGGGAAAACCCGGCGTAGCGCTCGGCGGTGATTTCACCGTCGAGCAGTGGATGGTCTTCTCGCACCAAGCCGACAAAATGCGTCGAGAACAGGTTCTGCACTTTGACTTCCGGGGTGACGGGTCGGGTGTTGCTGACGCTCAGATCGATGCGGCCCTCGCGCAGTGCCTCATCGTCGCCATCGCCTTCCGGGACGAAACGCAATTCGCAGTGCGGCGCCAATTGATCGAGGGTGTCGAACAGCTTGCCGCCGTAAACACCGATGAAAAAGTCATTGGCGCGGATGTTGAAACGACGGCGTAACGTGCCCAGTTCCACGGTGTCGGCGGAACGGAACAACAGCGCGGCCTGCTCGACCACATCGCGCACCTGTTCGCGCAACTCCAGCGCCTTGGGGGTTGGCACTAGGCCACGACCGGCGCGCACAAGGATCGGGTCACCGATGGCTTCGCGGATCCGCGTCAGGGTACGGCTCATGGCGGCCGGGCTGAGATTCATCCGCCGCGCCGCGCCGACCACACTGCCCTCGTCGAGCAAGGCGTCGAGGGCGACCAGAAGGTTCATGTCCGGAAGTTGCATGCTGAGCACTCATGGCTGATCAGGATTGATCTGGGCGCAATGCTAGCAAACATCTTTCAGAGTAGGCGTTGATCTTACTGACGCCTTCGCGAGCAAGCTCGCTCCCACATTTGGAATGCATTCTCCTGTGGGAGCGAGCTTGCTCGCGAAGGGGCCAGACGCAACGCCACAGAGTTACCGCTGCATCCCCCACCGCTTAACGGTCACCCGCTCCAGCGTATCGAACACCAGGTTCTCCACCAGCAACCCGATCAGGATCACCACCGCCAACCCGGCAAACACCTTGTCGGTGTACAGCTCATTACGGTTCTGGAAGATGTACCAGCCCAGACCGCCCTTGCCACTGGTCGCGCCAAACACCAGTTCCGCCGCGATCAACGTGCGCCAGGCAAACGCCCAGCCAATCTTCAACCCGGCGAGAATCGACGGCAGCGCTGCCGGAATCAGGATGAACAGCACCAGTCGCAAGCCCTTCAAACCATAATTGCGCCCGGCCATGCGCAAGGTTTCCGAGACACCGAGAAACCCGGCATAGGTATTCAGCGCCAGCGCCCACAACACCGAATGCACCAGGACGAAAATCAGGCTGTTCTGCCCCAGACCAAACCACAGCAGCGCCAGTGGCAACAGGGCAATCGCCGGTAGCGGGTTGAACATCGAGGTCATCGTGCTCAGCAGATCGCGGCCCAACTGCGTCGATACGGCCAACGTGGTCAGGGCAAATGCCAGAACGATGCCGATCAGATAACCCTTGATCAGCACCACCAGCGATATCCACACTTTGGCCAATAACTCACCACTGAGCAGCCCGTCGAACAACGCATGACTGGTCTGCAGGAAACTCGGCAGCATCAGGTCATTGTTCTGAATCCGCGCGACCACTTCCCACAACACCGCCAGCACAATCAGGATCAGGCTTTTACGCAGCCAGCCCTGCTGCCACAGTCGCGTGCCGAGCGAAAGCTCTCGCTCGACCGGCACCTGCGTCAACGGTTCCAGCACAATTTCAAACTCTTCACGCACGGGTGATGAATGGCTCATCGGGTAGTCCTCCTGGCCGCTCAATAGGCGATGCGAATGTCGTTGAAGTCGTGGTCACGCTCGGTTTCCGGCGACTGGCCTTCGTCGAACAGCAGGCGATGAATACGCCGCGCCGATTCCTGAAACGCCACGCCACCGAGGCTGTGCAGATCGTATTGATGGCTGTGCACTTCGGCGCGCACTCGACCCGGATGCGGCGACAGCAGCAGGATGCGATTGCCGACCACCAATGCTTCTTCAATCGAGTGGGTGACGAACAGCAGGGTGAAGCGCACCTCTTCCCAGAGCAGCAGCAATTCTTCCTGCATCTTGCGTCGGGTCAGTGCATCGAGCGCGGCGAACGGTTCGTCCATCAAGAGGATTTTCGGCTGCATGGCCAACGCCCGGGCAATTGCCACCCGTGCTTTCATGCCGCCGGACAAGGTGTGTGGATAAGCATCGGTGAACGCCGCCAGCCCGACCTTTTCCAGATAGTGCAGCGCGCGTTCTTCAGCTTCTTTTTTCTTCAGCGTGCGCGAAGCGAGCAGTGGAAACATCACGTTCTGTTTGACAGTTTTCCACGGTGGCAGTTGGTCGAACTCCTGAAACACCACGATCCGGTCCGGCCCCGGCGCGTCGATGCGCTGGCCTTGCAGACGGATCTCGCCTTCGCACGGTTGAATAAACCCGGCGACCGCTTTGAGCAACGTCGATTTGCCGCAACCGGACGGGCCGAGCAGCACGTAGCGATCGGCCGGGTCGATTTCAAAACTGACCTGGTGGGTGGCACGCACCACGCGTTGCGGCGTGCGGTATTCGAGGCTGACGTGATCGACCGCCAGCAACGCGTCGCTGCGGGCGATCAGGTTGCTGGCCGCGTGGCCTGGCAAGGGAGCGTTCATGGCTTGATCAATCTCCGGCGAATCAGAAAGGCGCGTCGCCCTGAATGGTCGTGCGATACAGCTTGCGGCGCAGGTGCGCGGAGCAGCCGGCGGCGAGATGGATCAGCGAACGGTTGTCCCAGAACACCAGATCGTGGGGCTGCCACTGATGGCGGTAGATGTTTTGCGGCAGCACGCTGTGGGCGTAGAGCTCGGTCAGCAGCTGCTGGCTCTCGTCTTCGGGCAGGCCGACGATGCGCGTGGTGAACCCTTCGCTGACGAACAGCGCCTTGCGACCGTTCTCCGGATGCGTGCGCACCACCGGGTGCACCACTTCCGCGACCTGAGCCAGTTGCTCCGGGGTCAGGGTCGGGTGCCAGTTGCCTTCGAATTTGGTTTCGCTATAGCGGGCGGTGTAGGAATGCGCGGCCGAACGACCTTCAACAGCTTTGCGCAAGGCCTCG
Organism: Pseudomonas sp. ok266; assembly: GCF_900110195.1. NCBI lineage: Bacteria > Pseudomonadati > Pseudomonadota > Gammaproteobacteria > Pseudomonadales > Pseudomonadaceae > Pseudomonas > Pseudomonas sp. ok266. Next base: position 10,514 of record NZ_FOCU01000016.1, on the reverse strand, counting down.
GGCAAGCTGTCCCAGGCTTTGTGCATGTCGGCGAACAACGTATCGCCGCCCTCGGAAGGCAGCTCTTGCGCATGCAGCATCGAGCCGAGACTTGGCAGCTCTTTATAGGAAAGGTCGGAGTGCCAGAACTTGCCAGCATCACCGAGGCCGATGTTCTGGCCGTTTTCGATGATGTTGGAAACGATGAGGATTTCCGGGTGGTTGGCCAACAGGAACTGCTTGAGCACATGGATCTGCAACACGCCGAAGCGGCGGCTGAAGTCGATCTGTTGCTGCGGGGTGATTTGCTGGTCGCGGAACACCACGACGTGGTGATCCAGATTCGCGCGATGGATGCGCGCAAAGTCCTGATCATTGATCGGTCGGGTGAGGTCGAGGCCGATGATCTCGGCGCCGACGGCACCGCTGAACGGTCGGATTTCAAAGGCTTGCGGCGCGGCGGTCGCGGCGCTTGGGGAAGCAGTAGCTGCGGACATCTTTCCATCTCCCACGCACGGCACGCTCACGGGCGCGCTCGTCGATCAGACACTCACGCTGGATTGCGTGTTGGTTCAGGTCGTGCGGCGCGCCGATTGGTCGGCAGGTACGCAGGGGGATGACTTTATAGCTATAAGAATTGGAAATTAAATACCGTTAATGAATAACGATATGGCGGAATGGACTGGATGGTGAGTGACGGTTTTTGTCACTTCCTGACAGATGCAGCGATCCGACTGACGCCTTCGCGAGCAAGCTCGCTCCCACAGTTGATCTTCAGTGGACACAAATTCTGTGTTCAAAAGAAATCCAAATGTGGGAGCGAGCCTGCTCCGGGCGGCGAACCGACGAAGAGGCCGGCAGCCGCGCTGAAGATCTAACGCTCGTGCAACGCCTCTGCCCGCGCACGAATGATCGGCTTGAGCAGATAACTCAACACCGACTTCTTGCCGGTGATGATGTCCACCGACGCGACCATCCCCGGAATGATCAGCAACGGCTTTTCATCGGTACCCAAGTGGCTGCGCTCGGTGCGCACCTTGATGATGTAGTAAGTGGTTTTCTTGTCTTCGTCGGTGATGGTGTCAGCGCCGATCTGCTCAAGCTTGGCTTTGAGCCCGCCGTAGATGGTGTAGTCGTAGGCAGTGAATTTAACGATCGCTTCCTGCCCCGGGTGCAGGAACGCGATGTCTTGCGGACGAATCTTGGCTTCGACCAGCAAGGTATCGTCCAGCGGGACGATTTCAACCATGTCGCTGCCCGGCTGGATCACGCCGCCGATGGTGTTGACCAGCAATTTGTTGACGATGCCGCGCACTGGCGATGTCACCAGCGTACGGCTGACGCGGTCTTCCAGGGCCTTGCCGGTCGCGCTGGCCTTGTTCAGGTCGGTGCGCGCCTCATTGAGTTGGGTCAGCGCTTCGCTGCGGAATTTGCCGCGCGTCTCGTCGATCTTGCGCTGCACTTCCTTGATCGCCGATTCGGCACGCGGGATGGCCAGCGTCGTTGCATCCAGCTGACCACGGGTTTCCACCTCGGCACGCTTCAGACGTAGCACTTCCACCGGGGACACCGCGCCCTGCGCCACCAGCGGCTCGGACATGTTGATTTCCTGACGCTGCAAGCCGAGTTGCTGACGATACTGCGCTTGCTTGGAGGCGAATTCGCGCAGCTCTTGCTGACGCTGAATCAACTGCTCCTGCAAACCGCCAATCTCGTCGTGCAGTTGCTGACGACGGCTGATGTACAGCGACTCTTCGCTTTTCGCCTGACCCGGCACGGCTTTGAGCACGTCATCGGGGAAATTCAGCGGACGGTCATCCACTTCGGCGCTGAGGCGTTCTACGCGCAGCAGCATCGACAGGCGATCGGCTTCGGTTTCGCCGACGTTGGAAGCAAATCGTGTGTCGTCGAGGCGAATCAGTGGTGCACCGGCTTCGACGATCTGGCCTTCCTTGACGAACAGCTCGGAGATGATCCCGCCTTCGAGGTTCTGGATTTTCTGGATCTTCGACGACGGAATCGCCTTGCCGTCGCCCTTGGTCACTTCGTCGATCACGGCGAAGTTGGCCCACAGCAGCAGGAAGATAAAGAAGCCGATGATCGCCCAGATGGTCAGACGCACGACGCGCGGGGCGTCTTCGATCAGCGCTTTGTTGACCTCCGGCAGCGGCTGGCCCTGCAGCGAGGCAGAGCCTTTGAAGTAGCGACGGATCGAATCCTTGAAACCCGACTTAAGCAACACTGATCTGCCCCTTCTTCAACGCTTCCATCACGGCGGCTTTCGGGCCATCGGCGAGAATCTGCCCACGGTCGACCACCAGCAGGCGATCCACCAGCGACAGCAGCGACGCCCGGTGCGTCACCAGCACCACGGTCTTGTTTTCTATCACTGCCGCGAGGCGTTGCTTGAGGCGTTCTTCACCGGTGTTGTCCATGGCGCTGGTCGGCTCGTCCATTAACAGGATCGGTGGATTGAGCAACAGCGCCCGGGCCAGTGCAACGTTCTGCCGTTGCCCGCCGGAGAGGTTCTGCCCGCGCTCGCCGACTTGCAGCTCGTAACCTTGTGGGTGCAGACGGGCGAATTCGTGTACGCCAGCCAGTTCGGCAGCTTGCAGGACAAGCTCGTCTTCGACATAACGCGCGCCGGAGACGAGGTTGTCACGCAGGGTGCCGGCCAGAAGTTGGATGTCTTGCGGCACATAACCGATGTTGTAGCGCAATTCGCTGACATCGATCTGGCGGATATCCACACCGTCGACCAACAAGGCGCCGTCATCCGGTTGATAGAGGCCGACCAGTAGTTTCGCCAGCGAACTCTTGCCCGAGCCGCTGCGGCCGATGATGCCGATCTTCTCGCCGGGACGGATCACCAGATTGATGTTTTTCAGCGCCGGGTTCTGTTGTTCCGGGTAGGTGAAGCTGAGCTGGCGGCACTCGATCGCGCCTTGCAGCACCTTGCGGCTCAGCGGGCGCTCTTCGAAATTGCGTTCTTGCGGCAGCTCCATCATCTGGTCGACCGAGGTCATGGTCACTCGCGCCTGCTGGTAACGCGTCAACAGACCGGACAGCGAGGCCAACGGGCTGAGGGCGCGGCCGCTAAGCATGTAGCAGGCAATCAGACCGCCCATGCTCAGGTTGCCGGCGATGATCTGGTAGACGCCGAAGACGATCATGATCACCCCGGCCAGTTGCTGGATCAGCAGGGTGATGTTCATCGCCAGACCGGAGAGCATTTTCACTCGCAGCTCGAGGCGGCTGAGGGTGCCGATGGTCTGTTCCCACTGGTATTGGCGTTCGCTCTCGGCGTTGTTGACCTTCACCGCGTCGAGGCCGGCGAGGGTTTCGATCAGGCTCGACTGGCGCTCGGCACCGAGGGCCATGGTGCGCTCCATGGTCGCCACCAGCGGTTTCTGCAACGCGTAGCCGATCAGCAAGGCAATCGGGAAGGCCAACACCGGAATCCACACCAGGTGCCCGCCGAGAATGGCGATGACAATAAAGATGAGGATGGTGAACGGCAGGTCGATCAGGCTGGTCAGGGTCAGCGAGGCGAGGAAGTCGCGCAGGCTCTGAAACTCATGGATGTTCTGCGCAAAACTGCCGACCCGCGCCGGGCGGTATTTCATCGCCATGCCAACAATGCGCTCGAACAGCGTCGCGGAGATGATCAGGTCGGTTTTCTTCCCGGCCAGGTCCAGGCACAGGCTGCGCAGGCTTTTGAGGACCAGGTCGAAGATATAGGCGCCGGTGATACCCAGCGCCAGAACCCACAGGGTCGCTTCGGCCTGGTTCGGCACCACGCGGTCGTAGACGTTCATCACGAACAGCGGCGCGGCCATGGCGATGATGTTGATCAGGAAGCTCGCGGCGATGGCATCGGCGTACAGCCAGCGCGAGCGCTTGAGGGTATCGCGGAACCACGAGCGGGCACGTGGAATCAGCGTGCCGTGGTTGACGTCGAATTTGTGTTGCGGCTGGGCGAAGAAGACTTTGCCGGTGTAATCGTCAGCGAGCAATTCGCGACTGACGATGGACTCGCCACCGTCGGTTTCGCTGAGCAACACCCGCGCTTCGTGGTCACCCTGCCAACCGAGCAGGACGGCGCTGCGGCCATCCTTGAGCAGCAACAAGGCCGGCATGGCGATCGCCGGAATTTCTTCCAGTTTGCGCTGCAGCACCCGACCTTGCAGGCCGGCGCGAGCCGCCGCGCGGGGCAGCAACTCGACACTCAGGCGTTGTTTGGGCAGCGGCAGGCCGGTGGTCAGCATCGCCGCGCTGGCGGGCTTCTGGTGCAGCATGCAAAGGGCGAGCAGACCGTCCAGTAAAGGATCGTCGTGCAACGCGCGTGGATCATGACTGAGTTGAACTCGACTGACTTCTGATTCCACGCTCGACACTCTTTGACAGTTGAAAAGGGATAACTCAATTCATCCCAGGCAGCTGGACCTTGGGCTTCACGTCGTTCTGCACAACGGATGCCAACGGTGCGACCACTCCCTGGCTTCTGAGCAACTCGCCCATGGTCGCCTTGATTCGGTACTGAGTAAATAACTGAATGTTTTTGATTTCCGCCAGACGCCGCGAAGCGGTGAACAACTCGTTTTCGCTGTCGAGCAAATCGAGCAGGGTCCGTTCGCCGAGGCTGAACTGACGCTGGTAGGCGGTGCGCACCGAGGTGCTGTGGTCGACATATTGCTGGGCGATCGGCACCTGCGCGTTGGCGTTGTTCAAGGCGTTCCAGGCCAGACCGAGTTCTTCGTTCAACTGGCGCAGGGCGTTGTTGCGGATGTCCAGCGCTTGGTTCGACAGGTACGACTTGGATTCCAGATCAGCCTTGTTGCTGCCACCGGAATACAGGTTGAAGCGCATGCGCAGCATCGCTTGCCATTCGTTGTTGTGACCGTTCTGGCCGTCGAGGTCGTTGTCGGCGGTACGGCCCAGTTCGGCGTCGAAACGTGGGTAGAAGGTCGACTTGGCGGTTTCGTACTGTTTCTCGGCAGCGGCGATATCGGACTCGGCCGAACGCAGGATCGGGCTGTTTTCCAGCATCTGCTGGCGCGCTTCATTGAGGTTGGCCGGCATCATCGCCATGAACGGTGCCGGCCGCTCCAGTTGATCAGGCATCTGGCCGACGGCGCTGAGGAAGTTGGTTTCCGAGTCGGCCAGATTGGTTTGCTCGGTGATCAGGTTGTTGCGAGCCTGGGCCATCCGCGCTTCGGCTTGATCGAGGTCGGCACCGCTGCCGACGCCGCGCTGGGTGCGCAACTGGATCTGGTCGTAGATGCGCTGATGGCTCTTGAGGTTGTCCTCGGCCAAGCGCACGAATTCGCGGCGGGTCAGCACATCCAGGTAGACCTGGGCGACGGTCAGCGCGGTGCGCTCGGAAGTGCCGAGCAACGAGTAGGCGCGGGAGTTGACGGTGGCTTGTTGACGCCCGACTTCGCTGGACGTCGCAAAACCGTCAAAGACCATTTGCGATAGACGTAAACTTGACTCGCTGCGGTTCAGGGTTTCCCAGTGGTTGCCGCCGCCATTGGCGCGGGTGGTGACGCTGTCGGTGCCTTCACGGCCATAACCGCCGAGCAGATCGACCTTCGGCAGGTATCCCCCTTTCGCCGCTCTTAATTGATAATCCGCAGCCAAACGACTGTTGACCCCTGCCTGGATTTCCGGATGGACATCCAGTGCCTGCTGCATGGCTTCTGGTAAGGATTGTGCTTGTACAAAAGAGGCGGCGAGGGCGAAGGGTACGGCGAAAAGCAGGGGCGAACGCATGATAGGAATTTCCCAGAACTTCTTGTCTTGAATCACAGCAAAACGTGGCGCTGCGTCGGATGATGGCAACCAGATTGACCGTATGTCGGAAAGTTCAAAACAGGAACTGGATCACACGCTAAAGGACAGGTCGCCGCGGAAATATCAATGTGACATTAGTGGGGCGATTGTTTAGGATGGCACCCAGAAGGTCAATAGTTTGGCATAAAGTTAATAGCGAAAGAATATAGCCAAATTATTGACGATTAGATGCGTCAAACTTGATTCGCAAAATTTAAAAGTACGTCCAGACTGAGTCGGCGCCAAAAGCCATCAGGTCTATGGAAGTCAACTGAACGTGACACCCCCGGAGAGTCTTCAATGAGCAGTGTTGTTGCCATCGTCAAAAGCATTGTCGGTCAGGTATTTGTAGTCTCCCCTGAGGGTGTACGTCGCGTACTCGTTGAAGGCGATCGCCTGTTCGTGGGTGACCAGATCGACACCGGCCTCTCCGGCGCCGTGTCGCTTGAATTGGCTGATGGCCGCACCCTCGATCTGGGCCGAGAAACCCAGTGGAGCGCCAACGCGCCTGACTCCAGCACTGACCTGGCCGAGGCCACTGCGCAGGCAGCGCCGTCGGTAGCCGAACTGCAGCAAGCCATCGCCGCCGGTGTCGACCCGACCACCGCCCTTGATGCCACCGCTGCCGGCCCAAGCGCTGCAGGCACTGGCGGTGCTGCCGGTGGTGGCCACAGCTTTGTAATGCTCGACGCCACCGCTGGCCGCGTTGACCCGACCATTGGCTTCCCGACCGCAGGCATCAACGCTGCCGGTCAAGCTGCGCAAAACATTACCGGCGGCCAGACCACCGACACCACCACCAACGCCCTGCGTGATTCGACCCTGAGCCTCAGCGCCACGCCGTCCATCACCGAAGCCGGCGGCGTGCTGGTGTACACCGCGACCCTGACCCAGGCGCCGCTGACCGACCTGACCATCACCCTGTCCAACGGCGCGGTGATTGTGATTCCAGCCGGTTCCACCACGGGCACCGTCAACGTGCCGCTGGCCCCGAACGACACCGTTTACAACGACCCGACCCAGATCGACGTGACCGTCACCGGCACCACCGGCGGCAATGGCATCACCGTGACCCCGCCGACCACTCCGGCCACGACCCAGGTCACTGACACCATCGACACCACCACCGTCACCCTGACGGCTGGGCCGAGTGTCACTGAAGGCGGGCAGATCACTTACACCGCGACCCTGACCAACCCGGCGCAAACCCCGGTGACCGTCACCCTGTCGAACGGCTCGACCATCACCATCGGCGCCGGCCAGACCAGCGGCACCGTCAACGTGCCGACCCCGGCCAACGACGTCTATAACAACGGCAGCACTGTCACCACGACGATTACCGGTGCCACTGGCGGCAACTTCGAAAACCTGGTGCCGAACCCGACGCCAGCGGTGACCACCATCACCGATTCGATCGACACCACTAATCTGACCCTGACCGCCACCGGCACAGTGGTCGAAGGCGGCCAGATCACCTACACCGCGACTCTGACCAACCCGGCGCAAACCCCGGTAACGGTCACCCTGTCGAACGGTTCGACCATCACCATTGACGCCGGCCAGACCACCGGCACCGTCAACGTGCCGACTGCGGCCAATGACGTCTACAACAATGGCGGCACCGTCAGCACCACCATTACCGGCGCTACTGGCGGCAATTTTGAAAGCCTGGTGCCGAACACTACGCCTGCGACCACCACCGTTACCGATTCGATCGACACCACCAGCGTGAGCCTTACCGCCACCGGTACGGTCGTCGAAGGCGGCCAGATCACTTACACCGCGACGCTGACCAATGCTGCGCAGACTCCGGTAACGATCACCCTGTCGAACGGCTCGACCATCACCATTGACGCCGGCCAGACCACCGGCACCGTCAACGTGCCGACAGCGGCCAACGACGTTTACAACAATGGCAGCACCGTCAGCACCACCATCACCGGTACTACCGGCGGCAACTTCGAAAATCTGGTGCCGAACACGACGCCAGCGACCACCACGATTACCGACTCGATCGACGACACCAACCTGTCGCTGACGGCAACCGGGACCGTGGCCGAAGGTGGTTCGATTGTTTACACCGCGACCCTGACCAATCCTGCCGGCACCCCAGTCACCGTGACCCTGAGCAATGGCTCGGTGATCACCATCGAGGCAGGCAAAACCACTGGCACCGTGACCGTTCCGGCGCCAGCCGATGACGTCTATAAAGACGCCGGCAAAGTTGAAGTGACCATCAAGGACGCTTCCGGCGGCAACTTCGAGAATCTGGTGCCAAGCACCGTTCCAGCCGTGACCGAAGTGACCGACACCATCGACACGTCGACCGTGAAACTGACGGCTGACACCTCGGTGCCTGAAGGCGGCACCGTCACTTACACCGCCACCGTCGGTGCGCCGGTGACTGGCTCGCCAGTGATCGTGACCCTGGCCAACGGTCAGAACATCACCATCGAAGTCGGTAAAACCAGCGGCACCGTGACCACCACCGCTCCTAACGATGCGTTGACCGGCAATGCGCCGCTGACCAACTCGATCACCGGTGTTTCCGGTGGTAATTACGAAGATCTGGTTGCCGACAAGACCCCGGTATCGACCACTGTTACCGATGTCGCCGACACCACCGACCTGTCGCTGAGCGCGACCGGTTCCGTGGCCGAGGGTGGTTCGATCGTTTACACCGCGACGCTGACCAATCCGGCCGGCACGCCCGTTACCGTGACCCTGAGCAACGGCTCGGTGATCACCATCGACGCGGGTAAAACCACTGGCACCGTGACTGTTCCGGCGCCAGCTGATGACGTTTACAAAGACGCCGGCAAAGTCGAAGTCACCATCAAGGATGTGTCTGGCGGTAATTTCGAGAATCTGGTGCCGAGCACCACGCCAGCCGTGACCGACGTCACTGACACCATCGATACGTCGACCGTAAAGCTGACGGCTGACACCTCGGTCGCTGAAGGTGGCACCGTCACCTATACCGCCACTGTCGGCGCTCCAGTGACCGGTTCGCCTGTGGTCGTGACTCTGGCCAATGGTCAGAACATCACCATTGAAGTCGGCAAAACAACCGGCACCGTGACGACCATTGCACCGAACGATGCGTTGACCGGCCACGCGCCGATTACCAATGCGATCACGGGCGTGAGCGGCGGCAATTACGAAGACCTCGTTGCCGACAAAACCCCGGTCAGCACCACCGTCACCGACACCACTGACACCACCGACCTGACGCTGAGCGCGACGGGCACCGTGGCTGAAGGCGGCCAGATCACTTACACCGCGACCCTGACCAATGCCGCAGGTTCGCCTGTTACCGTAACCCTGTCGAACGGTTCGGTGATCATCATCGAGGCGGGGAAAACCACTGGCACAGTGACCGTTCCGGCGCCCGCCGATGACGTCTACAAAGACGCCGGCAAAGTCGAAGTCACGATCAAGGACGCCACTGGCGGCAACTTCGAAAACCTGGTGCCGAGCACCGTTCCTGCCGTCACCGACGTGACCGATACCGTTGATACCTCGACGGTGAAACTGACCGCCACCGAGACGGCCGCTGAAGGTGGCACCGTCACCTATACCGCCACTGTCGGCGCGCCAGTCACCGGTTCGCCTGTGGTCGTGACTCTGGCCAATGGTCAGAACATCATCATTGAAGTCGGCAAAACCACCGGCACCGTGACCACCACTGCACCAAACGATGCGCTGACTGGCCACGCGCCGATCACCAACGCGATCACAGGCGTGAGCGGCGGCAACTACGAAGATCTGGTGGCTGACAAAACCCCGGTCAGCACCACGGTCACCGACACCACTGACACCACCAACCTGACCCTGAGCGCGACGGGCACCGTGGCTGAAGGCGGCCAGATCACTTACACCGCGACCCTGACGAATGCCGCAGGTTCGCCTGTTACCGTGACCCTGTCGAACGGCTCGGTGATCACCATCGAGGCCGGCAAAACCACTGGCACCGTGACCGTTGCAGCGCCCGTCGATGACGTCTACAAAGACGCCGGCAAAGTCGAAGTCACGATCAAGGACGCGACTGGCGGCAACTTCGAGAACCTGGTGCCAAGCACCGTTCCGGCTGTCACTGACGTAACCGATACCATCGACACCTCGACGGTCAAACTGACCGCCACCGAGACTGCCGCTGAAGGTGGCACCGTCACTTACACCGCCACTGTTGGCGCACCGGTGACCGGTTCGCCGGTGGTCGTGACTCTGGCCAACGGCCAGAACATCACCATTGAAGTCGGCAAAACCACCGGCACCGTGACCACCACCGCACCTAACGATGCGCTGACTGGCCACACGCCGCTGACCAACGCGATTACTGACGTGAGCGGTGGTAACTACGAGAACCTCGTTGCCGACAAGACCCCAGTTTCGACCACGGTCACTGACACCGTCGACACCACTGACCTCTCGCTCAGCGCCACCAACTCGGTCGCCGAGGGCGGTTCGATCATCTACACCGCGACGCTGACCAACCCGGCTGGCTCGCCGGTGACTGTGACCCTGTCGAACGGCTCGGTCATTACCATCGAGGCCGGTAAAACCACCGGCACCGTGACTGTCGCTGCGCCAGCCGATGACGTCTACAAAGACGCCGGCAAAGTCGAAGTCACCATCAAGGATGTGTCTGGCGGTAATTTCGAGAACCTGGTCCCGAGCACCACGCCAGCCGTTACCGA
>NZ_FOCU01000010.1:0-303242 GCF_900110195.1 Pseudomonas sp. ok266 | reverse complement strand
GTCGGCGCTCCGTGCGTACTGGGCAAAGCGCGACAGACGAATAAAAAGCGGCTCATCTGATCGGTAATGGTCAGCGGATAGCACCAATTACCGTCCTGCATTTTGAACTGCCCTTTGTAATCAGCACACCAAGTCTGGTTGGGCGCGTCGACCGGACGCAAATGTGTTGGAGCACGGGGACGCGGGGGATAGGGCCGTCGCGCCACCACCAAACCAGCTTTCTTCAACCACTCCCCGGCGGTACTCGCCGCCGGCCATTGGATATGCGGATCGGAATCGCGCAGGCGACCAATGATCTGCTTGGGTCCCCGATCGGGATTTTCATTTTTCTTGGTCAGCAGCGTGGCAATGATTTCGTCGGCCGTTTGATGAGGACAGTTCAACGGCTTGCGCGATAGCTCTTTCAAGCCATCTACGCCCAACGCTGCATACCGTTCCAGCCACTTGTCGATGGTTGGACGGCTGACGCCGTAGCGCCGGCTTAATTGGCTCTTGGTATAGCTGCCGCTGAGCCAGTCACTGACTAACTTCACTCGTTGATCCATTGGGGACTCTTGATTCCAGGGCATGGTCAGCACCTCCTGACCATGATTAATACCTGTAAACCATGTCCCCGGTCTCAAACGTAAAGGATGTACCCGGTCTTTACCCACCCCAGCCCTCTCCCGGGGGGAGAGGGAGCCGATCTTCATGTTTTCAAACCTGAGTTCGACTGGATATCTCAGGTCGATGTATTACTCGAGAACAACACGGTCGGTCCCCTCTCCCCCTGGGAGAGGGTTAGGGTGAGGGAAAAATCCACCAACCGTCGCAAATGCCCCTGCTAACCCCGACCTATAACCCCCATAGCTGGAGTCAAATCGGACAACCCCCTAGAATCGCCCCACGATTAAAGGAGACGACTTCATGCTGATGGTGATTTCCCCCGCCAAGACCCTCGATTACGAAACACCGCCGGCGACCCAGCGCTTCACTCAGCCGCAATACCTCGACCATTCCCAGGAACTGATCCAGCAACTGCGCGACCTGACGCCTGCGCAGATCAGCGAACTGATGCACGTGTCCGACAAAATCGGTGGGCTCAACGCCGCGCGCTTCGGCAGCTGGACGCCTGCCTTCACCCCGGAAAACGCCAAACAGGCACTGCTCGCGTTCAAGGGCGACGTCTACACCGGTCTCGACGCCCAGTCCTTCAGCGAAACCGATTTCGATTACGCGCAAAAACACCTGCGCATGCTCTCCGGTCTCTACGGGCTGCTGCGCCCGCTCGACCTGATGCAACCCTATCGTCTGGAAATGGGCACCAAACTGGCCAACGCCCGTGGCAAAGACCTGTACGCCTTCTGGGGTACGCGCATCAGCGAATGGCTCAACGAAGCGCTGACCGATCAGGGCGACGACGTGCTGCTCAACCTCGCCTCCAATGAATACTTTTCGGCGGTGAAACGCACAGCCCTGAACGCGCGGATCATCAACACCGAGTTCAAGGACCAGAAGAACGGTCAGTACAAGATCATCAGCTTCTACGCGAAAAAAGCCCGGGGCCTGATGAGCCGTTTCGTGATCCAGGAAAAGATCAACGATCCGGCCCAGCTCAAACAGTTCGATGTGCAGGGTTATCGCTACAGCGTCGAACAGTCGAAACCCGACAATCTGGTGTTTTTGCGCGACCACGCCCCGGAATAAAGCATGCCCAATGCACGACTCTTTGTATAAAGAGTCGTGCAGCTCGCACGATGTCAAAAAACCCTCGCACCATTTCGCCATTTTAATGGCGCCAGAAAAACCTCCCTGTCTTTTCTAAGATTAGTTTCACTCGACACTGATCATTTTTTTCAGTAGTGGCACCTAACTTTTTTCAGCGTAGTGGCACAAAACTATCTAACGTGATTTTTCGCCTGTTATTAAAGGTCGAAAACGAAAGTGCTATCAAATTGAGACCAGTGCCATCTCTGACAATATTTCAAGAAATTTCAGATTTCGCGATGAGCGGACAGGAACTTCGTCCGAATGCATAGCTCATACCACCGGTAACGATTCTCGCCGAGTTTGTACGAGATAACTTACGCAGAGCAGATAGCCATGTAACCAAGTTGTCACAGCAACTTGCCTAGATGACTAACTAGTCTCAAAACAGACGATGGACAGGAGATACGCACCATTTATATCCCCTACAAAGGCCATGGCCGCGCCCTAATAAACGTGCTCGCCTGAGCACCCAATCGCTTGATTTACGGGACTTTCATCCTGACATCGAGCGCGCAAGACGATTGCACAAGAGTCTTCTCCAAAGAGGATCGGCTGCATAACAGGGCAAGTCATAACAACAAGGCCTGGTTGCGCACATCTTGAGTGCACTTATTTAGACACTCGAAACTTAGTATGCCTGCACACGGCATTGTGGCGCCTGTGTGCCGCACTTTCGAGTGCACTAATGAACGCTGAACACCATTAACTCCGGCCTCTAAGGCCTGATATATACAGAGGTAATTGCGATGCGCATCAGCATATTTGGTTTGGGTTACGTTGGCGCAGTATGTGCCGGTTGCCTGTCTGCACGGGGCCATGACGTAGTTGGCGTCGATGTTGCCAAAGACAAGATCGACATGATCAACGCCGGCAAGTCGCCGATTGTTGAACCCGGCCTGGGCGAACTTCTGCAACAGGGTATCCAGACCGGTCGTCTGCGTGGCACGACCAACTTCGCCGAGGCGATTCGCGACACCGACCTGTCGATGATCTGCGTGGGTACGCCGAGCAAAAAGAACGGCGACCTGGAACTGAACTACATCGAAGCGGTATGCCGCGAGATCGGTTTTGTCCTGCGTGAAAAAGCCACCCGCCACACCATCGTCGTGCGCAGCACCGTGCTGCCGGGCACCGTGGCCAACGTGGTGATCCCGATTCTCGAAGACTGCTCGGGCAAGAAGGCCGGTGTCGACTTCGGCGTTGCGGTCAACCCGGAATTCCTGCGTGAATCCACCGCCATTGCCGACTACGACCTGCCACCGATGACCGTCATCGGCGAGTTCGACAAGGCCTCGGGCGACGTTCTGCAATCGCTGTACGAAGAACTCGACGCACCGATCATCCGCAAGGACATCGCCGTTGCCGAGATGATCAAGTACACCTGCAACGTCTGGCACGCGACCAAAGTGACCTTCGCCAACGAGATCGGCAACATCGCCAAAGCAGTCGGCGTCGATGGCCGTGAAGTGATGGAAGTGGTCTGCCAGGACAAGACCCTCAACCTGTCCCAGTACTACATGCGCCCGGGCTTCGCCTTCGGCGGTTCGTGCCTGCCGAAAGACGTGCGCGCCCTGACCTATCGCGCCGGTTCGCTGGACGTCGAGGCGCCGCTGCTCAACTCGCTGATGCGCAGCAACGAATCGCAAGTGCAGAACGCCTTCGACATCGTCGAAAGCCACGACAAACGCAAAGTCGCCCTGCTCGGTCTGAGCTTCAAAGCCGGCACCGATGACCTGCGCGAAAGCCCGCTGGTGGAACTGGCCGAGATGCTGATCGGCAAGGGTTACGACCTGAGCATCTACGACAGCAACGTCGAGTACGCCCGTGTTCACGGCGCGAACAAGGACTACATCGAGTCGAAGATCCCGCACGTGTCGTCCCTGCTCAACGCGGACTTCGATTCGGTGATCGATAACTCCGACGTGATCATCCTCGGCAACCGCGACGAGAAGTTCCGCCCGTTGGCCCAGCAAGCGCCGCACGGCAAACAGGTCATCGACCTGGTCGGCTTCATGGCCAAAGCCACCGACGCCGGTACGCGCACCGAGGGTATCTGCTGGTAATGCAGACCTAAGCGACAAGCTTCGAGCTGCAGTACTTGCAGCTCGAAGCTTGCAGCTTGAAGCCTCCCTTACCTTCGGATGACGCTGATGAGCAAGCTCAAACATTTTTTTCTGCAATCAGCCGGCTGGCTTTTTTATCTCAGTCTGCTGATGGGCCTGGCCTTGATGCTGCCCACGTCCACATTCGACTCCGAGTCGAAGGACTTCATTTTCCTGATTGGCGCCGTGGGTATCTGGCGCTACTCGATGGGTGCAACGCATTTTGTGCGCGGCATGATTTTTCTCTACATCGTTTACCCGCACCTGCGTCGCAAAGTACGCAAGCTGGGTAAGGCGGCGGACCCGTCGCATGTGTTCCTGATGGTTACCAGTTTCCGGATCGACGCGCTGACCACGGCGCAGGTCTACAGCTCGGTGATCCGCGAAGCCATCGACTGCGAACTGCCGACCACCGTGGTCTGCTCGATCGTGGAAATGTCCGATGAGCTGCTGGTCAAGGCGCTGTGGGCGCGAATGAATCCGCCAGACCGCGTGAAGCTCGACTTCGTGCGCATTCCCGGTACCGGCAAACGTGATGGCCTGGCCTATGGTTTCCGCGCGATTTCCCGCCACTTGCCGGACGACCGCGCCGTGGTGGCCGTGATCGATGGCGACACCGTGCTCGGCGAAGGCACCGTGCGCAAGACCGTGCCGTGGTTCCAGCTGTTCGGTAACGTCGGCGGCCTGACCACCAACGAGTTCTGCGAAGTGCGCGGCGGCTACATCATGAGCGAATGGCACAAGCTGCGTTTCGCCCAGCGCCACATCAACATGTGCTCGATGGCCCTGTCCAAGCGCGTGCTGACCATGACCGGTCGTATGTCGGTGTTTCGCGCCACCGTGGTGACCAACCCGGAATTCATCGCCGACGTGGAAAGCGACTCGCTGCAACACTGGCGTCTAGGCCGCTTCAAGTTTTTGACCGGCGACGACAAGTCGAGCTGGTTCAGCTTGATGCGCCTCGGTTACGACACCTTCTACGTGCCTGACGCGGCGATCAACACCGTTGAACACCCACCGGAAAAGAGCTTCATCAAAGCCAGCCGCAAACTGATGTTCCGCTGGTACGGCAACAACCTGCGCCAGAACTCGCGAGCGCTGGGCCTGGGTGTGAAACGTCTCGGCGCGTTCACCTCGGTGGTGCTGTTCGACCAACGCGTGTCGATGTGGACCTCCTTGCTTGGCCTGACCGTGGCGATGATCGCCAGCTTCAAGTACGGCACCGCGTTCATCCTGGTTTACCTGCTGTGGATCGGCATCACCCGCCTGATCCTGACGTTGCTGTTGTCGTGTTCCGGTCACCGCATCGGCCCGGCTTACCCAGCGATTCTGTATTACAACCAGATCGTCGGTGCGCTGGTGAAGATCTACGTGTTCTTCCGCCTCGACCAACAATCCTGGACTCGCCAACCCACATCCCTGACCCGTGATCTCGCCAGCTTTCAACGTTGGTTCAACACCTGGTCGTCTCGGACCATGACCTTCTCCGCCGGCAGCATTTTCGTCGCCGTGCTGCTGATGATGGTCTGACCCGCCCCTATTGAATTAACAAGGAAATCGCCCCTATGAATACCGCCGTCAACGCCAACGTAGTGCATGAATCCGAAGCCCAGCGCCAACACGCCCGCGTGAAAATCCCGGCCAAACTGCGCTTCTTCGGTCCTGACCGGACGCCGGTCGAAGCGCGGGTCATCGACCTGTCTGCCGGTGGTCTGGCGTTCAACGCCGGGCAACTGCCGCTGACCATTGGCCAGGTGTACAAGGCGCGTCTGCAATTCGTCATCGACAACCTCGGCATCGCCATGGACGTTGAATTGCAGGTGCGCTCCTTCGACCGCCAGACCGGCCGCGCCGGCTGCCAGTTCCAGAATCTGGAACCGCAGGATATTTCTACCCTGCGCCACTTGATCACCTCGCACCTGGCCGGCGACATCGTCAGCATCGGCGAAGTGCTGGCGACCCTGCAGCGCGACAACTTCACCAAGGCACGCAAGGTCAAGGACGGCGGCTCCGGCATGACCCCGTTCGGGCGCCTGAAAGCAGTGACGTTCAGCGCCGGCATCTTCGCCGTTGGCCTGGTCGCGGCGGGTTTCATTTTCAAATCGGTGTACAGCATGTACTTCGTCAGCCACGCGCAGGCCGGTCTGGTCAGCGTACCGGGGATGAACATCACCATGCCGCGCGACGGCACCGTGCAGAGCCTGGTCAAGTCCGACGGCGTTGCAGCGAAAGGCGCGCCACTGGCGACCTTCAGCACCAGCATGCTCGATGTGCTCAAGGGTCATCTGGAAGAAGATCAACTGTCCCCGGCCAAGGTTGAAGAACTGTTCGGCAAGCAAATGACCGGCACCCTGACCTCGCCATGCGATTGCACCGTGGCCCAGCAACTGGTGGCTGACGGGCAATACGCCAGCAAAGGCGATGTGATCTTCCAACTGGTGCCGCGCAATACCCAGGCCACCGTTGATGCGCGCTTCTCCTATCGCCAGTTCGGCGACGTGCGTCCGGGCACCCCGGTGAGCTTCCAGATCGCCGGCGAAGACAAGACCCGCACCGGCAAGATCGTCAGCAGCACCAGCCTGAAAAGCGCCGACCTGTCCTCCGACATCCGCGTGCAGATCCAGCCTGACGAGCCGCTCGACAGCAGCTTGGCCGGCCGCCCGGTGGAAGTGAACAGCGACCGTGGCCCGAACCTGAACTGGCTGATCGACAAAGCCATGGCTGCCGGTCTTTAAGTCGAGGATATGCCTGTGACTACTCCACCCATCTCAAGCACACCACAAACCCTGTGGGAGCGAGCTTGCTCGCGAATGCATTCTGACATTCAGCCTCAGTGCCGACTGACACACCGCTTTCGCGAGCAAGCTCGCTCCCACATGGGTTCAGTGTGCGCATTGGCTTTGGCAGTCAGTCTCGCCGGTTGTGCCGGCCTGCCCGATCAGCGTCTGGCCAACGAAGCGCTCAAGCGTGGCGACACCGCCACCGCCGCGCAGAATTATCAGCAACTGGCCGATCTCGGTTACAGCGAGGCGCAAGTCGGTCTCGCTGATATCCAGGTCGACAGCCGCGATCCTGCGCAAATGAAACAGGCCGAAGCGACTTACCGCGCCGCCGCCAGTGTTTCGCCGCGTGCTCAGGCGCGTCTCGGCCGTTTGCTGGTGGCCAAGCCGGGTTCCACCGAAGCCGAGCACCACGAAGCCGAAAGCCTGCTGAAAAAAGCCGCCGCCAATGGCGAAGGCAACACGTTGATCCCGCTGGCGATGCTGTACCTGCAATACCCGCACAGCTTCCCCAACATCAACGCCCAGCAGCAGATCGATCAGTGGCGCAAATCCGGCTACCCGGAAGCCGGTCTGGCGCAGGTGCTGCTGTATCGCACTCAGGGCACCTACGACCAGCACCTGGATGACGTGGAAAAGATCTGCAAAGCCGCGCTCAACACCACCGACATCTGCTACGTCGAACTGGCCACGGTCTATCAGAAACGTGCCCAGCCAGAGCAACAGGCCGAGCTGATCAAGCAGATGCAGGCCGGTTACAGCCGTGGCACCGTCACCGCGCAGCGCGTCGATTCCGTGGCCCGTGTATTGGCCGATTCGACCCTCGGCAAGATTGACGAGAAAACCGCGCAGTCGTTGCTTGAGCCGATCGCTCCGGGTTACCCGGCGTCGTGGGTGACCCTCGCACAACTGCTCTACGACTACCCGGAACTGGGCGACGTCGATCAGATGATGAAATACCTCGACAACGGCCGCGCCGCCGACCAGCCACGCGCCGAGCTGTTGCTGGGCAAGCTCTACTACGAAGGCAAACTGGTCCCGGCCGACGCCAAAGTCGCCGAAGAACATTTCCAGAAAGCCGTCGGCCGCGAAGTCGCCGCCGACTACTACCTCGGCCAGATCTATCGCCGTGGCTACCTGGGCAAGGTCTATCCGCAGAAAGCCCTCGACCACCTGCTGACCGCTGCGCGCAACGGCCAGAACAGCGCCGACTTCGCCATCGCCCAGCTGTTTTCCCAAGGCAAAGGCACCAAGCCCGACCCGCTCAACGCCTACGTGTTCAGCCAATTGGCCAAAGCACAAAACACTCCGCAAGCCGATGAGCTGGCGACCACCCTCGCCGCGCAACTGCCGCCCGAGCGTCTGGCCGAAGCCCAACGTCTGCTGCAACAAGAGCAAGCCAGCCGTGGCGCTCTGAACCCGAACACGCTGCAACTGCACGCCCTGCAAGAAGAAGACGGCGAGGAAAAATTATGAAGTTGAATCCATTCGTGAAGGCCGGCATTGGCCTTTCGTTCGCGCTGATCTGGTCTTGCCCGACACTGGCAGCGATGACTGAAACCAAGAACTTCGGCCTCGAAGTGAAAGTCACCGGCCAGTCCGAAGACGACCGTGACCTCGGCACCGCCAAGGGCGGTGACGTCAACGGCGTCGGCCTCGACCTGCGTCCGTGGATCTACGGCGAAAGCGGCGCGTGGAGCGCCTACGCCATGGGCCAGGCCGTGACCTCGACCGACATCATCGAAACCGACACCCTGCAACAATCCGACGGTGAACAAGCCACCGACAACAGTGATCGCAAAACCAAGAAAAACTACCTGGCGATGCGCGAGTTCTGGGTCGGTTACAGCGGCCTCACCCCGTACCCGGGCGAGATGCTCAAGTTCGGTCGCCAGCGCCTGCGCAATGACGACGGCCAATGGCGCGACACCAACATCGAAGCGCTGAACTGGACCTTCGACACCACCCTGTTGCGCGCCAACGCCGGTGTCGCCGAACGCTTCAGCGAATACCGCACCGACCTCAAAGAGCTGGCGCCGAAAGACAAGGATCGCCTGCACGCCTACGCCGATGCCGCCTACCAGTGGACGCCGGGCAACTGGGTCGGCATTCGTGGTCACCACACCCACGATGACGGCAAACTCGATTACGCCGAGCCGGGCGTCCCGCGCGACTCGCTGGATAAAACCCAGAACGGTGACATCAGCTGGCTCGGCCTGACCGCCGACAGCGACGCCTACAACTGGCGCAACACCAACACCGTCAACTACTGGGGCAGCATCACCGGCATGAGCGGCGACCGCGATACGGTCAACGCCTTGAACGCCGATGGCTCGCGTCCGGCACAAGCCAAGCGCAGTGATGACGTCAACGGCTGGGCCACCGACATCGGCGTACGCCTGCGCCTCGATCCGCAATGGCAAGTCGGCGGTGCCTACGCCCGCGCCAGCGCCGATTACGAGCAGAACGGCCTGGAAAGCAACCGCTCCAACTACACCGGTACCCGCTCGCGGGTTCACCGTTTCGGTGAAGCGTTCCGTGGCGAAATGAACAACATGCAGACTGCGACCCTATTCGGTTCGTGGATGGTCAACGACGAGTACGACGCCAGCCTGATCTACCACAAGTTCTGGCGTGTCGACGGCAACAAACCGGTGGGCAGCAACGGCATCAACGCCGTAGAAAACAACACCGACGACGCCACCGGCGCGATCCTTTCCAGCACCTCGCTGCCGCTTGAAGACGGCAACAAGGATCTGGGTCAGGAGATGGACCTGGTCGTCACCAAGTACTTCAAGCAAGGCCTGTTGCCGGCGGCGTTGAGCCAGTCGATCGACGAGCCATCGGCCCTGGTGCGTTTCCGTGGCGGTGTGTTCAAACCGGGCGATGCCTACGGCAAGCAGGTTGATTCGTACATGCACCGCGCGTTCATCGACGTGATCTGGCGCTTCTGATGCAAACCGCCAAGGGAGTGCCCGACATGATCAGCACCAGGACAGGCTCACTCAGCCTGCTGGCCGGCGCGATGCTGCTGGCCAGCGCCAGCACCTTCGCGACTGTGGAGCCGGTTAAACCGGTGACCACCGCGAAAGAGTTGCAACAAGCCAAGACCTACACGGTCAGCAGCGCGCCGACCGAAGCGCTGAACCTGGCCGCGCCGAAACTGCCGGACATTTCCGGCTACACCGCCGAAGCCGCTGCGGCGAAAATCGTCCGCAGCAAAGCAGGCAAAGTCAGCGTGCGCCGGATGATGCAGGAAGACGCGCTGAAGGACTTTATCGGCGGCGACAACAAGATGGCCGAATGGGTGGTGCGTCAGCACGGCATCCCCCAGGCGATCTTCGTCGATGACGGCTACATGAACCTCAAGGACCTGGCGCAGAAACTGCCCAAGCAGTACTTCAGCGAGACCTCGCCGGGCGTGTACCTGTCGAAGCTGCCGATCGTCGTCGGCCGTAAAGGCATCCTCGAAATCGACGGCCAAACCCAGGAATTGCGCCTGTCGCAAGAGGCCGGTTCGTTCCTGGTCAACGACGGCCAACTGTTTGTGCGTGACACCAAAGTCACAGGCTGGCGCGAAAAGGACAACGGCCCGGCGACCTTCCGTTCGCCGAAGGAATTCCGTCCGTTCCTGCTCGCCTGGGGTGGCACCGAGACCTACATCGTCAACAGCAAGATGGCCAGTTTCGGTTACGCCAACAGTAAGTCGTACGGCGTGAGTATTTCCCAGTACACGCCGAACATGGCCAAGGTGCTCAAGCGTCCTGAACCGACCGGCTGGATCGTCGGCTCCGAGTTCTCCGACATGTGGTACGGCTTCTACTGCTACGAGACCCGCGACTTTGTGGTCAAGGGCAACACCTACAAAGACAACATCGTCTACGGCATCGATCCACACGACCGTTCCCACGGCCTGATCATTGCCGAGAACACCGTGTACGGTACGAAGAAGAAGCACGGGATCATTATTTCCCGTGAGGTCAACGACAGCTTCATCTTCAACAACAAGAGCTTCGACAACCACCTCTCGGGCCTGGTGATCGACCGTAACAGCGTCAACAACATCATTGCCTACAACGAGATCTACAAGAACCACACCGACGGCATCACCCTCTACGAGTCTGCCGACAACCTGCTGTGGGGCAACAAGGTCATCAGCAACAAGCGTCACGGCATCCGTATTCGTAACAGCGTGAACATCCGCCTCTACGAAAACGTCGCCATGGCCAACGGTTTGACCGGTGTTTACGGCCACATCAAAGACCTCACCGACACCGACCGTGACATCAAGCTCGACCCGTTCGATGCGCAGGTGTCGCTGATCGTCGTCGGCGGTGAATTGGCGGCCAATGGCAGCGGCCCGCTGTCGATCGATTCACCGTTGAGTGTCGAGCTGTATCGCGTGTCGATGCTGGCGCCGACCAAATCCAGCGGCATCAGCTTCAACGGCATCCTCGGCGAGCGCCAGGATGAAATTCTCGACCTGCTGGTGCGCCAGCAGAAAGCCGTGCTGATCGACCCTGTCGAACGCCAGACCGAAATGCAGGACTGAGGATAATTTTATGCACCCACACTTGATCAGATTACTCAGCCTGTCGGCCCTGACCGTGGGCATTCTCGCGGCCAGCAACGGTGCGCGCGCCGATGAAGGCGCCGCCGCCACGCCGCCAAAATTCAGCGCCGAACCGTGCTGCAACCTGTGCCCGGCGGCGCATGACGCGAAGAACTACACCACGCGTTATCAGCAAAACTTCACCACCCTGGTGCAAGCGCAAGGCGACTGGTTGTTCCGCACGCAGGAAGATTTGCGCACCGAATTCAACACCACCCCGGCCGGCTACAAGCGCCTGCAACAACTGCACGATGCGTTCAAAGCCAAAGGCGTCGAACTGGTGATCGTTTACCAGCCGACCCGTGGTCTGGTGAACCGCAACAAGCTCAATCCGCAGGAAAAAGCCGCGTTCGATTACGAGAAAGCGCTGGGCAACTACAAGACCATGCTCGGCCGTTTCGCCAAGATGGGTTACGTGGTGCCAGACCTGTCGCCGCTGACCAACGAATCGCTGCCGGACACCCTGCCCGCCCACGATTTCTACTTCCGCGGCGACCAGCACTGGACCCCTTACGGCGCACAGCGCACGGCGAAAATCGTTGCCGAGAAGGTCAAGCAGATTCCGGCCTTCGCCGACATTCCCAAGCGTGAATTCGAAACCAAGCGCTCCGGGCGCATGGGCAAGACCGGTACCCTGCACAACATGGCCGGGCAACTGTGCGGCACCAGTTACGCGATCCAGTACATGGACCAGTTCACCACCGAGCCGAAAGGTGAGGCTGGCGATGGCGATCTGTTCGGTGATTCCGGCAACCCGCAAATCACCCTCGTCGGTACTTCGCACAGCGGCAAGAACTACAACTTCGCCGGCTTCCTCGAAGAAGCCATCGGCGCTGACATTCTCAACGTCGCCTTCCCCGGCGGTGGTCTGGAAGGTTCGATGTTGCAGTACCTCGGCAGCGACGAATTCCAGAAGACCCCGCCGAAAATTCTCATCTGGGAATTCTCGCCGCTGTACCGCCTCGACCAGGAAACCATCTATCGCCAGATGATGTCTCTTCTCGACAACGGCTGCGAAGGCAAAGACGCACAAATGTCCGCGAGCACCACGCTCAAGCCGGGCAGCAAACAAGAACTGCTGGTCAACAGCAAGAACCTGAACCTGCAGAACAGCAGCCATCAGGTCGACATCCGCTTCGCCGATCCTTCGGTGAAAACCCTGCAAGCCACCCTCTGGTACATGAACGGTCGCCACGAGGACATCAAGATCGAGAAACCGGAAACCTCCGACACCGACGGTCGTTTCGCCTTTGAGCTGCGCACGGACGAAGACTGGGCCTCGCAAAACCTGCTGGCGGTCGAAGTCCAGGGCCCGGAAGCGGGCACCGCGCCACAGAAAGTCGAAGCGAAAATCTGCAAACGCAACGTATTCCCGGGCGCTGGGCAACAAACCGCTCAGGTCGGGCAATGAGGTCTGCTATGCGAAACTCGAAACTGAAAACTCTTTTAGCGCCGACGCTGCTCGGGCTGGCGATCTTCGCCGGCACCGCGCAGGCCGCCGCACCACTGCGTCCACCTCAGGGCTATTTCGCGCCTGTGGATAAATTCAAGACCGGTGACAAAAGCGAAGGCTGCGATGCGATGCCGACGCCGTACACCGGGCCGCTGCAATTTCGCAGCAAATACGAAGGTTCGGACAAGGCCCGCGCGACGCTGAACGTGCAGTCGGAAAAAGCCTTTCGCGACACCACCAAAGACATCACCACGCTGGAACGCGGCACCGCCAAACGGGTGATGCAGTTCATGCGCGACGGTCGTCCGGAGCAGCTCGATTGCACGCTCAATTGGCTGACCGCGTGGGCCAAGGCCGATGCGTTGATGTCGAAAGACTTCAACCACACCGGCAAGTCGATGCGCAAATGGGCGTTGGGCAGCATGGCCTCTTCGTACATTCGTCTGAAGTTCTCCGACTCGCACCCGCTGGCGCAGCATCAGCAGGAGGCGCAGTTGATCGAGGCGTGGTTCAGCAAAATGGCCGATCAGGTCGTCAGCGACTGGGACAACCTGCCGCTGGAAAAAACCAACAACCACTCGTACTGGGCCGCCTGGTCGGTGATGGCGACTTCGGTCGCGACCAACCGCCGCGACCTGTTTGACTGGGCAGTGAAGGAATACAAGGTTGGCGTCAACCAAGTCGATGCCGACGGCTTCCTGCCGAACGAACTCAAGCGTCAGCAACGCGCTCTCGCCTATCACAACTACGCCCTGCCGCCGCTGGCGATGATCGCCAGTTTTGCTCAGGTCAACGGTGTCGATCTGCGTCAGGAAAACAACGGCGCGCTGAAACGTCTTGGTGATCGAGTGTTGTCGGGGGTGAAAGACCCGGATGAATTCGAGAAGAAGAACGGCAAAGAGCAGGACATGACCGATCTGAAAGAGGACATGAAATTCGCCTGGCTCGAACCGTTTTGCACGCTCTACACCTGTGCGCCGGATGTGATCGAGAAGAAGCACGGCATGCAGCCGTTCAAGACTTTCCGCCTGGGTGGGGATCTGACCAAGGTCTACGACCCGTCGCATGAGAAGGGCAACAAAGGCTCATAAAGCAAAAGCCCCTCACCCTAACCCTCTCCCAAAGGGAGAGGGGACTGACCGAGGTGGCTGTGCGAGTTACGCCGAAATGAAATACCGAGTCGGTCTCAGGCTTTGAAAAACAACCGAGATCAGGCTGCACAGAAATACCGAGTCGATCTCCATTTTTGAAAACCATGGAGATCAGGCTCCCTCTCCCTCCGGGAGAGGGCGGGGGGTGAGGGCAAGTTTTCAAGGCCCGGCACAACCCTGACAGAAACACCGTTTCACCCCTCCACGACCACGGGGGGTTTGGGGGGGCTTTGGCCCTTGACTGTTGGTTCAAACATGGAGAGATCGGGATGGTATTTTCATCCAACGTGTTCCTGTTTCTGTTCTTGCCGATCTTTCTCGGCTTGTACTACTTGAGCGGGCAACGCTATCGCAACCTGCTGCTGCTGATCGCCAGCTACGTGTTCTACGCCTGGTGGCGTGTGGACTTCCTCGCGCTGTTCGCGGCCGTCACGCTGTGGAACTACTGGATCGGCCTCAAAGTCGGTGCCGCTGGTGTGCGGACTAAACCGGCGCAGCGCTGGCTGCTGCTCGGTGTCGCAGTCGATTTGTGCATCCTCGGCTACTTCAAGTACGCCAACTTCGGTGTCGACAGCATCAACGCGATGATGACCTCGGTCGGTCTTGAGCCGTTCATCCTCACCCACGTGCTGTTGCCGATCGGTATCTCGTTCTACATCTTCGAGTCGATCAGCTACATCATCGACGTGTATCGCGGCGACACCCCGGCCACGCGCAACCTGATCGACTTCGCCGCGTTCGTAGCGATCTTCCCGCACTTGATCGCCGGCCCGGTGTTGCGTTTCCGCGACCTCGCCGACCAGTTCAACAACCGCACGCACACCCTCGACAAGTTCTCCGAGGGCTGCACGCGGTTCATGCAGGGTTTCATCAAGAAGGTCTTCATCGCTGACACCCTCGCGGTGGTCGCTGACCATTGCTTCGCCCTGCAAAACCCGACCACCGGCGATGCCTGGCTTGGCGCGCTGGCGTACACCGCGCAGCTGTATTTCGACTTCTCCGGTTACAGCGACATGGCCATTGGTCTGGGCTTGATGATGGGTTTCCGTTTCATGGAAAACTTCAAGCAGCCGTACATCAGCCAGTCGATCACCGAGTTCTGGCGTCGCTGGCACATCAGCCTGTCGACCTGGCTGCGTGACTATCTGTACATCACCCTCGGCGGTAACCGTAAAGGCACGCTGATGACCTATCGCAACCTGTTCCTGACCATGCTCCTCGGCGGTCTGTGGCACGGCGCGAACATCACCTACATCGTCTGGGGCGCCTGGCACGGCATGTGGCTGGCGATTGAAAAAGCGCTGGGCCTGAACACCTCGCCACGCAGTCTCAACCCGATCCGCTGGGCGCTGACTTTCCTGCTGGTGGTCATGGGCTGGGTGATCTTCCGTGCCGAGAACCTGCACGTTGCCGGCCGTATGTACGGCGCAATGTTCAGCTTTGGCGACTGGTCGCTGTCGGAACTCAATCAGGCCAGCCTCACCGGTCTGCAAGTAGCGACTCTGGTCGTGGCGTACGTGACGCTGGCGTTCTTCGGTCTGCGCGATCTGTACACCAATCAGCCGCCAGCCAAGACCAAGCCTGAAGTCAACGTCGAGGCCAACGGCCCTGCCACCGCGACCCCGGGAATGATCAAAGCCGCACCCGGCGAAAACCCGGCGAGCATCCATGAACCTGGCTACACCGTCGGCGTCGAAGCCCAGGTGCAACCGGCTTACTGGACGGCGGACTGGTCGCGTTATGTGATGCGGGGCTTGATCCTGCTGCTGTTCATCGCCTCGATTCTCAAACTCTCGGCGCAAAGCTTCTCGCCGTTCCTTTACTTCCAGTTCTGAGGGATCTGACATGACCCGCTCATTACGCATCTTCTACATTGCCCTGTTCCTGGTGACCCTGTTGGTCCTTGGTTTGTGGTCGGTTCGCAGCTTCTTCGGTTTCAGCACCAATGCCGACGCTACGGTGCTCAACGGTCGCTGGACCAAGGCTGTGGAAACCCACTACGACGATGAATTCCCGATCAAGCGTCTGGGCACCAATCTCTGGGCCGCGCTGGATTTCAAACTGTTCAACGAAGGTCGTCCGGGCGTGGTGCTCGGTCGCGATCAGTGGTTGTACAGCGATGAGGAATTCAACCCGATCGTCAACGAAGAGCTGAACCTGCAAGGCAACTACGCGCTGGTCGAAGGCGTGCGCCAGACCCTGAAAGCGAAAGGCGTGAAACTGGTGATGGCGATCGTGCCGGCCAAGGTTCGTCTGTACCCGGAGCATCTGGGTGAAGTGAAACCGGCGAGCATCCACGAAAACCTCTATCAGGATTTCCACCAACGTGTGGCGGCCGACAAGATCCTCGCCCCGGACCTGCTCAAGCCATTGCAACAGGCCAAGCAGAACGGTCAGCAAGTGTTCCTGCGGACTGACACCCACTGGACGCCGGAAGGCGCCGAGATCGCCGCCAACACCCTGGCGAAAACCATCGCCGACAAGTTCCCGCTCAGCGGCGAGCCGCAGCGCTTCGTCACCACGCCGGCCGAGAAGGTCACGCACAAGGGCGACCTGCGTCTGTTCCTGCCGCTCGATCCGCTGTTCGAAAACCTGATGCCGGCGCAAGAGCCGCTGCAAAAGCGCAATACCGTCGCAGCGGGCGATCAGCCTGCCGGTGACGACGCGCTGTTCGCCAGCAATGAAGTGCCGGTGGCACTGGTCGGCACCAGCTACAGCGCCAACCCCAACTGGAACTTCGTCGGTGCGCTGAAACAAGCGCTGCACAGCGACGTGGTGAGCTACGCCGAAGACGGCCACGGCCCGATCCTGCCGATGCTCAGCTACCTGAAAAGCGATGACTTCAAGAACAGCCCGCCACAGGTGCTGATCTGGGAGTTTCCTGAACGTTATCTGCCTGTGAACAACGAAATCGGCGACGCCGACCCGCAGTGGGTCGCAGAGCTTAAACAAGCCGGTGCTCGCCAACAAAACGTAGCCATCAACACTAAATCCGAGACGCCCGATCGGGCGCAAAACTGAAAGAGAGGTACACCATGACTTTCACTACTACTCCTCGTCGTCTCGCTAAAAGCTTCGCACTGGTTGCTGGCCTCAGCGTGCTTTCCGTGCCTGCCTTCGCCGGTGGCGACGCCGCGCTGTACGGCCCGACCGCACCGAAAGGCTCGACCTTTGTGCGTGTCTATAACGCCAGCAACGCTGAAGTCAGCGCCACTGTCGGCAGCACCAACCTGAGCGACGTTGCGCCACTGGCCAGCAGTGACTTCAGCTTCATGCCGGGCGGTGATTACAGCGCCAAAGTTGGCAGCCAGACCCTGCCGGTGAAACTCGCCGGTGACCACTACTACACCCTGGTCAACAACGCTTCCGGCGCGCCGCAATTGATTGAAGAGCCGCCGTTCAAGAACAAGCAGAAATCCCTGGTGCGCGTACAGAACCTCAGCGACAAGCCGCTGACCCTGAAGACCGCCGACGGCAAGACCGACGTGGTGCCGAACGTGGCCGCCAAGGGCCGTGGCGAACGTGAAATCAACCCGGTGAAAGTCAGCCTGGCGCTGTACGAAGGTGACAAGAAAGTCGGCGACGTCAAACCGGTCGCCCTGGAGCGCGGTGAAGCGGCGGTGCTGTACGTCACCGGCAGCGGCAGCAGCCTGTCGCCAGTCTGGGTGAAACGCCCGGTATCGACTCGCTAATCATTTTTCCTGACTGACACATATCCCCTGTGGGAGCGAGCTTGCTCGCGAAAGCGGTCTGACATTCAACAGATGTGTCGACTGATACGCCGCCTTCGCGAGCAAGCTCGCTCCCACAATGAATCGGGTTGTCAGTTCGGGTACGAGACAAAAACAAGAGTGAAACGACACAGCGTTCGTGCCTCTAACCAATCGATTTTATGGAGTAAACAATATGATTCCGGTGATCTTGTCAGGTGGTAGCGGTTCGCGTCTCTGGCCGCTTTCGCGTAAGCAGTTCCCTAAGCAATTCCTCGCCCTGACCGGCGAACACACGCTGTTCCAGCAGACCCTCGAGCGCCTGGTGTTCGAAGGCATGGACACCCCGATCGTGGTCTGCAACAAGGATCACCGCTTCATCGTCAACGAGCAGTTGGCCAATCGCAAACTCGAATGCCAACGCATTCTCATGGAGCCGTTCGGCCGCAACACTGCGCCAGCCGTAGCGCTGACCGCGATGATGCTGGTCAATGAAGGTCGTGACGAACTGATGCTGGTACTGCCGGCCGACCACGTACTGGAAGACCAGAAAGCCCTGCAACGCGCATTGGCTCTGGCCACCGTCGCTGCCGAAAACGGCGAAATGGTCCTGTTCGGCGTACCGGCGACCAAACCGGAAACCGGTTACGGCTACATCAAATCCACCGGCGATTCGCTGCTGCCAGAAGGCGTCAGCCGCGTCTCGCATTTCGTCGAAAAACCTGACGTGAAACGTGCCACCGAGTACGTCGAATCCGGCGGTTACTACTGGAACAGCGGCATGTTCCTGTTCCGCGCCAGCCGCTTCCTCGAAGAACTGAAAAAGCACGACCCGGACATCTACGACACCTGCCTGCTGACCCTCGAACGCAGCCAGCAGGACGCCGACACCATCACCTTCGACGAAGCCACCTTCGCCTGCTGCCCGGACAACTCCATCGACTACTCCGTCATGGAAAAAACCCAGCGCGCCTGCGTCGTGCCGCTGACCGCTGGCTGGAGCGATGTCGGTTGCTGGTCGTCGCTGTGGGAAGTCAACGAGAAAGACGCCAACGGCAACGTCACCAAAGGCGACGTGGTCATTCAGGACAGCAAGAACTGCATGATCCACGGCAACGGCAAACTGGTGTCGGTGATCGGTCTGGAAAACATCGTTGTGGTCGAGACCAAAGACGCCATGATGATCGCCCACAAAGACAAGGTTCAGGGCGTCAAGCAGATGGTCAACACGCTCAACGAGCAAGGCCGCAGCGAAACCCAGAACCACTGCGAGGTTTACCGTCCGTGGGGCTCGTACGACTCGGTGGACATGGGCGGGCGTTTCCAGGTCAAGCACATCTCGGTGAAACCGGGCGCGTGCCTGTCGCTGCAGATGCACCACCACCGCGCCGAGCACTGGATCGTGGTCAGCGGCACCGCCGAAGTGACCTGCGATGAAAACGTGTTCCTGCTCTGCGAGAACCAGTCGACCTACATCCCGATCGCCTCGGTGCACCGCTTGCGCAACCCGGGCAAGATCCCGCTGGAAATCATCGAAGTGCAATCGGGCAGCTACCTGGGTGAAGACGATATCGAACGCTTCGAAGATATCTACGGCCGCTCCACTCCGATCGAACGCGGCGTGTCGGTGAAAACCATCGCGCAATAACTGATCGATAAAACAAGAAGCCCCCGTCCAGCCTGCTGCGTCCCCTATCCGCAGCGGGTTGGGCGGGGGCTTTTTTTGTCATGATTCTGTGTCGCCTGAAATGGCCTCTTCGCGAGCAGGCTCGCTCCCACACTTGAAATGCATTCCCCTGTGGGAGCGAGCCTGCTCGCGAAGAGGCCCGGTCAGACACCGCAAGTCCCGATGCCCATCGCCAACCTCGCCTACGCTTAGGTAGGATGACCCTCTCTCTTTTCGAGGTTGTGCGACATGTTCATCGGCATTCTGCTGGTCATCACCTGGTTGATCCTGCTGTTGCGCTACCCGGCCAAGGCCCTGCCGGTGTCGGTGGCGGCGGCGATTGGCCTGGGTTTCGTGGCCATGTGGGTGGTGTGGCTGGACAACCGCGAGATCAAGCAACTGGCGCGCCTTGAGATGCGTATTGCCTACGCCCCCGAACAATGCCCGGCCGATCGTCCGCTGCAACTGAAAATGAAGAACGGCAACGACGTGCCCCTGACCGAACTGCGCTGGCGCATCGCTGCCTACGCGCCGGGCGACACGGTCAATCTGGCCGACAACCAATACACCGCTCCGCGCTATCGTGGCCCCGGCGAATTGCAGGCCGGCGGCGAATGGGAAGACTGCCTGCCGATGCCGCCCCTGCGCCCCGGATATCGCCCGCAAACCCTGGAGTTTCGCGCCGAGCGATTGCAGGGTAGTTTCTCCGACTGATCCCCTCCCCCGATTTTTTGCACAAGGAATGCGCCATGCCCGTTGCGTTGATTACCGGTTGTTCCAGCGGCATCGGCCGCGCCCTCGCCGATGCGTTCAAAACCGCCGGATACGAAGTCTGGGCCAGTGCGCGTAAGGCTGAAGATGTGGCGATGCTGGCGGCAGCCGGGTTCACAGCCGTGCAACTCGACGTCAATGACAATGCGGCGCTGGAACAACTCGCCGAGCGGATCAACCAGCAACACGGCGGCCTCGATGTGCTGATCAACAACGCCGGCTATGGCGCTATGGGACCGCTGCTCGACGGCGGTGTGGCGGCCATGCAGCGCCAGTTCGAAACCAACGTGTTTTCGATTGTCGGCGTCACCCGCGCGCTGTTCCCGGTGCTGCGCCGGGCCAAGGGGCTGGTGGTGAATATCGGCAGCGTTTCAGGGGTTCTGGTCACGCCGTTCGCCGGTGCGTACTGCGCCTCGAAAGCGGCAGTGCATGCTTTGAGCGATGCCTTGCGCATGGAACTGGCACCATTCGGCATTCGCGTCATGGAGGTTCAACCGGGGGCAATCCAGTCGAGTTTTGCCAAGAACGCCGGGCATGAAGCCGAACAGTTGATCAATGAACAATCACCGTGGTTTCCACTGCGTGAAGGTATTCGCGCGCGGGCCAAGGCGTCGCAGGACAAGCCGACCCCGGCCGGTGAGTTTGCGGCTGAACTGTTGAAGGCTGTGCAGCAGAGCAAACCGCCACGCTTGATCCGTATTGGTAATGGCAGCCGGGCGTTGCCGTTGTTGGCGGCGTTGTTGCCCAAGGGCTTGCTCGAATCGACGTTGATGAAGCGGTTCGGATTGCGCGCAAAGCTCTGAACTAGAGTCGACACCTTCGCGAGCAAGCTCGCTCCCACATTGGCTATCTGTCACACCGAAGATCTCCTGTGGGAGCGAGCTTGCTCGCGAAGAGGCCAGAAAATACACCTCAAACACTCAGGCCCAGCCCTTCATGAAATCAATGAACGCCCGCACTTTCAGCGGCAAATGCCGGGTGTCAGGGTACAGCGCATACACCCCCTGCTGCGCAAACCGGTAATCCACCAGCAAACGCTGCAACCGCCCGGCATCGAGATCGTCCTGAATCAACCATTGCGGCAAAATCGCCACACCTTGCCCGGTCAACGCAAACGCCCGCAGCGTCGCCGAGTTGTCGGCGACGATGGCCGTGGTTCCCGGTTTTGGCTGGTAGACATGTTCCTCACCGGCCGGATCGGTCACCGTCAACTCCGGCACTCGCCCATGGCCCAGGGTCGGTATCGACTCCAGCGTGGCCAGCGTCACCACCGGCGCAAAGCGTTCGACCAACCCCGGCGCCGCCACTGCAAACACTTCGAACGTCGACAACTGCACCGCACGCAGATTGGAGTCGTGCATGCGCCCCAGCCGAATCGCCAGGTCAAACCGCTCGGAAATCAGATCGGCATGGGTCGATGATGTGGACAAATGAATATTCAGTTGCGGTTGCTGCTGGCGAAACACTTCCAGCGCCGGCACCACCTGGGCCAAGGCAAACTCGACAGTCGTGGTGATGCGCAAGGTGCCCTTAAGCTGAGCGTGCTCCGAACGCGCCTCTTCGATCGCCAGCCGCGCCTCATCCAGTGTGCGCAAACAGCGTCGATAAAAGCGCTCACCGGCATCGGTCAGCGCCAGTTGCCGCGTATTGCGGGTGAGCAAGGTCACGCCCAGTTCTTCCTCCAGGCGCTTGAGGTTGAAACTGACCACGGCGCGCGTTTGCCCCAATGTGTCGGCAGCAGCCGTGAGTGACCCCGCCTCGACCACCGCTTTGAAGGTGTCAAACCGATCCAGACTGACCATATCCAAAGCACTCTTTGTCAAAATGATTTTGACAAACTAGCAGCCAAACCAGCGTTTTCCTATGACCCGAAGCGCCCTACCCTGCACGTCTCATCACAGGGAAGCTGCCATGGCTTATCGCTCGAAAGTCGCGCTGGTGTATTTGTTGGGCTTCGCGCTCGACTTGCTGAACATGTTCGTCGCCAGCATCGCCTACCCCGACATCGCGCAACAATTGCACGCCTCGGTGACGCAACTGGCGTGGATCAGCAACGCCTACATGCTCGGCCTCACGCTGATCATTCCATTGAGCGTGTGGCTGGCGACCCGGATCGGCGAGCGGCGCTTGATCCTCGCCTCGCTGCTGCTGTTCGGTGTGGGCTCGGCACTGGTGGCGCAGGCGGGATCGATTGAAAGCCTGATTGCCTGGCGACTGCTGCAAGGCCTCGGTGGCGGACTGCTGCTGCCGGTGGGCCAGGCCTTGGCGTATCGACAGTTCCCGGCGACGCAACGCGCGCACTTCACCGGAGTGGTGTTGCTGGTGGCGCTGCTGGTGCCGGCACTGTCGCCGGCGGCCGGTGGTTTGATTGTTCAGACGTTGTCCTGGCGCTGGATTTTTTACCTGAATCTGCCGGTGACACTGCTCGCACTTGGGCTTGGCCTGCTCTGGTTGAAAGCCGATCAACCGTTGACTGAACGCCCGACGCTGGACGCGCGCGGCCTGCTGCTGGCAGCCTCGGCGCTAAGTTTACTGTTGATCGCCATCAGTCTGTTGAGCGACGCCGACACCCGTAACCTCGGCATCGCTGCCCTGCTGCTGAGCCTTCTGACCCTGTGCATTTACCTGCGCGATGGCTGGCGCAAACCCGGCGCGATCCTCGACCTGCAACTGATCAAGAACCCGTCGTTGCGTCTGGCGATGCTGATCTACCTGTGCGTGCCGGGGGTGTTCACCGGCACCCACATGATTGCAGTGTTGTACCTGCACAACCTCGGCGTCGGCGCGGCGCAAACCGGCGCATTGATGCTGCCATGGGCCGTCGGTTCGGGCGTGGCGATCATGCTTGGCAAGCGCAGCTTCAACCGCATCGGCCCCAAGCCATTGCTCAGCGCCGGCATGCTCGTGCAATGCCTGGGCATCGTTTTGCTGATGCGCAGCGAACAACCCGCCAGCACGCCGCTGATCATTGCCTATGCCCTGATGGGGCTGGGCGGTAGCCTGTGCAGCGTCACCGCGCAGACCTTGGCCTTTGTTGGCATCGCGCCAGAAAAAATGGGCCACTCCAGTGCCCTGTGGAACATCAATCGCCAACTCGGTTTCTGCCTCGCGGCGGCGCTGCTCGGTTCACTTCTGGGCGCCTTGGGCGGTGTTGGTTTCCAAGCCTGTTTTATCGCCGCCGCGCTGCTGACCCTGTTGCCAATGGTCGCCGTCCTGCGTTTCGACTCGACCCACGTGCTCGCGCTATTGAACCCGACTACCCTTGAGGAAAAAACTGCATGAACGACGCCACGCCCTACCTGGACGAAGTGATCCAGGCGCACGAGGCCATCGAACGATGGTTTGCCGTAGAAGAAGATGACGCCGCGCTGCAGTGCTTGCTGGCGCGTTTTTCGCCCCGCTTTTCCATGGTGACGCCGTTGGGCCGAGCCCTGGATGTCGATGCCTTGCGCGTGCTGTTTCGAGCCGCAGGCGGACAGAAGAAAGGTTTCAGAATCCAGCTCAGTGAGTTACGCGTGATTGCCCTGCATCAGCGCGGCGCGACCGTGAGTTACCGCGAACAGCAGAGCGATGCGAGCGGTGTGCACACGGATCGGCGCTCGACGGTAGTGTTTGAAAAACTCGAAACCGGGCGGGTGTTGTGGCTGTATTTGCAGGAGACGTTTTGTGCTGATTGAAGATTCGGCATTCTCTTGAGACACCGAGCCGCCCTCTTCGCGAGCAAGCTCGCTCCCACAAGGGATCCTGGTTGCGCCGCAGATCCAATGTGGGAGCGAGCTTGCTCGCGAATGGCAGCGACTCGGTTCATCAGTTATCCACAGCGCTCTGATTCACTACCACCGTGCAGGTAATCCCCGCCGCCAGCAGCACACCTTCCGGCACTTCATCAATATGAATCCGCACCGGCACCCGCTGTGCCAGTCGTACCCAGTTGAACGTCGGGTTTACATCGGCGATCAGCTCGCGGCTTTCCGGGTTGTCGCGGTCATAGATGCCGCGGGAAATGCTTTCCACGTGGCCCTTCAAGACTTCGCCGCTCATCAACTGCATGTCGGCCTTGTCACCGACTTTGACGTGGGGCAGTTTGGTTTCTTCGAAGAAGCCGTAAACCCAGAACGAATTCATGTCGACCACGGCCATTTTCGCCTCGCCGATGCGCGCGTAGTCGCCGCGATGCACATTGAGGTTGGTCACGTAGCCGTCGACGGCGGCGCGCACTTCGGTGCGTTTGAGGTTGAGTTCGGCGGCTTCCAGTTGCGCCTGCGCATGTTGGTAATCGGCCAGCGCGGCGTCGGCGATGTTGCTGGCGTCGTCGCGGTTTTCCTTGGAGATCACCAGGTTGTCGAGGTCGGCGCGGCGATGAGCATTGACCTTGCGCATCTCCCACGTCGACTTGCGCGAGGCAACCAAAGACTGTGCTTGTTTGACGGCGATGCGGTAATGCTCAGGGTCGATCTGCATGAGCAGATCGCCCTTCTTCACTAACTGGTTGTCGCGCACCGGTACATCGATCACTTCACCGGTGACGTCGGCGGCGACGTTGATGATGTCGGCGCGTACCCGACCATCGCGGGTCCACGGCGTGTTCATGTAGTGCTCCCACAGCGTGCGGCCGATCCACAACGCCAGGGCCAGCACCAACAAGGTCGCGAGCAGGCTGAAAAACTTTTTCATCGGGACGTTCTCAACGGTAGACAGTCAGCGCCATGGCGCCGAACAGACAGGTAAACAGACTCAGACGCAACAGCGCCGGGTGCCAGAAGAAGCGGTACAGATCGAACCCGGACAAGAAGCGGTCCACCGCCCAGGCCAGTGCCGCAGCAATGAAGAACATCAAGGTCATGGTCGGCATGTACACGCCGTGGAAGGCGATTTCACGAGGCATGGGCAAGTCCTTCGGGCTTGGCGATGGCGTAGGCAGCGAGTGGAGATTGCGGGTCGAGCAGCGAAGTGCGGATGAAGTGCAGATAGCTCTTCACCCGACGCAATGCTGAGGTATCGAAGTGCGGCGCGAATGGCTCATCGGTCGCCGCCACGCGACTGATCGCATGATCGACAGCGACCAGTGCGCGTTCGAGATTGCTGGCGTTCGGTTGCAGAAACAGCCGCACCAGCGCGCGACCCATTACGCGGATCGCCTGGCGCCACGGTTGCGGTTCGGCATAGGCCGGGTGCACCGGCAAAATCGCCTGCTCCTTGCGCAGCTCGATGATCGCGTGGCCGACTTCCAGGACCACGAACATCCAGCGCAGCAGGTTCTTCTGCACCTTCGGCTGCCCGGCCGCGAGACCGTAAGCCTGGTGCAGCAAATCACGGGTACGGCTCTCGAAACTCGACGCCAGGCCTTTGAGCTTGCCGCTGATCGCGTAAACCACTTGGCCACGCAGATCCTGCTCCAGACGCTTCCACAACCAGCGGCTGTTCGGCGGCAGGATAATTGCCCCGGCAGCGGCGCAGACCAGCATGCCCATGACCATGGCGATGTAGTCGTTGATGAAGGTGTACGGGTTGTAGATGGTCAGGTTGTCCGGCACCGAACCGGTGCTGAAGAAGATCAGCAAACCTAGGCCGACACCGGCGTATTGCGGGCGCGACGTGAGGAACGAACCGAGCACGATCACCGGCGCGAGCATCACGCACAACAGCGGAAAACCGTCGATCCACGGGAAGATGAAAAACATCTCGACGAAGCCGATCAGCGCGCCGAGAAACGTGCCGCAGGCCATTTGAAATGCCATACGTTTGGGGTTCGGCGTAGCGGCGGAGAGGCCCACGGTAGCGGCGGCAATCAGGGTCATCGTCGCGCCGCTTGGCCATGCGGTGGCGACCCAGTAACTGCCGAGCACCACCAGAATGAACGAGGCGCGAATGCCCGACGCGGCGGCGGCCCACCAGTTGGTTTGCGGGGTGAATGGCTCGTCCCAGCGCTCACGTTCGTGGCGGTGATCGGCCAATGACGCGTGGGTCTGTGCATAACTGTGCAGGTCGTCGACGAAGCGGTAGAGCAATTCGTAGGCGGTGTGGAAATCCAGTTGTTCGGCTTCGCTCGGGTCAGTGTCCTGAAAGGTTGCCCGCAAGCTTCGAACCCGTGCCGGCAGCCCTTCCTTGTAGGTCGCCAGCGCTGTCGCCAAACGCGCAGCATCGGGGCTGGTCAGGGCACGACCGCTGAAGCCGTCAAGCACTTCGGCGAGATCCTGCAAACCCGGTCTGATCGCGGCAACCACATGTTCTTCGCCATTGCCGCGCAAGCGTTCAAGCAATTGATGCAGAGCGTTGAAGCGCGTGGTGATGCCCATGAACTCGCTGTTCAAGCGACTCAGTCGGCCGTTGCGCCGACGCATGTGCGGGTCTTCGAACACGGTCACGCTGCGCAGCCCTTCCAGCCCCACGGCTTCGGCGATAAAGCGCACGTTGCTCGCCTCGAAAGCTTCGGCTTTGCTGCGCCCGCGCAGGCCATCGGTGACGAACAGCGCGAACACGCCGAAGCGCTGATACAAGGCGTTGCGCATGGCCGCGCTGGCGGTTTGCGGCAGGATCGCGGCGCTGATCAGGGTTGAGCAGAGAATCCCCAGCGAGATTTCCAGCACCCGCCATACCGCCGCCATAAATGCGCCGTCCGGGTGCGCCAGCGCCGGTAATCCGACCATCGCTGCGGTGTAGCCGGCGAGGACGAAACCGTAAGCGCGGAAGTTGCGGCAACGTGCGGCACCGGCCGAGCAGATGCCGACCCAGATCGCCAACGAGCCAAGAAACAGCTCGGTGTTTTGCGCGAACAACGCGATCAACGTGACCATCATCGCCGACCCGGCCAACGTGCCGAGGAAGCGATAGAAACTCTTGGCAAACACCTGGCCGCTCTGCGGCTGCATGACGATGAACACGGTGATCATCGCCGTGCGCGGTTGCGGCAATTCCAGGCGCATGGCCAGCCACAGCGTTAGGAATGCGGCGATCAACACCTTGAAGATGTAGACCCAGGTCACGCCATCGCTGCGCGCCCAGTCGAAGAAACCACGGCGCCATTCCAGGGAGTAGAGCCAGCGCAGAGGTGCGGGCAAGGGGGTCATGAATTCTGCTCAGAAAAGTCGGGTCGGACCGGGATCCTGTGGGAGCGAGCTTGCTCGCGAATGCGGTGAGTCAGGCAACCAATGTGCTGGCTGACACGCCCTCTTCGCGAGCAAGCTCGCTCCCACAGGTTGTGTGTTCAACGCAGGAGAACCGGGGTTTTCGGCACTTGGGTTTTCTCGGCGGTCGGCACATCGTTGCCTGCCCCCAGTCCACCGCCCAGCGCCGTCACCAGTTCGGCATGCGCACTCAACCGCGCCGCCTGCACCTGCTGCTGCACCTGCTGCTGCTTGAACAGCAACGTCTGCGCATTGAGCACGTTGAGGTAATCGGTGAGGCCGCGCTGATAAGCGATCATCGCGATGTCGTAGGTCTTCTGCGCCGTGGCCACCGACTCGGCGGCGAAGCCTTGCTGCTTGTCCATCGACTCGCGGCGGATCAACTGATCGGAGATGTTCTTCAGCGCATTCACCAGCGTCTGGTTGTAATGCGCCACGGCGATGTCGTAACCGGCGGAGGCCTCACCCAATTCGGCGCGCAGTCGGCCACCGTCGAAGATCGGTAGCGAGATCGCCGGACCAACGTTGTAGTTGAGTTTCTTGCCGGTCAAAAACTCCAGCGCGCCCCCGCCGGTAGCCATGTAGCCGAGGCTGCCGACCAGATCGACGTTGGGGTAAAACCCGGCATGCGCCACATCGATACCGCGCGCCTGCGCCGCCACTTGCCAGCGACTGGCAACCACATCGGGACGCTGGCCGAGCAATTCGGCGGGCAATGCCGATGGCAGTTTCAGCGCAGCACCGAGGGACAATGTCGGGCGCTGCAACTGTGCGCCCGCCCCCGGACCTTTGCCGGCGAGCGCGGCGATCTGGTTGCGGCTCAGGGCGATTTCTTCATCCAGCGCATCGAGCTGACGATGGGTTTCCGGCAGTGGCGTTTCGGCCTGGCTGACTTCGAAGTGCGTGCCGATCCCGCCGTTCAAGCGCTTCTGCGCCAGATCGAGAATCTGTTGTTGCTGCTTGAGCGTCGCGGCGACGATGTCGCGCTGCGCGTAATGCAGCGACAGTTCGATGTAGGCGCGGACGATGTTGTTCTGCAATTCCAGCTGCGCCAGCCGCGCCTCGGCCGCGCTCATGTGCGCCAGATCCACCGCCCGCTCGCTGGCATTGCTTTCACGGCCCCAGAGATCGAGCGCGTAGCTGAAACCCAACGCGGCGTTGTTATCCCAGGTGGTGGTGTTGGCCAGATCGCCCGGGCCGTAGAACTGATCGGTCGGCCAGTTGTGGCGTTTGAGGGTCGACTCGCCATTGATCTGCAATGACTCGGCGGATTCGGCGACACCGGCCATGGCTTTGGCTTGACGTACTCGCGCAGCAGCCATGGCCATGCTCGGGCTGCCCTGCACGGCGAGGTCGATCCAGCGATTGAGTTGCGGGTCGCCGTAGGCTTGCCACCATTGCGCGGTGGGCCAGTTGGCGTCACGGGCGGCGTGGGCGATGGCGTCATCGGTGGCCAGTGTATTGGCCTCCATTGCCGTGCCCTGTGGGGCAATTCCGTCCGTTGAGATGCAGCCGCCAAGACCCAGGGTAAAAGCCAGAACACTGAGCGGCAAAAGCGCTCTGTTGATGCGACGCGGCACAGCTGCGAATTCCTGAGAGAGGGGATCGATGCTTCCTCTGTAGGAGCTGCCGCAGGCTGCGATTTTTTGATCTTGATTCCCTTAAAACAAAATCAAAAGATCGCAGCCTTCGGCAACGCCTACAGGGATCGGCGCAATTCTATGGAAGGCCCCGTACGGCGATAAGCTGGGATTTCTGTGAATCTTTGTTACGGTTAACGAGATAATCCTTAAGTCTGGGGTCTCAGCCCCCGAAACTTCGTGTCACAATTTGCCATCTCCCTTGAGAGCACCCCATGGACACTTTGCAAAACATGCGCGCCTTCAGTTGTGTCGCCGAAGCCGGCAGCTTCACTGCCGCCGCCGTGCAACTCGACACCACCACCGCCAACGTCTCGCGCGCGGTCTCCAACCTGGAAGCCCACCTGCAAACCCGTTTGCTCAACCGCACCACGCGGCGCATCGCCCTCACCGAAGCGGGCAAACGCTACCTGCTGCGCTGCGAACAGATCCTCGCTTACGTCGAAGAGGCCGAAGCCGAAGCCAGTGACGCCCACGCGCGCCCGGCCGGGCAATTGAAAGTGCACACCATGACCGGCATCGGTCAGCACTTCGTCATCGACGCCATTGCCCGCTACCGCAAAACCCACCCGGACGTGACCTTCGACCTGACCCTGGCCAACCGCGTGCCGGACCTGCTCGACGAGGGCTACGACGTGTCCATCGTGCTCGCCAGCGAACTGCCGGATTCGGGTTTCGTCTCGCAACGGCTGGGCATCACCTACAGCATCGTCTGCGCTTCGCCGGCCTATGTGAAAGCCAACGGCGCCGCGCAAAAGCCCAGCGACCTGCTCAACCACGCCTGCCTGCGCCTGGTCAGCCCGGTAATCCCCCTGGAAAAATGGGCTTTCGACGGCCCGGAAGGCCAGGAAATGGTCACCATCAACAGCTCGCCGTTTCTGGTGAACTCCGCCGACGCCATGAAAACCGCGATCACCAGCGGCATGGGCGTGGGCGTGTTGCCGGTGTATGCGGCGATCGAAGGCTTGCGCAACGGCACACTGGTGCGGGTCATGCCGAACTACCGCTCGCAAGAGCTGAACCTGTATGCGATCTATCCGTCGCGGCAATATCTGGATGCGAAGATCAAGACGTGGGTTGAGTATCTGCGCGGGTCGTTGCCGGAAATTCTCGCGGCGCATCAAGCCGAATTGGCCGCCTACGAACTCAGCGGCAGCCTCGCCGGCGCGCGTGTCGCCAACTGATTTGTAAACACAATGCGTCTTCTGTAGGAGCTGCCGCAGGCTGCGATCTTTTGATCTTGATGTTTAAAAATCAACAGATCGCAGCCTACGGCAGCTCCTACAGAACGGGGATTTCGCGGATCTTTCCGACAGGTTTTGCAGGTTGTCCGTCGGAAGTGCGCTGGCTAGGATTTGGGTGTCGCTGACGCATCAGCGACCGGGTCTGGAAAACCCGATTTCAACTACCAAAGCTCATGGCATACTGCGGCGCTTTTTAGCTCGCAATGTTATGGCGGCTGTGCGCGGGAGGCCCTAGGGCCTGCCGGTTTTGGTGAGTTGACCGGTTTTTCCAGTCCGCGCACAGCTGCCACCCTTTCGCCTGGAAAACGAAAAGTGGCAGCTTCAACTCAACTTGCCACGAGTATGTTTCCTATGTTCAAACCAACGCCTAATCCACCCGAAACCGACGACACCACCCCCTACGAATTCCCCGGTTCGAAGAAATTCCACGAAGCCGCCGAGCGCGCCCTCGACCACTACCTCAAACCCAACGCACTCACCCTGCGCTTTCATAAACCCAGCACCATGTTCCAGGTCGCCCCCGAACAGGACAGCGAAAGCCTGCTGGTTCACGCCTGCGAATCCCTGGCCCAGGCCAGCCTGATGACCAGCGACATCGCCGCCTACATCGACCTGCCGCAACGACGGACGATTCTGGCGATTCAGCAGATCATCATGCTTGCCGAACTGGCGGTGAACCGCGTGCTGGATAACCACGAAATCTCCCAATCCCCGGCACACAGCTAAAAGCCCCTCACCCTAACCCTCTCCCGGAGGGAGAGGGGACTGACTGTGGTGTATGGCAGAGTTACGCCGACGTGAAATACCGAGTCGAACTCAGACTTTGAAAAGCCCAAAAATCGGCTCCCTCTCCCTCGGGAGAGGGCTGGGGTGAGGGGCAGCAAACAACGCAAATCAAAAGCCGAACACCCGTGCTCTTCACCACTCAACAGGATGAGCGTTAGCTCGGCTGCAGCTCTTGATCTGTAAGGCGACGTCGGAAGGCTGAGTGGAGGGATTGATCCGGGCGTGGGAGCGCAGCGACCGTTTGGCGCAGCCAAACACAGCGAGAGGAGGTGCAGCGAAGCAAACCGTAGGCGCTGCGCCCGGATCGATCCCGCAGCGAAGGAACCCCGAGCCCCAGCGAGCGGGCCGCACGTAGGAGCAAGCGTTTTTTGCTTACTTTTTTAGGCGCTTGTAAAAAAGTGAGTCGCCGTAAGGGCGAAACCGCCAGCCGCAGCCCCCGAAGCAACGGATATACACCCAAAAACCCCAAGAACATGGTCGGCCCAAAGGCCGCCAAGACACCCCAAAACAAAAATGTTAGCGTGCTTGGTATCAAGCCCGAACAAGAGCCAAAAACGATGAAAAAAACTGTCCTGGCCTTCAGCCGCATCACCCCGCCCATGATCGAACGCCTGCAACAAGAATTCGACGTCATCGTCCCCAATCCAAAAGCCGGCGACATCAACGCCCAATTCAACGAAGCCCTGCCCCACGCCCACGGCCTCATCGGCGTCGGCCGCAAACTCGGCCGCGCACAACTGGAAAACGCCA
This sequence comes from Pseudomonas sp. ok266, assembly GCF_900110195.1. Taxonomy (NCBI): domain Bacteria; kingdom Pseudomonadati; phylum Pseudomonadota; class Gammaproteobacteria; order Pseudomonadales; family Pseudomonadaceae; genus Pseudomonas; species Pseudomonas sp. ok266. Next base: position 271,704 of record NZ_FOCU01000010.1, on the reverse strand, counting down.
CAAAACTGGAAGTGGTCTCAAGCGTCTCCGTCGGCTACGACAACTACGACCTCGCCTACTTCAACGAACGCGGGATCATGCTCACCAACACCCCCGACGTGCTCACCGAAAGCACCGCCGACCTCGCCTTCGCCCTGATCATGAGCAGCGCCCGCCGCGTCGCCGAACTCGACGCCTGGACCAAGGCCGGCCAATGGCAAGCCAGCGTCGGCGCGCCACTGTTCGGCTGTGACGTCCACGGCAAAACCCTCGGCATCGTCGGCATGGGCAACATCGGCGCCGCCGTCGCCCGCCGTGGCCACTTCGGTTTCAACATGCCGATTATCTACAGTGGCAACAGCCGCAAAACCGAACTGGAAGAACAACTCGGCGCGCAATTTCGCAGCCTCGATCAACTGCTCGCCGAGGCCGATTTCGTCTGCCTGGTAGTGCCGCTCAGCGACAAGACCCGCCACCTCATCAGCCATCGCGAACTGGCCTTGATGAAACCCGACGCGATTCTGGTCAACATCTCCCGTGGCCAGGTCGTCGATGAACCGGCGTTAATCGAAGCCCTGCAAAACAAGCGTATTCGTGGCGCTGGTCTCGACGTCTACGAAAAAGAACCGCTGGCCGAATCGCCGCTGTTCCAGTTGAGTAACGCCGTGACCCTGCCGCACATCGGCTCGGCGACGAATGAAACCCGCGAAGCCATGGCCAATCGCGCCCTCGCCAACCTGCGCAGCGCCCTGCTCGGCGAACGCCCGCAGGATCTGGTCAACCCGCAAGTCTGGCGCGGATAAAAAAATATGGGCAAGTGCAACATCGCACTTGCCCGTTAGTTATTGCCATACACAACTTGAAATTGAACAACAAACCAATTCAAACAACAGCGTTATAAGCTCTGCCTAGCAGCCGAATAATCGACAAGCGCTATGGAGAGCAAAAACCTTGAACACCCTGACCACCGACAAACTTATCCGTTACAGCAAAGTTATATTGATGGCCTACATCAGTTTCTTTGGCCTGCTGGTGATGATCCACAACTTCACCGACTATGACTCAAACTACACTTACGTGGCCCATATCCTGAGCATGGACACCACCACTGCCAGCGAAACCATCAAGTATCGGGCCATCGAGTCGCCGATGATTCATCACCGGATTTACTGGTTCATCATTACTTTGGAAGTCACCTACACCGTGCTATGCCTGATGGGTACCTATCAGTTGTTGCGCCATATCAATGCCCCTGCCGAGGTATTCCATGAGGCAAAGAAGTTCTCGATCATGGGCATACTCGCGGCCATTTTCATTTATTACGTGTGCTTGCAAACCGTGGGTGTGGAATGGTTCGACATGGACACTTCGCAATCATGGAATGCCAAGGACTGGGCACGGCATATTGTTGACTTCATATTCCCGGTGATGATTTACATCACCTTGAAAGTCGAGCGCTGACGTTCAGCGCTCGTTTATTTCAAGCCAACTTTCCCTGTACTGGCGGCACCACTGCTTTCGGTTTACGAAACACCAGCACATTGCCCAGCATCACTAACACCAGACCGACCAGCGCCGGCGCTGTCCATTGGTACCCTTCAGCAAACGCCGAAACGTTGAGCGCCACCACCGGAAACAGCACCGTGCAGTAAGCCGCACGCTCCGGTCCCATGCGCCCGACCAGCGTCAGATACGCAGTGAAACCAATGACGGAACCGGGGATCACCAGATACAGCAGCGCACCGACGTAACGCGGGCTCCAGTCCATGTCGAATGGAATGTCTTTGACCAGGCACCACACCGACAGCATCGCCGCACCATAGGCCATGCCCCAGGCGTTGGTGGTCAGCGGCTTGAGACCGGCCTTCTGCTGCACACTCGAGAGCATGTTGCCCGCCGAGAAACACAAGGTGCCGCACAAGGCCAGGCCGAGTCCCAGCAAGGTTTGCGGGCTGGCGTGATGCCCGGCCAGTTCCGGCCAGAACAACATGCCCAGGCCGAACAGCCCCAGCGCACCGCCCATCAGCACATTGCGCGCGATGCGCTGGCCAAAGAACACCCGCGCATTCAGCGCGTTCCACAGCGTCGCGGTGGAAAACACCACCGCGACCAGACCGCTGGGGATCCACTGACTGGCGGTCAGGAAACACATGAAGTTGACGCAAAACAGGCACAGCCCCTGAGCCACGCAGATCAGATGCCCGCGGCGGTTCATCGGCTGCAAGCGACGGCTGAGCAGCAACAGCGCAAACAGCACCAGCGCGGCGAGCCCGAAGCGATAGACGATCGACACCGGAATCGCCACCACGCCAAGCTGCCATTTCAGGGCAATCCAGGTGGTGCCCCAGATCAGCACGGTCAGCAAATACAACGACAGGTTCATGGCAGACACTCCTCGGTAGGCCTTGAGTGTCCGTCCGGGTCAGGCTTGTGCGCTTGCAGATTCTTGCGCTTTTGTCTGGCGGCAGGCTGGCAGCGCGGTGTCTACGGAGTAGGATGCAAGGCGTTGAAGAGAACCGACCATGGCCGCCATCGATACCCTGCAAGTCTTTCAAGCGTTGAACAGCTCGCCGAACGCACGCCTGGTGCACAGCGCCGAGCTCGGTGACGGCTTGTCTGCCGCTTTGTGGACCAACCACCACGATGCGCAGGATTATGAAGCGCCGAGCCACCACACGTTGTCCTGTTACATCGCCGGTGGCACCGGCACCTTTCGGCGCGATCAACCCGGGCAAAAAGGCGGGCCGGACAAGTTGTGCATCCTGCCGGCCGATCATGAATCGGGCTGGGTGATCAACGGTGATATTCGCTTGGCGCACCTGTATTTCAGCGCCGAACAATTCGCCCTCGGTTGCGTCACGCTGCTCGATCGCGAACCCCGCGAGATGCAGTTGCGCGAGCAGACCTTTCTCGAAGATCCGCAACAGGCGCAACGCTTCCGGCAGTTGCTGACGCTGAATTGGGACGAGCCAGCCGAGCGTCTGCTAACCAGCAGCCTCGCCCATGAGTTGATCAGCCACACTTTGCTCAGTCAGGTCGGCGCGCGTCAGGGTTTGCGATTGAAGGGCGGACTGGCACCACACCAGCGTCGGCAACTGGTGGAGTTCATCGACAACCAGTTGGCCGAGCCGATCAGCCTCGGTCAACTGGCCGGATTGTGTGCGCTGTCGGAATACCACTTTGCGCGGATGTTTCGTACCAGTTTCGGCCTGCCGCCGCATCAATATGTGCTGGCGCGGCGCCTGAGCCGGGCGCGGGAGTTGTTGCGCGGCACGGCGTTGCCGTTGGGTGAGATTGCGCTGGCGTGCGGGTTTGCAAGCGCCAGTCATTTCACTAATCGGTTCAAACAGATTTTGGGAGGAACACCTGGCGAGTATCGACAGGCGTTTTTACGATGACTTATTCCGCAATTACTCAAAGCTCTGCCATCGCCACAGCTCAAACGAATCAATATACGGTGTCCCAAAATAGACCCTATAGTAGATAGAAACACGCGCAATACTCGCTATTTCTTTGTCCAGCAGGGGTACCTGATAATCGATCCACCCGAGCTTGTTTTCGAAGCGTTTCAACACGTTTCCAGATGGTTCGTAAAACTCGATATGCGATACATTCTGGGTCGCAAAAACATCTAATGCAAAGCGCAAACGGTGAACTTTTTCAGGTTTCAGAACAATCCGAAGTTCGGCAGAATCATTTTCATTCTGGTGGTCACCGCTGCATTGAATCCCGGTCCCCTCGAACTGACCCTCCACATAACGCTGATCCGACTCAAACAAAATCGTCGACATAGAAGCGCCGTTTTCGCCACCGAGCGTTTGTAGAGAAAAATGTTCAAGATCCAGACTCGAAAATCTCTCCGGTGAATCAGGCTTCACACCGTTGAAGTCTTCTTTCGCAATGAGCTTTAAAAAATAACCCTCGGCTCCAGCTACATGGTCATTTGACATGGCAATACTCTCTTCCAAAGACATTGAGAAGACAGTACACATTTAAATCCTCCCCAAAGCACCTGTCATAACTGACAGGCACTTAGATCGTTTTACAATTACCATGCAGTAGCTGAGAACGAAAATACCTATAAGGGGCCGCCGAAAAGCGCATTAACTTCACTGTTCTCAAAACTCCAAGGTACTCGACAACGAAACCTGCCGCGCATCCCCCATCGACACAAAGAACCGGCTCGCCGCCGAGGTGTAGTACGTGCGATCAAACAGGTTCTTCACATTCAGCTGAAACTTGACCTTCTGCCCCTCAACCCTGGTGTCGTAAGTGGCAAACGCATCCGCCACGGTATAACTCGGCAGATCAAAATCATTCACCGCGTTACCCGCTCGTTCGCCGACATAACGCGCCCCGGCGCCGACGCGCAATTGATCGCCGCCGATCACACTGCCGAAGTCATACACCGCCGACAACGAACCGGAATTCTTCGCTACGTTCTGCAGGCGCTTGCCTTTGTAGTCCGGGTCTTCGGTCACTTCGGCATCGGTGTAGGCGTAGCTGCCAATCATGCTCCAGTGGTCGCTCAACTGACCGGTCAGGTCCATTTCCAGACCGCGCGAACGCACCTCACCGGCCGCACTGTAAATCGTCGTCGGGCCTTCGGAATTGGCCACCAGCACGTTGCGTTTCTTGATGTCGAACAATGCGATGTTGCCGGTGACACGCCCCGGCATGTCCAGCCGCGCACCCAGCTCCCACGACTTGGCTTCTTCCGGGGCGATGCTGCCGTCGAGCACGGTGCTGCTGCCACTCAGCGGGGCGATGGTCGAGTTGGGTTTGAACGATTCGGTGTAGCTGCCGTAGAACGACAAGGCGTCGGTGTAGCGATACACCAGACCTGCGCGCGGGACGAACTTCTGGCCGTTGCTGTCGGTGTTGGCCTTGAACGGCACGCCTTTGCCGGCGTACTGGTCGTATTCCTGGAAGCGCCCGCCGGCGACCAGAATCCACTGCTCGTTGAGGTGAATCGAGTCCTGCAGGAACACCGAATCGCTGCGCAGTTCATCGGTCTGCGCGCTGTCGGGAGCGCTGACGGTCGTACCGGCGACTTCGCGGCCATACACCGGATTGACGTAGCTGAAGGTGGTCAGACTTTTCTGCCGGATCAAGTCCTCGCGGTAGATCTTGCGGTACTCGTCATCGACGCCGAACACAAGGTCATGCTGCATGCCTAGCACATTGACCTTGCCTTCGAGGCTGGCAGTGGTGAAACGGTCGGTGCTGATCGCGTTCTGGGTGCCGTCCATGCTGCGGGTCAGCGTGCCCTTTTTGGTGTCGATGGCGGTCACGCGGACCTGGCTGGCGTCGTAGGTTTCGCGGTTCCAGCTGTAGCCGAAGTGGGCTTTCCAGTCGTCGTTGATTTCGTGATCGGCTTCAAAGTGATACAGGTCCGAACGGCCTTCCATGTTGTTGAACGGTTCGTCGAGGCGTTCTTTGCGCGAGATGTCCAGCGGATGATTGGTGCGCGGATCGATCAGCGTGCCACGGTCGAACGGCGTGAGAAATTCGCGGTGTTCGTAGGCGAACAACAGCTTGGTGCTCTCGCCGAACCAAGCCAGCGACGGGGCGATCAGGGTTTCACGGTGAGTGCCGAAGTTGCGCCAGTAATCTTCGTCTTCGTGGTCGAGCACCATGCGATAGGCCAGCCCGGAATCGCCCAACGGGCCGGTGCTGTCGAAGGTGCCACCGCTGCCGTTCTTGCCGTCACCGTAAGTCGAACCGCGCAAGGTCAGCGCATTGTATTGAGTAAGTTCAGGCTTCTTGCTGACCAGGTTGACCACGCCACCCGGGTCTTGAATCCCGTAGAGCAACGAGGCCGGGCCTTTGAGCACTTCAACCCGATCGACCGTGGCGTTCATGCCACGGCCCTGCACGATCGGCATGCCGTCGCGCATGATCGAGCCATTACGGTTGTCACCGAAACCGCGCGTCATCACCGAGTCCTGAGTGCTACCCAAAGTATTGCCCTGGGTGATGCCACTGACGTTGGCCAGTGCGTCATCCAGATTGCGCGGCGCCTGATCGCGGATGACTTGCGCCGGGATGACATTGACGGTTTGCGGGACTTCCTGAAGCGAAGCTGAGGAGCGCATCACCGAACTGGTTTCCGGTGGCTGGTAGCTCATCGATTCATCGCGGGTCGAGGTGATGGTCGTGGCGCCGAGATTCAGCGCACCTTCAGTAGGCTGAGGCTCCAGCGCCAGCGTGTGGCTATCGGTGCGGCGGAAGTTGAGGCCGGAGCCGCTGAGCAGACGTTGCAGTGCCTGTTCGGCACTCATCTGGCCATTGACGGCCGGAGCTGTCAGGCCGTAGGGCGCTTCGTCGGTGTAGACCACGCTTTGCCCGGTGACGCGGCTGAAGTCGCTCAAGGCTTGCGGCAGCGGTTTGGCGGCCAGGGAAAAGTTGAACTGCTTTTGCGCCTGACTGCTGGTGGTTTCAGCGGCGAGCGCGACGCTCAGCGGCAACAGCGCCAATGCCGAAAAGCTCAGTGCCGAAACGCTTAACCACTGTTTGACCGAACCCGATTTTGCCCTGGACTTCATTGCTCAATGACCTGTGTAGAACCGCAACGGATGCGAATGACTCGCAGTTTCAGTCACTACACGGATGGGGCTGAGGTTTACCTCACCAACATTTGAAAATTATTTTTTGTGGTGTTCGATCGGGCTCCATCGCGAGCAGGCTCACTCCTACATTTGGAATGCGTTCCCCTGTGGGAGCGAGCCTGCTCGCGAAGAGGCCAGCAGCCTCAACGCAAAATAATCAGATGACCCAACACCTGATGCTGCTCAAACCCCATCACCCCTTGCAGCGAACTCAACACGGCCTGCGGATCCTTGCTCGGAAAACTGCCACTGACCTTGCGCGCCGCCAGCTCATCGTTGAGCAACACAATCCGCCCGGGGTAATAACGGCGCAAATCCTCCACCACATCAGCCAGTGTCGACTTGTAATAAGTCAGCCAGCCCTGACGCCAGGCCAACTGCGTCTCACTGTCCACCGTATGCAGTTTTTCTGCCGTACCGTCACCGTAAGCGACCTGCTGCCCGGCCGTAAGAATTTGCTGCTCAGCATCACGATCCGCCGTCACACCAACGCGCCCCGACAACACCGTAACCTGCGCACCGTGAGGTTGCAGGCGCACTTCGAATTGCGTGCCGAGCACCCGCGCCTCACCCTGCTCCGCCGCAACCACAAACGGATCCCCCGTATGTGTGACGCTGAAGAAACCGGCACCACGACGCAATTGCACATGCCGCTCGCCATGACTGAAATCCACGGCAATCGCACTGTCGCCATCCAGCGTCACTTGCGATTGATCGGCCAGTGTCACCGTGCGGATCTCACCGGGTGCCGAGACATAATCGGCGCCCAGGTCATCGATCCAGCGCTGCGGCTGCCACCCGGTGCCGAGGCTGACCATCAGCAACAGACACGCGGCCATCGCCAGCGCGCCCGACCAGCGCAAAACGGGCGAACGACGCGGGCGGTCCATCGCATGAAGGTACCCCTGCAACGCGAAGGCTTCTTCATCGGCCAATGTTCGCGCCGGGCCTTCACTCAACTCCCACACAACCTGAGCCTGTGCGTAAGCTTCGGCGTGCGCCGGATCGGCCCGCAGCCATTGGCTGAAGGTCAGTTGATCGCCGGCACTCGGCCGATCATGCAGCAGGCTCAACCAGGCAAACGCGGCCTGCTCTTGCGCGGGCGTGGGGATAACGGAATCGGCGGGCTTCACGGTGCTTTCCCTGGCAGGCGTGGCGCGGGTTCGCGCAGGCTGGCCTTGCAGGCCTCGAGGGCGCGCATCATATGTTTTTCCACGGCACTTTGGGACAGGCCCATGGCTTTGGCGATTTCCGCATACTTGCGGCCGTGAATGCGATTGAGCAAAAAGATTTGCCGGGTGCGCTCGGGCAAGGCGCGCAACGCCGCTTCGACATGTTTCAGATCATTGCCCGCTTCCAGCGCCGCTTGCGGTTCGCTGCCGTGGCTGTGCGGCTCGTCCGGTTGCCAGCCTTCGTTGACCCGCGTGCGCGTGCCTTCGCTGCGCAGATGATCGATGGCGATGTTGCCGGCGCAGCGCAACAGATAGGTACTGAGCTCTTCGACCTGCACCAGCGGCCGCCGCCAGAAACGCAGAAACAGATCCTGCACCAGGTCCGCCGCCGTCGCCCGACAACCGACGCGCCGGTTCACCAGCGCTTCCATTTGCGAACGCTGGGACAGGAACACCTGAAGAAAATGCGCACGCGCCCCACGCGGCTCGTCGTCGCGGGATTCCGGCGGCAGACCGATCAGCACTTCAGCACTGCGCCCATGCGGCGACCGGGCTGGCCAGCAGACTGACCCCGGCCAGCGCCAATACGAAACGCGGGCGATACGGCAGCAACAAGACCAACGCCAAGGCGCTGAGCATCAGCACGGCGAACCAGTCGACCAGGCCGAAGCTCCAGCCGTTGGCCTTCACCGCCGCCCAAAGCGACAAACACAGCAATAACCATCCGCCGACTTTCAGGCCCTGACGGCGACGTGTGGACGGTTTGTGACCGAGCAATTCATCGTGGTGGCGAGGCATCGACAGGCACAACGCGGTGAATCCGGTGTAGGTGAGCAACAAGGGCAAGAGCATCAGTTCGCCCCTTGTTCAAGGGTGATCGGCCGGGCCTGTTCGCGGCGGGGCTTTTTAATGCTGACGGTGCTGCCGGCACGCTGCATTTTCCACGCGGCCCAAGCCAGGAAGAAACCGGTTGCGAGGCACGTCAGATCAAACCCGGCTAACGCCCAATCACCCTGCATCAGGCTGACGGCGAGATTCCACGGGGTGGTCAGCGCATTGACCAGCGGCACCGCGACAAACAGGGCGGCGCTCAGGGTGAGTTGCTCAACCCAGGCCTTTCGTCCCGGACGCAGCAGCGCGTGCAGCACACTCAAAGCCCAAGCGATAAAGAACGCATTCACCTCCCAATCTGCGCGCTCGGCAAAGCTCACTGACAACAGTCGATTAGCCAGGAAAAATACAGCCACCGCCGCAACCAAGCCGGCCATGCTGGCGATGTTCAGCACTTCAACCAACCGCAGCTCGAACGGCATCAGGCCGCTCTTGGCGTGTTTGAGTTGACGCTTGCCCAACCAGATCACCAGCCCGGTGCCGATCATCGCCGTGCCGGCCAATCCGCAAATGAAATACAGCCAACGCAGGAGCGGCCCGGCGAAGTGGCCCATGTGCAAGCCATAGAACGCACCACCCACCGCCATCGCCATTGGCTGCTCCGGTGTGCTGCCGAGCATTTGCCCGGTCACCCCGTTGAAGGTCACGGCGCGGCCGAAATCATGCACCACACGGTCGCCCGCACGGGACAGCACCACCGTGGCATTGGCGTCCCCCGGATTGCTCACTGACAGACGCGCCGTATGGCCGCCCGACCATTGCTCGCTGGCCTTGCTCAACAGCGGCGCCATGGCCGCCAACGGTGCCGCGCTGTCGGCGCGTTCGGGCGTTTTCGAGGCGGGGAAAACTTCGTCATAAAACGTGCGCACGTCACTGCCGTACGACGCGACGATGCTCGCCGGCATGACCATCGACATGAAAATCACCAGGCTGCTGTAGGTGATCATCAAATGAAACGGCAACACCAGCACACCCACCGCGTTATGCCCGTCGAGCCAGGAGCGCTGCCCCTTGCGCGGGCGGAAGGTGAAGAAGTCCTTGAAGATTTTCTTGTGGGTGATGATCCCGGTGATCAGCGTAACGAACATCACCATCGCGGCAATCGTCGCCAGCCAGCGGCCCCACGGATAGGGCATTTGCAACTGGAAGTGGAAGCGATAGAAGAACTCGCCGCCCATGCTGTCGCGGCCCTGCACTTCGGCGCCGGTTTGCGCGTCGAGGGATTTCGACTCGAAGCGCCCGCGCTCACCGGGATTGGCCGGCACTGGCTGCCAGCGCACGGTCAGGCCGGGATCTCGGGCATCAGGCAAATCGATCAGCCAGCGTGAGGCGCCGGCCGCGTGTTGCTGCAGATAATCCTGGGCCAGCGTCAGGCTCGTCTCGGCACTCACCGATCGCGCGGGGATTTCCGGCTGCATCCAGTGGCTGATCTCATCTTTGAAATAGGCCAGCGTCCCGGTCAGGAAAATCGCGAACAGCAACCAGCCGAACAGCAGTCCGGCCCAGGTGTGCAGCCAGGCCATCGCCTGACGAAAGCCCTCTTTCATGCCAGGCCCAATCCACGTGCTGCGCCAGAGATGGTCGCCAGAATCACGCTTGGCACCAGCAAACCGACCCAGGCCGACCACGCCGTACGACAGGCGAAACACCAGAGCACCGCCACCAGATAGACCAGAAAGGAAATGGTCATGCCGGTCACCACCGCTTCGGCGCGGCTCAACGGCAGCCACAGCGTCAGGGTGACACTGGCCAGCGCCGCGACGAGATAGCCGCCAAACACCGCCGCCAACACCCGTGAGGTGACGGCCAGACGATAAGACATGGGAAGTGTGGCGAGCTTGCCTTTCATGTTTCGACCCTGAAACGAAAAACGTCCGGCCGATCAGCCGAACCTACAGGCGAGCAATATTAATGATAAATATTCTCATACGCAAAAGCATCTGATTGCCGGTTGAGCGTTTCGCCCCTTACAATGCGAACAGTTCTTGTTCTCTAACGCATACTCTCTACCGCGCCACCAAGCGCCCGGAGTAATACCGTTGTCGTCCGCCCATCCCGTCGAATCGCTCTATCAGGCCCATCACGGCTGGCTCACCGGCTGGCTGCGGCGCAGACTCGGCTGCCCGGACAGCGCAGCGGATCTGGCGCAGGACACGTTTATCAAGGTGCTGACCGCCCGCGAACCGCCGATGATCATCGAGCCACGCGCGTTTCTGACGACGTTGGCCAAGCGCGTTCTGTTCAATCATTACCGCCGTCAGGATGTCGAACGCGCTTACCTCGACACCTTGGCGCAGATGCCGGACATGGTCGCGCCGTCGGAAGAAGACAAGGCGATCATCTTGCAAACCCTGATGGAGCTGGATGAATTGCTCGACGGTTTGCCGCGTCAGGTCAAACGCGCCTTTTTGCTGGCGCAGGTCGATGGCCTGACGTATCCACAGATCGCCGCTGAACTCGACATCTCTGTGGCCACGGTCAAACGTCACCTGAACAAAGCTGCCATGCGCTGCTACTTCGCCCTATGAACCGCGCGCCGGATTTCTCCTCGCAAGTGGCTGAGCAGGCCGTGCATTGGCTGATGGAAATGCAGCAGGGCACGCTCTCCCCGCGCCAGCAACAGGCCTGGCAACAATGGCTGGAGGCACACAGCGAACACCGCCGGGCGTGGGAGCATATTCAGCGGGTCAATCAGCGTCTGCGCGGTGTGTCGTCGCCGCTGGCACACGCGGCGTTGAACGGGCCGAAGTCCGGCAGTCGTCGTCAGGCACTGAAACTTTTGCTGATTCTTGGCGCGGGTTCAGCCGTCACGTGGGGCATGCGCGAGCACAATCCTGTGCCGTCGCTGCTCGCTGATTACCGCAGCCCGCTGGGGCAGCGACGCAAAATTTCCCTGGGTGGCGGTGATAAGTTGCAACTCAATACCGCCAGTGCCGTGGACGTCGACGGTGCGCAGCGATTGATCCGCTTGCTCGAAGGCGAAATCCTCCTGACGGCCGCGCAATCTTTCGAAGTGCGCACGGCTCAGGGCCTTCTGAAAACCCAAGGCGCGCGCCTCAATGTGCGTCAGTTTGCCGATCGCACGCAGATTGCGCTGTTCGAAGGTCGCGTCGAACTGATCGGTAATGGACGCGCGCCGATGTTGCTGCCGGTCGCGCGTCAGCTCAGTTTCACCTCGGCATCGGTCAGCGAGGCCAAACCGCTGGAAGCCAACAGCGGCGCCTGGGCCGACGGCATGCTGGTGGCCGCGCATATGCGTCTCGGCGACTTCCTCGATGAACTCGGCCGCTATCGTCGCGGCCAGCTCAATTGCGACCGGAACGTTGCCGACCTGTTGATTTCCGGAACTTACCCGCTGGACGACAGCGAGCGGATTCTTGATCTGCTGGAAATCAGTTTGCCGGTGAAGGTGAGGCGCTTTACCCGCTACTGGGTGACCGTCGAAGCACGGGTTTGAAAAAACTCAAAAATAAATGAGCCGTTTTTCAGATCTGGCGTGACAGAGAAGGAAAGCCCCCTTGATTCAACCTTCTCAGGATCATCCACCATGCACCCCACCCGCCTCACGCCACTGGCCCGCAGCCTGCGCAATCTCGTCCTCGGCGCCAGTCTGAGTTTCAGCGCCCTGCCCGCCGCACTGGCCGCTGAAGCCAAGGCTTATCACATCGCGCCGTCGTCACTGGAAAACGCCCTCAACCAGTTTGGCCGTGAAGCGGGCGTGCTGATTTCGTTTGGTTCGCAAGTCACCAGCGGCGTGCAAAGCCGTGGCCTGGAAGGCAGTTACACCGTAGAACAAGGTTTGAACGCATTGCTCGAAGGCAGCGGTCTGCAAGCACACACCGAGGGCAATAACGCGTTCAGTCTGCAACCGGTGGCGGATGCCGCGCTAGAGCTGGACACCTCGACTGTCGTCGGCGACTGGCTCGGCGATGCTGCGCAGATCAATGTGTTCGAACATCCCGGTGCGCGCGATGTGATCCGCCGCGAAGAATTCGAGCGTCAGGGCGCGACGCAGGCGCGCGATGTGCTCAACCGCATCCCCGGCGTCAACGCCCCGGAAAACAACGGCACCGGCAGCCATGACATGGCGCTGAACTTCGGCATTCGCGGTTTGAATCCGCGACTGGCTGCCCGCTCGACCGTGTTGATGGATGGTATCCCGGTGCCGTTCGCGCCTTACGGTCAGCCACAACTGTCGTTCGCGCCGATCAGCATGGGCAATATGGATGCCGTGGACGTCGTGCGCGGCGGTGGCGCCGTGCGTTATGGTCCGCAGAACGTCGGCGGCGTGGTCAACTTCGTTACCCGGGCGATTCCTGACGAGCCAACGGTCAAGGGTGGCTTCCAGACGGAAACCAGCCCATCGTCGAGCCACGATGGCTTCAAGACCAGCGCCAACCTGCTGGCCGGCGGCACTAACGCCAATGGCCTCGGCGGTGCGTTGCTCTACTCCGGGACGCGCGGCGGCGACTGGCGCGAACACAGCGACACTGAAATCGACGACCTGATCCTCAAGGGCAAATACCAGCTCGACGAAGCCAATAGCTTCAACGCCATGGCCCAGTATTACGAAGGCAAGGCTGACATGCCCGGCGGTCTGAACGTGGCCGATTACGACGCCGATCCGTATCAATCGACGCGCCCGAAGGACCAGTTCTGGGGCCGCCGCACGATGTTCAATTTCGGCTATCGCTATCAGGAAGATCGCCGCGAATTCACCGCCAACACGTTCTTCACCAAGACCTTGCGCAGCGGTTATCTCGATCAGGGCTCCTTCCTCTCGCTGTCACCGCGCGAGTATTGGGTGCGTGGCCTGGAAACCCGATTCGCCCAAGGTTTCGACCTCGGCCCGACCAGCCATGAAGTCGGCGTCGGCTATCGCTACATCAACGAGGCCGGTCACGAACTGCGCTATCGCACACCGATCAGCAGCAACCAATACCCGACCACCGCCAGCCGCAACGACCGCGACACCCGTGGCGGCACCGAGGCCAATGCGTTCTTCGTCGACGACCGCATCGACATCGGCAAATGGACGATCACCCCGGGCGTGCGCTACGAAATGATCGAATCGCAGCAGACCAACAACCTGACCAACGTCAAATACAAGGGCGACTACAACACCGCACTGCCAGCGTTGAACGTGCTCTATCACCTGACCGACAGCTGGAACCTCTACGCCAACACCGAAGGCTCCTTCGGCAGTGTGCAATACAGCCAGATGCCCAACCGGGTGACCAGCGGCGAAGTAAAACCGGAGAAGGCCCGCACCTGGGAACTCGGCACGCGCTATGACAACGGCGCGTTGCGCGCGGAGATCGGCGCGTTCCTGATCAACTTCGACAACCAGTACGAAAGCAACCAGACCAACGACTCGGTGATCGCCCGTGGCGAAACCCGTCATCAAGGGATCGAAACCAGCGTCAATTACGCGCTGGATGACTTGAGCCCGGCGCTGGCCGGTTTCGATGTCTACGCCACTTACGCTTATGTTGACGCGACTATCCGCGAAGATGGACCGAACAAGGGCAATCGCGTGCCGTTCTCGTCGAAACACAAAGGCACGATTGGTGTGGGTTACAGCGAAGGACCGTGGAAGCTTAATCTCGACAGCAGCTTCCAGAGCGACCAGTTCGCCGACAACGCCAACACCTCGAAGGAAAGCGCCGATGGCAGCACCGGCAAGATCCCCGGTTACATGCTGTTCAGCAGCCGCGCCGGGTATGACTTCGGTCCGCAGTTGTCGGACTTGAATGTGGCGGTGGGCGTGAAGAACATTTTCAACACGCAGTACTTCACGCGCTCGTTTGATGACAACAACAAGGGCAAGTATGTGGGTGAGCCGCGTACGGTTTATGTGCAGACTTCTGTGGCGTTCTGAGGATTGAGAAGCCCCTCACCCTAGCCCTCTCCCTGAGGGAGAGGGGACTGATTTGGGGATGCTTCAGAAATTCATCGACCTGCAAGTGCTTTGTCGAATCCATAATCGACCCGGTCTTTCAGGTCGATGTAACCCGCAACACACCTCGGTCGGCCCCCTCTCCCGGAGGGAGAGGGCTGGGGTGAGGGGCCGCGCTCTTGTGCCTTGCGCAAAAATTCGCCACAAACAAAAACGGGCCTGCATTCGCAGGCCCGTTCTCATTGGGTGGCTTATGAAATCAGCGCATCAACTGTTGATCGCTGCCTGTTCGTTCTCAAGAAATTCTTCCTCCAGCAGAGCGTCATTCGCCTTGCTAAATGGCACCACAGCGGCACGTGGTTTACCTCGCAGTTTGCCGAAAAGATGCTCCAGGGCGTGCTCGAGTTTTTCGGCAGCGCCGTCGATTGCCTGTTCCAGCGAATCGGCCTTGTGGGTCACGGAAATCGGTTGATGGCCTTTTGGCCGCGCTTCCAGTTGGCAGCGCAAGTCATGGGGACCTGGTTTGTCACCGTTCTCGTCGCTCAGGTGGACTTCGACACGGGTCAGGTCTTCTTCATAACGTTCGAGCGTGCTCTCAATGGTTGTACGTACCCACTCCTCCAGTCGTTGACTACTTTGAATATGGTTATCGCTGTTGACTTGGATTTGCATAGTTCATCCCTTATTTCAGCTAGCTCGTGAGAGGCCTTGAGTTGAATTTCCTGACCTCCTGGTTACAACAATCGGCCCGACTGCCGAACATTTCAACCCCTGAAAAAAGATAAATATTCATTCGCAAAAAAAGCCGGACAACCGGGCAAAGCACTGGTAAGGTCGGGAGTTGGGTCGCTTGGCAATGTTGCAAAATTTGCTCACAACTGCCCGTCGTTCAACGGGTGCAAACTGCGAAATATCCCCGCCTCCTCGACCAGCCAATCATGCACCGCACGCACACCCGGATGGCTTAAAGCCCCCGGTGCATAGAGCAACACATAGCGTTTGTGATTAGGCACCGACAGGCCAAACGGCACAATCAACGTCCCTCGCTCCAATTCATCGTTAAGCAAGGTGCGGCGGGCAATCGCCACGCCCATGCCGGCAATCGCCGCTTCGATGGTCAGATGATTGCGATTGAAGGTATGCCCACGCCGTACGTCGGCGCCCTCAAAACCAATCGCGTTCAAATAGAATTCCCATTCCGCGTATTCATAACTGCCACGCCAGGCGGTGATGTCGTGCAGTACCGGGAAATGCACCAGATCCGCCGGTCCGTGCAACGGTGGTCGCCCGCGCAACAGGCTCGGTGCGCACACCGGGAAAATCTGCTCGTCGAGCAAGGCTGTGGATAACAATCCCGGGTAGCTGCCGTCGTTCAAATCGATCGCCAGATCAAAATCGCCTTCGTGCAAGGGCACGCTGCTGTCCTCTGCCACCAAGCGCAACTGAATGTCCGGATAGCGTTGCTGCAGGCGCGGCAAGCGCGGCGTCAGCCACTTGCTGAGAAACGACGGAATCGAGCGCACACGCAAAATCCCGCTGATCATCCCGGCGTCCAGTCGACGTAGTTCGGCATCAATGCTGCCATACGCCTCGTTGACCGTGATAGCCAGCCGCTGCCCCTCCGCACTCAGCTCCACACCACGCGCGCGCCGATGAAACAGACGGAAACCAAGTCGTTCTTCAAGTTGACGAATTTGCTGACTGACCGCCCCCGGGGTGATGTGCAGTTCTTCGGCGCAACGGGTGAACGACAGGTGCCGCGCGGCACAGGAAAACACCTGCAGCCAGACATAGGTCTGCGCATGCAATTGACGGCTCATCGTTTAGTCCTGCTAAAGGCTTACTTAGGAAGTTTCGTTAGTCACGTTGGACCGAGGTAGGCAGTATCGCCGACATTGCGCTTGTCCTACAAAAAATGGCAGCGATTCCTACTCCATTGCTTGTAAGGGTTTAGCATGGCTATCAGTGTTTTCGATCTATTCAAAGTCGGCATCGGCCCGTCCAGTTCCCACACCGTAGGCCCGATGCGCGCCGCCGCGACCTTCGCTCAGGCGCTGATTGATCAACGTTTATTGAACGATGTGCGCCGTGTGGAAATCCGTTTATACGGCTCACTGTCGGCCACCGGCGTCGGGCACGCCACCGACCGCGCAACGGTGATGGGCCTGATGGGCGAATGGCCGGACAGCATCGATCCGGCGACCATCGATCCACGTATCCAGCAACTGCGCGAGACAGGCCAACTGTCCCTCGCCGGTCAGAGAGAAATTGCCTTTGACTGGCAACGTGATCTCCTGCTGCTGGACGAGAGCCTGCCCTACCACCCCAACGCCATGTCCCTGACAGCCTTTGGCGAAACGGCCGAGCTGTTCGAGCAGACCTATTACTCGATTGGCGGCGGTTTCATCATCGAAGCGGCAGAAGCCGAGTCCGGTGTCGCCCCGGCCGGTGACGTGGCGTTGCCGTACGACTTCTCCAGCGCCGCCGAACTGCTATCGCTGTGCAAACAGCACAACCTGCGCGTGTCCGAACTGATGATGGCCAACGAACGCGCGTGGCGCACTGACGCGGAAATCCGCCAGGGCCTGCTGCACATCTGGTCGGTGATGCGCGAATGCGTCGAACAAGGCCTGCGCCACGAGGGGATTCTGCCCGGCGGTCTGAATGTGCCGCGTCGTGCAGCGAAATTGCATCGCAGCTTGTTGGAAATCGGCAAGCCGAACGTGATCAGTTCGACGCTGTCGGCAATGGAGTGGGTCAACCTGTTCGCCCTCGCCGTCAACGAAGAGAACGCCGCCGGCGGGCGCATGGTCACCGCACCGACCAACGGTGCAGCCGGAATCATCCCGGCCGTTCTGCACTACTACATGAAATTCAATCCGGACGCGTCTGACGATGATGTCGTCGCTTTCTTTCTGGGCGCGGCGGCTGTCGGCATTTTGTGTAAGAAAAATGCTTCGATCTCCGGCGCTGAAGTGGGCTGCCAGGGCGAAGTCGGTTCGGCCTGTGCGATGGCCGCTGCTGGCTTGGCCGACGTGCTCGGTGCCACCCCGGAACAACTGGAGAACGCCGCCGAAATCGGCCTGGAACACAACCTTGGCCTGACCTGCGACCCGGTCGGCGGCCTCGTGCAGGTACCGTGCATCGAGCGCAATGCCATCGCCGCCGTGAAAGCGATCAACGCCACGCAAATGGCCCTGCGCGGCGACGGCAAACACTTCATTTCCCTCGACCGGGTGATCCGCACCATGCGCGATACCGGCGCCGACATGCACGACAAATACAAAGAGACTTCACGGGGCGGCCTGGCTGTGAACTGGGTGGAATGCTGAGGCCCATTCCCTGACCGCCCCGGCAGGCCGCACGAAGCCGCCTGCCAACCGTGAGCCCGAGCAAAAATAATAACGAGGCGATACCGATGACCGATGTACGTACACCTGCTGCCGAAAATCCCGCTGTAGACCGCACACGCAATGCAGAAACGGCCCACAAGGGCTGGAACAAATTCGACACCACCTGGATGCTCGGTCTGTACGGCACTGCGATCGGTGCTGGCACCTTGTTCCTGCCGATCAATGCCGGTGTCGGCGGTTTCTGGCCTTTGCTGATTCTCGCCGTACTGGCTTTCCCGATGACGTTTTTTGCCCACCGTGGGCTGACCCGTTTCGTGTTGTCCGGGCGCTCCGGGGACATCACCGAAGTGGTCGAAGAACACTTCGGCATCGGTGCCGGCAAGCTGATCACGCTCCTGTATTTCTTCGCGATCTTCCCGATTCTGCTGGTGTACAGCGTGGCGCTGACCAACACCCTGAGCAGTTTCCTCGAACACCAATTGCACATCGCTCCGCCACCACGGGCGATCCTCTCGCTGGTGTTGATCCTCGGTCTGATGGCGATTGTGCGCTGTGGTCAAAGCGTCATCGTCAAAGCCATGAGCGTGCTGGTTTATCCATTTGTTGCCGCATTGCTGCTACTGGCGCTCAGCCTGATTCCAAACTGGAACGGTGCGTTTTTTGCCAGTGCCCAAGAAGCCATGCCAATGTCCGCTTTCTTCAAGACAATGTGGCTGGCGATTCCGGTGATGGTGTTTTCGTTCAACCATTCGCCGATCATTTCCGCGTTCGCGGTTGAGCAGAAACAACGTTACGGCGAGCAGGCCGAACGCAAAACCAGCGGCATCCTCGCCATGGCTCACGGCATGATGGTCGTCACGGTGATGTTCTTCTGCTTCAGCTGTGTGCTGGCGCTGTCGCCGGCGGATCTGGCAGCGGCCAAGGCGCAGAACATTTCGATCCTGTCGTACCTGGCCAACCACTTCCAGACCCCGGTCATCGCTTACGCTGCGCCGCTGATTGCGCTGGTGGCGATCACCAAATCCTTCCTCGGCCACTACATCGGCGCCAGTGAAGGCTTCCAGGGCATGATCGTGAAAAGCCTGCGCAGCCGAGGCCGGGTGATGTCAGCGAGCTGGCTGAACCGTGCGACCGCCGTGTTCATGATCCTCAGTTGCTGGGCCGTGGCAACGTTCAACCCGAGCATCCTTGGCATGATCGAAACCCTCGGCGGGCCGGTGATTGCCTGCCTGTTGTTCCTGATGCCGATGTACGCCATCCGCCGCGTGCCGGCCTTGCGCCAGTATTCGGGCCAGGTGTCCAACGTGTTTGTGGTGCTGATCGGCCTGATTGCACTGTCAGCGATCATCTACTCGGTTCTGCCCTGAAAACGGGCCATTAAAAAAGGCGAGCCGCGTGGCTCGCCTTTTTAATCCCCGTGTTCATTGTTCGACAATTTTCCCGGCACAGCCCTTGCTACTCCCCTGTGGGAACTGTCGCAGGCTGCGATCTTTTGATCTTCATGATCGAAATCAAAACACCGAAGATCAAAAGATCGCAGCCTCGTTTCACTCGACAGCTCTACATGAAGCAACAAATACAGGCCACGGAATGGCCGATGATCCGGTTGGGCGAACCAACCCGATCACGGCCGGTCAACAACTGCACGTTCAATCAGGCGGTGACGCATCATGGACAATCCTTTTCAGATCATTACCGATGCCTTCGCGCCGGACTATCAGATCAACCTGAGCATTCAAGGCCTGGACGGCAGCATCATGCTGACCCTGTCCAACAGCGGCCGGATCGTGGCCAAGCGCATGATCAGCGCCGAGCAGCGCAACGACCCCGCGCGCCTCAAGCGCCTGGTGCAAAGCATCCAGTTCGGCATTGCCATCGAGCAAGGCCACAGCGCCATGGCAATCCTCGAAGCGATGACCAGCGGCGACGGGCTGACCCCGCCACCGCCACGCGTCATCGGCCAGCCCGGGCAAGCAGCCGGGCTTTAAAGCTCGCCCTTCTCGACTTCCGGATGCTCGCTGGAACCGGCACCAAGTTTGCGCTGCGGTTTCTCGATCTTCACCGAAGGAAATTGTGACTAGGCGTAACGCACCACCAGAATCGAGAACGCCAGCAACAGAATGCCGCCGCACAGGTAGATGATGCCCATGTCCGGCGGATTGTGGTGCGAGACGTTGGAGATCAGCAAACGGGTCAGCGCGGTGATCGCCACGTAGATCAGGAAGCGCACCGGCATGTGGTTGGTCTTGACGACACCGAAATCCTGCGCTGTCACAAAAAAGACATTTTTAAAACCTCACTAAAAGCCGCACCATGCTACCTGAGAGGTGAACGCTTTGGCCCCTAACAGCGCACAGTTTTTTAGCATTATACTAATATCTTATCAATTTTTTAACGTGAAAGCCTCACACCAATAACTCTACAAACAAAAAACCAATGAAAGCCCACCAAGTGCTGGGCTTTCATTTTTGATCAGTCAAGCTCGAAAATACATTACAACAAGAAGGCCTATCACCACAAAATAAAACGGAGAAATAGATTTACTTAAAGCAATCTTCTTGAATGATTTTATTTCACCTTTAAAGCTTGTGGCATTCATATTGAAATCAATATCTTGATCTTTTTTTAATGCAACTACTTCGTAGAGCTTTCGATACAAAGTCTCCTGATGAAGATAGAAAGCATCCAGCCACCAAAACAGAGCTACGGGGACCAAGACAATTGTCAAGTAACTGAAGGTCAATTTATCAGCTCCAATAGCAAGCAAGGCTGCTACAAGCGCAATTGTCCACCCCTTCACCAGAAAGGAGTTTGCCGCCATGCGACTTATAACTCCCTGAACGAATGTTAAGTGTGCGATTTTACTATCCATATATTGCTCCTTGATTTTTCTGAGAGTATAGGAAATCCAGAGGATATTCCGGTTTCTCGCGCCGAAAGTAATCACGCCAGCTTAGCAGCGTTTCATTGTTGATTTGAGTCAAATGCGACAAATCAACATCGTAATTAATTCCTAAACTTTTCTTGAAATCTTCATTACCAGCACGATCCATCGCTTCAGCGGTGAATCGCCTATGTTCACGAAGCTCTCTTTTCCTCAAAAGCTTGGTCATAGCAATTTCGGAATAAATCCACGGTGATTCAGTAGCGCTTGTTCCGTTAATGGATTGGTCAATTTTTATCGAATTCGGTGTATTGACGAAAAACACACACTCACATGCGTCCATCGTTTTTGTTAAAGCTGTAGACAACATCATATGAACATGACTGGTGGACTTATTACGATCATCGTAATTGTAAACCTTACGATCTTTATCGTAGCAGTATTCATCATCAATCATTTTTAGAAGTTTTGCCGAATACCCCCAAATTGATGAGTCAATGAAGCAAGTTAATCCGAAAGTCTCATAAAGCCATCCAGACAGAGCAATAATACTTTCCTCATCACTATGAGAGTGGGACAAAAATATATCAGCGCTTACCAAGGGAAACCATTCTGCTACGATTTTTTCAGCGAAAAGTCCGCCTTTCGGATTTTTGAAAGACTCAAGAGTATCGTTTACCGTTCGCTTGTGCTGATCATGAATTGCTTTTCCATAAGCATAATAATGAGCACAAATACTGAAATCAACATCCAAATTAAAACCAGCGTGCATCTTAAACTCCCTATAAAACTGAATATTTGTAATCCATCCGCTTTGCGTAGCGCAGTATACAGGCCCCCAATGCCTGAAAGCACCCACCACCTGTATGAATATACAGACATAAAATGCCTCTGTCCCTCGTATGCTCCACAAGCCAACGGTTCAGCACTGCGCCCAAGAGCCTTGCGGGTGATGCTGGCCTGATGACATAGTTAACGCAATCAGGACTGATAGGGATTCGTCGTGGAGTCGAAACGGATAGCGCTGCTGATTGACTGTGACAACGTAAGCCATGCAGCCATAGGCGGCGTGCTCGACGAGCTTGCGAAGTATGGAATGGTGAACATCAGGCACGCCCACGGTAACTGGAGTTCTCCCCACCTCGCAGGGTGGGTCGAGAAGGTTCACCCCTACGCTATCCGCCCCATGCAGCAGTTCGCGTTCACAAAGGGCAAGAACGCCACTGACTCAGCGATGATCATTGACGCAATGGACTTGCTATACAGCAAGAACGTCGATGCTTTCGCACTCATGACCAGTGACAGCGACTTCACACCACTCGTGCTGCGCCTTCTGGAAAGCGGCCTGCCGGTGTATGGCTTTGGCGAGACGAAGACTCCCAAGCCGTTCGTGGATGCTTGCTCGCAGTTTATCTACACCGAGAATCTGATGGGCGACGATCAGGAGAAAGCTGCAGAGGGTGAGCCACCCAAATCGACGAAGCGCTCCCGCAACGAGCTGCGAAGCGACACATCTCTCGTGCGATTGCTGAGGACTGCTGCGGAGAAAACTGCCGATGACGCTGGGTGGTCGCATCTGAGCCAGGTTGGGGAATTCATACGCAACAACAGCTCCTTTTCAGCAGTGAACTATGGGCACCGCACTTTGGGCGACCTCATTCGCACGTCAGAGCTTTTCGAGATCGATATGCGTCACGGCGGCACAGCCATGTTCATCAAGAACCCGCGCAAACCAGCCGCAGCAACGCACCATCAGCACGAGTCCAGCACATCGTAGCGCGCCGTGGTTCTTAGCGCGTTCAGAACGCTTTCGTATTTAGTTCTGAACACGCTCTGAGGGCTTTCGTATATCACTAAGAATAGAATCACATCCATTTTCAGGAAAGTCGTAATGAAATTCATTGACGATGTTTTAGAGTCAATATCTGGAAGCACGAGAACAAAAATTGAAGACCCATTCATTGGCGCTTTCATCGGGTCATGGCTAATCTGCAATTGGGATAGCTTAGCGCTGCTGGTGTGGGGCGAGGGAACCGCCACAGATCGAATCGCGGCGATAAGTAAGCACTTTCATGAGTTGAAATTATTTGAATTCAACTCGCTCGTAGCAATCCCCCTCCTCATGACAGCCCTATTCATATTTGCCTTTCCTTGGGTGTCATGGGGGTTGAAATCTATACTCAAATACGCAAACGAACGCCTGCACGAACAAGCGGTAGCAATAGAAATCAGTAAGGTCGAGCGACAAGAAGCTCTAAACAAAAAAAGACTTTTAGCTGATCCCGAGAAGAAGTTCTTGGAAGAGAACGTTAGCTTAGATATTGAACGTAGAAAAGAGGTAATTGAGCAACTGAAACTCCGAACGGCTCGATTTAAGGAAAAAGCTGATGCAGCGGCTTCGGCAGCCGCTGAAGCGAAAGCGGAGTTAGAGGTTACTGCGGCTGTAGCCGCAGAGGCGAAAAGTCGAGCAAGTCAAGCTGCACTCGACGAGGAGAAAAAGCAAGCAAATGCAGAGCTTGAAAAACAACGTTTCAGTTTAGCAAGCGCGCAGCTGAAATCAGCGCAAGCATCAAATCGCTTCCCATCAGCTTATGCTCTTATGCAAACGTTAGAAGAAAGCCTCAAAAATGAAGATATTTATTTATCACTGGAAGGTCTTGGAGAAGTTGTAGCAATGATTTTCGGCTACAAAAGCTTCAAAACACTCGTGCATGACGAAAGCTTTAATAATAAAACCTTGGCACAGGTTGCATACATCTATTATGACCGAGATGAATTTGCAACGACTCTGGAAACCATAGTCCAAAATGAAGGTTCCAGAAACGAGGACTTAGACGCAGAATCGCTATTCGACCACGTGATCTCGATTTTCGACAATCTTGATTTTAAGCTACTCCCAAAAGATAAAGTCGAAGAAGTTTATCGGGAAGCATGTAACAACATGCGATATGACTTGCTGAATAGCGAGGAACTATCAGGCCCAATCGCAGAGTCGGATACTATTTTCGACGAGGTTGAGATTGACGATCTGGAGGACATCACTTTTGAAAATGGACTGAGCGTGACTTTTTCTGGCACAGCAAGTGGAAACCACAGAAAAGAATACGACGTTTCTGGACGTGATATCAAATTCAGCATCGAAATAAAAAGTGCATTATTGGTTGGCACCAAAGGGTTAGGAGAGCTGGAGCTTGGTGAAGTGTCAGCCAATCTGGCTGATTACGACTATGAGCCAGAAAATGAAGCGGATGAAGGTTGAGCAATTTTTAATCACGAAACTTGAATCAGATCTCGTAGCGTGACGGCGTATGCTCACGCAACAGCGGCGTTGGATCACTCGGAGCCTTGTAGCCCAAGCACGCCACCGGTTCACCTCTTCGCCCGTGCTACAGATGTGCGCCTGAATCGCTCCCCTCGCCTGCATCTGAGTCCTTCTGACGCCGCAGCATATGCTTGATACGTTCGAAAAAAGCCGCTCGAAAGCGGCCTGAATCATTTAGTGGGCTTTCAGTCTGTCTTCTCTTTCACTGACGGGAATCGGGCCGAGGCATATCGCACCACGAGAATCGAAACGGAAAGGAGCACCACACCACCAGTGAGGTAAAGAATGCCCTCGTCCGGGGATTTATGATGCGACACATCGCTAATCAGCAGTCGAATCAGGGCTGTCACGCCAATGTAAAGCAGGAACCGCAATGGCATATGATTTGTGCGGAAATAGATTCCGCTCATAGCAAGCAGTTCGAGATAGATAAACAGCAGCAGAATGTCATCGACGCTGATTTTTTCCTGATGAAGCATTTCGATGAAGGTGGTGACGCCTGCGTAAACTGTGATCGCACCAATCCCAAAAAGCGCAAGATAATGAAACAGCTCAACCCCAAGGTTTCCGAGGCTGTTTGCCCCAGCATGAACCCTCACGCGCATCCGATCAGCCCATTTCATACCCACTCTCCCCGCACACGCCGAAATCGGCAGAAAAAATCAACACAGCATTTCAGAACAAAAAAGAAGAAAGCCTACGCCATAAGCCAATGATTTTTCTTGGGTTTTAGAAAAATCATACACTGAGAAAAAATGTTAGTTACAGGATGGTTGGTCTTGAAGTAGATCCCGACCATTGCCCCCAATTCGAGATAGATGAACAGCAGCAGAATGTCATCGATCTTGATATGGCCTTCCTCGAGCATCCCGAGAAATTCCATCACCGCCGCCCATGCCGTCACCGCACCGATGGCGAACAACGCCAGATAGTGGAAGGTTTCGACGAACAGGTTGCCCAGGGACTCGGCCAGTTGATGCACGTTTTGCCGCAGTTTCTCGGCCCAGTTGATTTTCACGATGATGTTCCTTAGCTCGAATGCGAGCGGATGATGCGTGTCGGACGTGACGGTTTTCTGCACGTAACGGTTTTCATGCAGAAAAGAGGCCACGCCATCATGGCGAGCCGCCGCCAAACCCGCGCCGTGGCGTTTGGTCGCAGGTGTCAGGTTGGCGCAGAACCTGTGGGAGCGAGCTTGCTCGCGAATGGCCTCACACGATCCAACTGACAAACCCGAAATCCGGTCTACATTGAAAAGCCACTACCCATGGCGCAGGGATTCGCTTATCCTTTTCGCTGTATATGGATACAGTAGTCGTCAAGACAACTTAATGTGAAGGCATGTGAGGTGGTGAATGGCCGTCGAAGTGGTATACCGCAGCAGCCGAGATCTGGAGCGCTTGTTCATGGATAAAGCCGAAGCTGACCGTCATGACAAAATGCTCGAACTGGCCGAATATCTGGCCGATGTCCTGCAAAAAGCCGTTCCGTCCCTGACTGAACAGCAAGTGGAAGAAGCCGGGATCTACATGGCGAAGAATCGCGATGTGTTCGCCCGGGCGTTCAAGAGCCAGCCGGATGCACTGTCCGAACTGCTCAATGCACCGGCCGAACCGGTCGATAATGCCGAAGCTGCAGAACCTGCGGAAACGCCGGCGAAGCCAGCCAAAGCGGCAAAAGCGGCTAAGTAAGCAATGACCGAATTGAATAGGCCCTGAGTCGAATGGCTCAGGGCCTTTTTCATGCCTGTGAAACTCAGCGATACAAAACTTTCTCCGCCAACTCATCCGCCACCCGCGCCGGCGAACGCTTTTCCGCCTGCGCATGGGCGAAGACTTCAGTCAGCCGCGAGCTGATTTTCGAAAGATGCGCGGTAATCGTCGACAACTCTTCACCACGATGTTTCAGCGAGACGTAGATCAAGCCACCGGCATTGATCACGTAGTCTGGCGCATACAGAATCCCGCGCCGTTCCAGTTGATCGGCCACATCCAGATGTGTCAGCTGGTTATTGGCAGAGCCTGCCACTGCCGAACAGCGTAATTGCGTGACGGTATGGCTGTTCAAAACCCCGCCCAGACCGCACGGCGCGAGGATGTCACACGGCGTACTGAGC
This sequence comes from Pseudomonas sp. ok266, assembly GCF_900110195.1. Taxonomy (NCBI): domain Bacteria; kingdom Pseudomonadati; phylum Pseudomonadota; class Gammaproteobacteria; order Pseudomonadales; family Pseudomonadaceae; genus Pseudomonas; species Pseudomonas sp. ok266. The sequence continues at coordinate 245,477 of NZ_FOCU01000010.1, read as the reverse complement.
AACGCGTCGTTGGCGATCGGGTGAGCGTTGAGTTGTTCCATCGCCAGTTGCACCTTGCCGTGATCGATATCGCTGACCAGCAACTCAGCCCCGGCGGCATGGAGTTGTTCGGCCAAAGCAAAGCCGACATTGCCCAGGCCCTGAATCGCGATGCGCAAGCCTTCGAGGTTGTCGCTGCCCAGCCGCGCCATGGCCGTTGAGCGAATGCCGGCAAATACACCCATCGCGGCATGCGGAGCGGGGTCGCCGGCCGAGGTGGTGCTGGTGACGTGCTGAGTCTGTTGGGCGATGCAATCCATATCCGCCACCGAGGTGCCGCTGTCGATGGCGGTGATGTAGCGACCGTCGAGCTGTTCTATGCAACGACCAAAAGCTTCGAACAGCGAGCCACGATTTTCCACATGAGCCGGGCGCACGATCACTGCCACGCCTCCGCCCTGCGGCAGCCCCGCCAGCGCAGCCTTGTAGCTCATGCCCTGAGCGAGGCGAATGGCATCTTCGACGGCGGATTCGTCATTGGGATAGGCGAGATAACGACATCCGCCCAAGGCTGGCCCGAGGCGACTGTTATGGATGGCAATGACCGCCTTCAACCCGGTGACCGGATCAACGCTAAGGTGCAGCGATTCCAGGCGAGTGCTTTGCATGAGCGCAAACATCGTTGGGCTCCCGAATCACTTCTTGTAGAACGCCAGTATAGGCCTGCGCCTGAAAATTGCTGGAGCGCGCCGGAATAAGCGCCCGCGCCGACAACGGTTTTGCGGCATAACCCGACACCTGCGCAGCAGGGGACTGGACGAATCTTGCGGGCGGGGCTAAAACGAGGCATTCCCCGGAGATTTCGATGAGTGCGCGTCAACGTTTTTTCGAATGCCTGTACCGTTCACCGCCCGCGCTGTTCGAAGCCGCGCTGTGGATGGCGGCCGAGCACGAAAAAACGGTCGATCCCGACGCGCTGTTACAAGAATTCAGAGACCTGCAACAACGAGTCAGTTACGGCTTGCCGATGTTGCCGGTCAGTGAACTGGCGCAGCCCCTGTTGCGCCGCATGACTGATCTGGGCTTTGCCCAGGACCACTTCCTGCCGCTGCGCCCGCAAGCAGCGCTGTTGCACAAGGTGTTGCAGACCCGTCGCGGCCAGCCGTTGGCATTGGCGCTGATTGCCCTGGAGCTGGCGCGTGGCCTGGAGATTCCGCTGGTCGGGGTCAACTTCCCCGGACACTTCCTGTTGCGGGTGCCCGGCGCTGATCACTTGCTGGATCCGTGCGGCGGCCGGCGTTTGTACCCAAACGATTGTCGCGAACTGTTGCAGCGCCAGTACGGGCCGAACATGAAGCTGACCGCCGAGCATCTGCTGACCGCCAGCCCCAAGCAGATGCTCCAGCGCCTGTCGCGCAACCTGCGCCAGCTGCACCTGACTCATGATGATTTTATCGCCGCGCTGATCGACGCCGAACGGGTGCTCGAACTGGGTGACGCTGGCGCCGTCGATTACCTGGCACGGGCCAGTCTTTATCAGCGGCTCGACTGCCCGAATGCCGAACGCTTTGATCTGGAGCATGCGCTGATGCTCAGCGACGACCCGATTCAGCGCCTGCGCCTGACTGAACGCCTCAGCCACCTGCCGCCCAACTCCGTCGTCCACTGAATACGCTCGCGATGGCTGTGTGTCAGGCAACGAATGTAGTGACAGAAACACGGCCTTCGCGAGCAAGCTCGCTCCCACAGGTTTGGTGTGTACCTAAATTATCGGCTCGGCACACATCACTGTGGGAGCGAGCTTGCTCGCGAAGCAGGCGGCTCGGTCTTTCAGTTAAACCGCGTTATCGTTCTTCGCTAGCAGGCTAGCTCCCACAGGAGATTGCACTGTGTCGGTGGGCGAACGCACCTGAATAATCAGCAACGCGGCGATGACCGCCGGAATCGCACAGAAGAAGAAAATCTGCGCCACTGGAATATGCATCGCCAACAACAGGCTGCCGAACAGCGGCCCGAGAATCGAACCGAAACGCCCCACGCCCAATGCCCAACCGGTGCCGGTCGCACGCACATGCGCCGGATAGAAATTGCTGGCAAACGCATTCAGCGTCAGTTGCCCGCCGATGATGCAGAACCCGGCGGCGAACACGCAGGCGACCAGATATCGCGGATTGTCGTGATTAAGCCCCAGCAGGATCGTGCACAGCGCCGCCCCTGCCAACACCGCTGACAACAACCGCACCTTGCGCTTCAAGCGGTCAGCGAACCAGGCCATGCAGATCGCGCCCATGGTGCCGGCGAACAGGAACATCGACGTCACCAGATTGGCTTCGTTGAGTTTCAGGCCGCTTTCCAGGAGCAGCGTCGGCAGCCAGCTGATCATGAAATACAACAGAATCAGGCTGACGAAAAACGTTGCCCAGATCAGCAACGTCGGTCGCGCGTAGCCATTGCGGAACAACTCGACCACCGTCAGTTTGCTGCCCTGCTCCCGCTCGTTCTGTTCGAGGCTGGCAACGGGCGGTTGCCAATCCGGCAACATCCGCGCGGTGACTTTGCGCAGTCGCGCATACGGTGGCGCATCACGCAGCAAACGCGGCAACGACTCCGGCAGCATCCACCAGAGAAACGGAAACAGCAGCAACGGCGTGACGCCACCGGCGAGGAACACCGCTTGCCAACCGAATTGGTCGATGAAGCCTGCCGCGACGAAACCACCGGCTGCGCCACCGAACGAGAAGCCACAGGCCGCCAGCGTCACCATCAAGGTGCGCAGGCGCGGTGGCGAATATTCCGACATCAACGCCATAGCACTGGGCATCGCCCCGCCCATGCCGATGCCGCAGATAAAGCGCGCGATCATCAGCGTATTGAGCGAGTCTGCGAAGACCATCAGCACGGTCAGCGTGGCGTAGATCAGTACGCAAGCGAGCAGAATCCGTCGTACGCCAAAGCGGTCAGCCAGCGGCGTAACCGCCAGTGAACCAAGGGTGAGACCGAGCAGGTTGGCACTGAAAACAGGCCCGAATGCAGACTTTTCCAGACCCCAATCCTGCGCCAGCGCGGGCACCACATAACCGAGCACCTGGGCGTCATAGCCATCGGTGACCAGCAGCAAGGCGAGCAGGATCAAGAGCAACCACTGATAACGGGACACAGGACGGGCGTCGAGTGCCGCCCGGAAGCTGGCAATCTGGTTGTGCATCGCAAGGTACCTGTTTTGTTTTTATGATTTTGGGGTAGTTCAACGCCGAACCCTGTGGGAGCGAGCCTGCTCGCGAATGCGCTGTGTCAGCAAAATGAATGGTGACTGACACTCAGCCTTCGCGAGCAGGCTCGCTCCCACAGGGGAATTACGGGGTATCGGGTTGGTTGGCGGGATGCGCCTTGATGAACGCCGGATGTTCAGCCGCCAGTGCGGCAACGCGGCGGACTTTCGGGTAGGCATCCAACGAGACATTGAACCGCTCCGCTGCATACAACTGCGGAATCAGGTACACATCGGCCACGCACGGCCACTCGCCGAAACAGAAGCCCTCGTCGCCAATCAATTGCTCCACCGTCGCCAGCCCTTGGCTGATCCAGTGACTGATCCATTCCACTACCTGCGGCTCGTCGTGCCCCGACTGGCGCAGGCGATTGAGCACGCTGACGTTGTGCAGCGGATGCACATCGCAACCGATCACCGCCGCCACACCGCGCACCTGCGCGCGGGCGAACAAATCTTCCGGCAGCAACGGCACCTGTGGATAACGTTCTTCCAGGTACTCGATGATGGCCGGCGATTGAATCAGTAAACCGCCTTCGTCAGTGCGCAGGGCCGGCACCCGCCCCTGTGGATTGATCGCCAGATACGCCGCTTGCCGATGCTCGCCGCCGGGTGGCGCGATCAGATTGACCGGCAGCGCCTGATAGTCGAGGCCCTTCAGCGCCAGCGCGATTCGCACGCGGTACGACGAAGTCGAACGGTAATAGGTATAGAGATCCATAACCCGCTCCTGTCAGCGCGCCGCCAGCACTTTGCCGCGGCATTCGCCGAAGCCGATCGAAGCAAAACCGTCACGGGCACAACGCGCACGCAGGATGATTTCGTCGCCATCTTCAAGGAACTTACGCACTTCTCCGGAAGCCAGCTCGATTGGCTTTTTACCGCCCTCGGTGATTTCCAGCAGGCTGCCGAACTGACCGTTTTCAGGGCCGGACAAGGTGCCCGAACCGAACAGATCGCCGGCCTGCAATTGGCAACCGTTGACGCTGTGGTGCGCGACCATTTGCGCGACGGTCCAGTACATGTAGCGGGTGTTGCTCAGCGTCAGGCGATGGGCCGGCAGGTTCTGCTCGCGCATGGCTTCGGTGAGCAGCAAAACTTCCAGTTCGATGTCGAAGGCACCGCCGTCCTGATCGCGTTTATCGAACAGGTACGGCAGCGGCTGCGGATCACCTTCAGGACGCTTCGGCTGCGCGGTGCGGAACGGTTCCAGCGCTTCGGCGGTGACCACCCACGGCGAGACGCTGGTGATGAAACTCTTCGACAGGAACGGCCCCAGTGGCTGGTATTCCCAGGCCTGGATATCGCGCGCCGACCAGTCGTTGAGCAGGCAGAAACCGGCAATGTGATCAGCCGCGTCACCGATGGCGATCGAGTCACCCATCTCGTTGCCTTGACCGATCCAGATGCCCAGTTCCAGCTCATAGTCCAGGCGCGCGCACGGGCCAAACACAGGCTCGGTCTGACCGGCCGGTAGCGTCTGGCCTTTAGGGCGACGCACGTCGGTACCGGAAGCACGCACGGTGGAGGCGCGACCGTGATAACCGATCGGCACATGCTTGTAGTTCGGCAGCAGCGGGTTATCCGGGCGGAACAGTCTGCCGACGTTCTGCGCGTGCTCGATGCCGACGTAGAAGTCGGTGTAATCGCTGATGCGTGCCGGCAGATGCAGCTGGCAATCGGCGGCCAGGGGCAGCAGTTTCGCGCCTTGGGCTTCGATGTTGCCGCGGTGCGTGCTGCCTTCGCTGAACAGTTCCAGCAGACGGGTGCGCAGTGCCACACGCCCCTCACGACCGAGTTCGAAGAATGCGTTCAACTGGCCGCCGTGCATGGCTTCGACAGCGCTGCGCGCGACACCGTCGAACAGCCCGGCTTCCAGTGCTACTTGCAGATCGAAGATATGGTCGCCAATCGCCACGCCAGCGCGCGGCATCGCACCGTTACTGCTGAACACACCCAGCGGCAGGTTCTGCAGCGGGAAATCAGCGTGGCCGTTGGCCGAGGCAACCCAGCTGCGGGTGATGGAATTCTGCGTCATGGGTTATCTCCGGGTCGGGTCGAACGTGGCGGGCAAAGTGGCCCAGCAGGCGTCATAAGTGGATTGCAGTTGCGGACAGTCGAGGGCGAAGCGGCTTGGGCGCAGCACCTGACTGGTCTCGAACATGAAGGCCATGGTGTTGTCGATCTTCGCCGGTTTGAGTTCGGCGTTGATCGCTTTGGTGCAAGTCTCGCCATCAGGGCCGTGGGCGCTCATGCAGCTGTGCAGCGAGGCACCGCCGGGCACGAAGCCTTCGGCCTTGGCGTCGTATTCGCCCTGGATCAGGCCCATGAATTCGTTCATCAGGTTGCGGTGAAACCACGGCGGACGGAAGGTGTTCTCGGCGACCATCCAGCGCGGCGGGAAGATCACGAAATCGAGGTTGGCCAGACCGTGCACGCTGGTCGGCGAAGTCAGCACGGTGAAGATCGACGGATCCGGGTGATCGAAGCTGACGGTGCCAATGGTGTTGAACCGGCGCAGGTCGTATTTGTACGGCACGTTATTGCCGTGCCAGGCGACCACGTTCAGCGGCGAGTGATTGAGCTCGGTGGCCCACAACTGACCGAGGAACTTCTGTACCAGCGTGGTCGGTTGCTGCAGATTTTCGTAAGCGGCGACCGGGGTCAGGAAGTCACGCGGGTTGGCCAGACCGTTGCTGCCGATCGGTCCCAGATCCGGCAGACGCAGCGGCGCGCCGTGGTTCTCGGCAACATAGCCGCGCGCTTGTGGGTCGAGCAATTCAACACGGAATTTCAGGCCGCGCGGCAGCACGGCGATTTCCAGCGGCGCGACTTCCAGCACACCCAATTCGGTGGCGATGCGCAGACGACCGAGTTGCGGCACCAGCAGCAATTCGCCGTCGGCGTTGAAGAACACCCGCTCCATCGAGCGGTTGGCAACATAGTTGTAGATGCTGATGCCGGCCGGTTTCTCTGCACCCGCGTTAGCGGCCATGCTCACCAGTCCATCGATGAAATCGGTCGGCTCGGCCGGGATCTCCAGCGGGTTCCAGCGCAGGCGATTGGGCGTCACTTCGCCCAGCGGCCCACCGGCCAGTTGCCGCTCCAGTTTGACGAAGGCCGGGTGATTGGCCGACGGCTGAATCCGGTACATCCAGGTGCGCCGCGCTTCACTGCGGGTCATGGTGAATGCTGTGCCGGAAAACAATTCGGTGTAGAGGCCGTAGGGGGCTTTTTGCGGGGAGTTCTGGCCAACGGGCAGCGCGCCGGGCAACGCTTCAGAGCTGAATTCGTTGCCGAAACCGGACTGATACGCCAGCGCCTGGGCGGTTGAATCGGGGTTCATGGAGCCTCCTGAACAGGGAGTCGGCAGTGGCCCATCGCTCTGGCTCAGAGGTTTCGGCACGCCGGGGTTGTTATTATCGTAATTCGATTACGCATAACGTAATTTGCTCGCTATCCAGCGTCAAGCTATAAAGACGCCCATTCGTTTCGGAACCCGGCCGCACCATGGAAAAAACCAGCGACAGCAACGGCAAACAGAAAGTCCGCTCCGCCGAAGTCGGCACCGACATCCTCAAGGCTCTGGCCGAGTTGTCGCCGTCCACTTCGTTGTCGCGTCTGGCCGAACATGTGCAGATGCCGGCGAGCAAGGTTCATCGCTATCTGCAAGCGTTGATCGCTTCAGGATTCGCCGAGCAGAACACCGCTACCAACCATTACGGGCTCGGCCGCGAAGCCTTGCGTGTAGGCCTGGCCGCACTCAACAGTATGGACGTGCTGAAAGTCGCCGCCCTGCCGTTGGCCGAACTGCGCGACGAACTCAACGAAACCTGCTTTCTGGCGGTGTGGGGCAATCAGGGCGCGACCGTGGTGCATATCGAACCGGCGGTGCGCGCGGTGACGGTGGTGACGCAACTGGGTTCAGTGTTGCCACTGCTCAGTTCATCGACTGGACTGGTGTTCAGCGCCTACTTGCCCCATCGGGAAACCGATGAGTTGCGCGAGCAGGAAATTGCCGCTGTGGATCATCCATTGAAGGATGAAAAAACCTACGCAACCCTGTGCGAACAGATCCGCGAACGCGGTCTGCATCATGTGCATGGCCTGCTGATGCCGGGTGTGGATGCGCTGTCCGCCCCGGTGTTCAACGCCGTCGGCCAGGTCGCCGCCGTGTTGACCATCGTTGGCCCCACTTCATTGTTCCACGCCGACGAAAACGGCCCGGCGGCGCAGCGGTTGCTGGCGGCGACGCGGGCCGTGAGTTGGCGGATGGGTTATGAACCTCTGCAGGGCTGAATGGCGCCAATCGAGCGAGTAACGAGGGCCGTTACTCGCGCAGTTTCATCTCTCAGTTGAGCAGACGAGTGGTGCTGTTCACGACCGCAGGAGGTGCGGTGATTGCTGTCACGTAGTTGATGCTGACTTCAACACCGGTGACGCCTGCCATCACATCGGCGAAATCCCTGACGCTCGATAGCAGAGCAATCGGGTTCACGGGCGTGCCGATCGCCGCCACTTTGCCAACGTACAACAGAATCGCCCCTCGCCACGCCGATGCAAAGTGTGCGTTCGCAGCCTCATCGGAGCCCTGACTGGAAGCCACAATGCCCAGCACAACCGACTGAGTAATGCGCAGTACGGTCAGTGCCAGGCCAAGTGGCGCAATGAACATCGAAGCTACATCCAGGGCAAATTCGGCCAGTACCCTCACATCCTTCCACAGCGCTTCCAGATAACTGCTCGTCTGAAAATCCACATCAGCGACGAGTTGCCCGATTTTAGCCAGGTACTCCTGTTTGAAAGCCAGTACTGGATAACTGTTGGTCAATTCCGGAGTGCTGGTCGCTACCGGGTTCGAGTCCCAGTAAGTGTCCAGGAGGTTTTTCACTGCCTGCTGATGTTCCAGACGAGCGAGGCTCAAGACCTTTTTGTTGAAGGCCACGCTTTTCAATCGACCAGCAAGTTCCTGGACAGGGAAGAAATCCTTGCCATCAGGCGTATCGGGAATATAGACAAAAAACTCATCACGCCCGCTGACTTTGCGCCCAAAAACGTAAGCCCCGACAAGGGCGCGTCCCCTGAGAGTGAACTCGTAAACGCCAATGCCCGGCATCCCACCCGTGGTGATGATGCCCTGACGAGGCAGATCGCGATCAAATCCGTTAATGAGTCCCTGCAACCAGCTGAATTGGTCGAGGGAGAGCTCGCCTTTGATTTTCTGAATCAACGCGGTCCGGAGCATTTCATTTTGTTTTGTTTTTCGATACAGACTTGCTTTCAAGTCAATGTCGGACGCATTGAGGAATTTATCTTTCAGATATTGAAGATACTTTTCACCGGGCCTCAGATCGATCAGATCATTGATAACTCTGGCATTCAGTTGGGCAATGGGCTGTCCGGTAAACGTCCAGAAGGTGGCCTGTCTGAGTTGCTCTCGCAAATTTTCAATCCCGGCCAATTGAGGGTTCACCCAGGTGAAAAATTTCTCGAACGCACTTACGTCACTGCGCCACTTTTGCCACTGAATAAACAGATCGGTCAGGCTGATCTTCGAGTCTGCGTGAAATTTGACCCATACCTCGTCAGGGTTAATGTCCACAGATAAACCTGTCCGGGCAAAATACTGCTTCAGCTCCTTCTTCACCAAATGGCAGGCAAACTGTTTGAACGGCTCGACCGCCAGCATTTCCCGGGAATGATGATGAATAGCCTTGAAATCAGCGTTCAGACGATTGAGTAGGTGCTGATCGCTCGAGCTGGCCTTTCTGTACCATTGAGGGGTGGCAGCCTCGGTTTGATCGATACTCCACAAGATGTGATTTTGAACGGTTCCGAACAAAGGCTCCGCTTCGGGTAAATCGACCAACTTAATCTTCGACCACCACCATTCATTCAGTACCGCAAATGGTTTTAGACTCAGATAATCACTTTGCATCTGCGCACTGTCGCTGGCATGTGCCTGACTCAGCAAGTACGCCCAGGTTTCAGCCTTGGCCGCCCATTGCGCCAACTTTTGCTGCAGGCTTTTCAGGTCGGTGAACTCAAACCACTCCTGCCCGGCTGGCGAACCCGGTATATGCAGGACATGCGCGCTGCGATCGGCTGCCACACCTTTCCTGCGATAAACCAGCAAACCATTGAAAGGCTTGAACCAGTGTTTGAGCGCCACGCCCAGCGTTTCAATGGACGTATCGCCGAGGTTATAACCCATCACCAATTTATGAGCTGAAGGTCCCACGTGTTTCTGCAGAATCGCCGCGAACAGGGTCAGCGCTGTTTTACGGCTAAGGACCAATCGCAGCGACTCGGTAACTTCGGCTTGCGAATACAGAAGACGTTGAGCCGTGGTATAGGCAACACGAACGTCCAACGACTTGATGGCACGCAGGATGTTCGATGGACTCAACTTTGGCAGACTGGAGGGGACCTCCGGAACGATCTGATATTGACCTGCCAGATCATGAGCACCTTGCATAAAGGCCTGAGTCAGCGTTTTGCGCTCGGTGAGTTCCACCTTTTTTCCATCCGCCAGAGGCACGGTATGGGTGACTTTCACGAATACAGTGTCCGGGTCGATACGCTCATCTTTACCCGGCGATATGAAGTCCTCTACGGCCAACCGCGCGTAGTCTTTCAGCGAAGCAACTCCGTGAGTGACCTCATGAAGTTTGACTTCGGCTTCAAGCAGCTCTTTTTGCAGGGAAACATACACTTCCTGATTGACATCGGAAGTGCTTTTCAACCATTGCGGCCAAGCATTCCGCTCGACATGCTTAATCAGTTGTACCTGGCGTTTTCTGGCCTGACGATTCAAATCGGGCAACGATTGTGCGGCCTCTACGGCGACAACAATTTTATCAAACTCCGAGTCTGGCTTGCCGACGGATTCTAGATACCCAGTGATGTCGCTGTACATCGTCTGAATCCGCTTATCAACGAATCTCTCAAACAAATTCGCACGAACTTTCAAAAAACGAATAGCAGGGACGTAGGCGAACCCAACGCGTTCACTGAGCGACAGCGTTTGCAGAAACTCTTCCTGAGTTTCCGCGGAGCCCAGTCGGCTCAACAACGCTTGTTCAAGCTTCCAAATGGAAGAAAACAATTCGAGACCACGATTCGCGCAGTAGAGTACGACAGCGCCCTGCTCACCGGGAATCAACTGCTCATAGACAGGGGTTGTAAGGGGCAATACAAACATCGCGTTCTGCTCGATGTATTTGCCATTCTGACCTTCAATGAAAACCCCGTAACAAGTACCGGTCAGACTGGGTTGTACGGTCGTACTGATCAGCGCGCTTTGTTGCTGAGTAATGACCCCTTGAATCGTCAGCGCCTCCAACTCACGAGCGAAAAGGCTAGCCTCGAGCAAACCTAAAGCAGACTTTCGCGACAACTGAGGATAAGCCCCAGCTGCTTTTTGAACGGTCGGGTTTTCCCAGTACTGCCGCACAGTTGCCGTGTAATCAACCGCCAGTTTCTTCAGCAAATCTGCTACTGATTTTTCAATAGCCGAGATCGGGACTTGCGTAAGAATGTCTTCACGGCTGGTAAAATTCGGGTGATCGAATACACCATAATCATTGACATCATAGTTTGGCGGCCGACCACTTTGCAGGCACTCAAGCGCGATATCCAGCAACCGCCCGACCGGCTGTTTATTTTTCGGTTTGGCGCCCGCCACGACATTGACGAACAGGCTGCTCAGCCGCACACCTTCGGATACCTTCCATAACGCCTCACGCAAAGTGTCCTGCACCACCACTGAAAATGACGGAACACGCTTCAATTCCTGCGAGATACTTTCCAGGGCTTTCCCCACTTCACGCAGACTTTGGCTTTCGGCTTCTTTATTAATTTCCATAATGGAATCTCTATCAGCTTGATAATGACAAGTGACCAATTACAACTTGCCTCGCCAAATCAAGCTAATTCAGATCCAGAACAAAAAGATACCCACCGCACTGTTTCCAACAGTGTTTAATTACAACACCAACAACCCCCTAAGTTACAACTACAAACATCTAACAACCTCACACCTACATCAAACCCAATGTTCTGGCCCTGGCCACCGCATGCGTTCTACGCATCACCCCCAATTTTATATAGATCCTTCGGACATGAGTTTTAACGGTATGCAATGAAAGGAAAAGTTTTTCTGCGATTTGTTGATTGGAATCACCTGCCGCAATCAACACCAAGACTTGTAACTCTCGCTGACTCAGTGAACTTTCAGCTTCAGGTTCGGCTACAACTTGCTGCTTTTCCTCCAGCACATTTGTCCGATCAAATATGTTCGGCGAGCGCAGGGTGACCTGGCGTATCAGCAATTGCGCCTCCGAGCGCCGGACGATCTTCAACGCACATTCCACATGCTCAACCACCCGTAACGACTCGCTGTGCAGCAATGCCACTTCGGCGAGGGCAAAATGCAACTCCGCCTCAAGTGTCTGCGCCCCGCACTTGCGGGCTTTATCCAGCAACATCTGAAGTTGCTCCGGGAGATCACTACCGCGTTGCAAAGATGCCGTGGCCAATATCAGCAAATACTGGATACGCGCTATCAGTTGAATCGTCGCCGGAGGTGCCTGCAACGCGTTCGGCGGTTGATAGTGGCGCAGCACCCGGCTCAACGCCTCATGTGCCAACTGCGCCCGCCCCTGCTGCAGCCAGATCTGGCTACTGACCTGTAACAACACACCACGGTAAACCGTGTCTGGAATCCTGCGCTGCTGCATCAACCGCTCGGCCTCGTGCAAGCGCTCGAATGCTTGCGTGTATTCACAGTGGTTGGCCGCTATCTGCGCCAGCCCCAGATAGCCGAACAACACCCGTTTATCGTGACTGCGCAGACAATCCTCCAGGCCACGTTTGAACAGAACGGCGGCTTGCTCCTCCAGCCCCATGACCAACGCCAATCGACCACGACGCAGGGCGATACGACCGAGCAGCGGCGATGGCCGCTCAGCGCGCTGGCCAAGTAACTGCTCGATGCTCAGTAGCAGGTTGTCAGCGCGGGCTGGAGCACCACGCTGCTCAAGCAACTGCGCGTGATCAAGTTCCAGCAAGCCTTCAAACAGCAAGGAGCCTTGTGCCCGCGCCAGACACAACGCTTCGCGACTGATGGCGTGCGCTTGTTCGAGTTCATCACAGAGCAAGGCTTGTTGAGTCAGCCCTGACAGGCACAGCAGCCTTGTGGCCCAGGCATCGCCATCGAGCGCTTCCAGAGCTTGCTGAAAAAGTTCGCGCGCAGGCGTCATACGCCCCTGCAAATGCATCAGCCAGCCTTGTTGTGCTTGCCAGCGTGCAATCAGTTGTCGTTCCAGTGCCGCCGAAGGTTGCGGCATGAACCTCGCCAGGTGCGCGATGCACTGCGTGGCCTGTTCAAAACGGCCGGCAAACAAAAGAGCTGCGGTAATCAGCCCAACCAATTGCGGTGATCCCAAGGTCACTCCTTCGCCCTGAGATTCATGCAGGCGCAACAACAGCACCACCGTTTGCTCTTCAAAAAGATGCTCGAAGTTGAAGTGCTGCAACAGACTCACTGCCGTTTCGAATTCCTCGGCAAGCAACGCCTGCTCGAAAGCCGAGCGCCAATCCCCGGCAGCGGCGAACCATTGGCATGCCCGACGATGCCATGAGCGGGCCGCAGGCCAGCGCTCATCGCGCATCACTTGAGCCAAAGGTGCAAAGATCTGCAACCACTGGGACGAGTCATTCCATGGTTCGATAAAGCAACCCAGCGTTTGCAGGGTGCGCAGGTAGTCCGCGCCTTCTCCGGCACCGAACAGGTGCTCACACAACTCAGCATTGAAGCGCGGCAGATTCGCCAGTACCCGCCAGACCTCGGCCAACTCCGGCGTCAGGCCGCTGAACAATTCATGCTGCAAATAATCCAGCAGCGTTTCCACCCGTTGCTGCGGCTGAAGGGTCTGCGACCAGTCGCATTTTTGCAGCAGCGCCATGCGCACCCCGGCGCACCATCCACCGGTTCGATGAACAATCCGCGCGGCCACACTGGCAGCCTGCTCCGCTGACAGGTGTTTTAACGCCTGGGCGATTTCTTCCGGGGTCAGCGCCAGCGTCGCGCTTTCGCATTCAAACAATTCGTCGTCCAGCAGCAACCGTGGCCAATTGCACTGGGGGCGTCGACGCGCGCCGATCCACCAGATCAATGCCGGGCTGCTGAGCGCCAGCAAGCGGTCCAACAATGCATCGAGAGCCGGGTCGGGGAGCCGACAATAGTCGTCGATAAACAGCCAGGTGGGCGCTGACCAGCGTGCCAGTGCCGCCGCCAATTGCGCCTCATCCATTGCTGCCAGCCCCAATGCCAGACTCAGCCGCTGACAGAACTCCTCCGTACTCAACGACACGCCCATCAGTGGCAGCCAGTGCACCACACAGTGTGCCGGTGCCTGTGACAAGCATTCGGAGAGCAACGCGCTTTTGCCACTGCCGGGCGGCGCGCAGATCAGCCTGATCCGCGCCACCGATGTCAGTAGCGGCTCACTCAGTCGAGGCCGAAGTTGATGATGGGAAGAAAGTCTGGGCAAGAATCCGGGGCGATCCAGACAGGCAGTCATAGCGGTCATCGGGTGAGCCTTTTTATCGTTGTGCCCTCACCCTAGCCCTCTCCCCTGCACTTGTTGACGAGTATTCAGCGCGCTGATTGGTGTCCATAAAAAAGGCGACCGAGCGGTCGCCTTTTGCCTCGCCTGTGTATCACAACCGTTACCGCACGCCCTCTGCGCGCAAGGCCGCTGGCGTGTAGTCGGCAGCCTTGGCTTCGAAGCCGAACTCGAAACTGTGCTTCTCTTCGTTCTTCATTCCCAGGGCAATGTAGCGACCGGCAATGATGTCGTAGAGCGCTTCCAGTGTGTAGGCCTGCGCCTGGTGATCGTAGTAGTACTGAGCGTGACCTTCGGCGACACGCCACAGTTGCCCGCGACCGTCGTAGTGGTCTGCCAGCGCCACTTGCCAGCTGTCTTCATCGATGTACATGTGACGCTTGGCATAGATGTGCCGCTCGCTCGGCTTGACCGTGCCGATCACTTCCCAGACGCGGTGCAGTTCATAACGGGTCAGGTCCTGATTGATATGGCCGGCCTTGACGATGTCGTCGTACTTGAGCTTCGGCGAATCGAGTTTGTAGCTGTTGTACGGGATGTACATTTCCTTTTTACCGACCAGTTTCCAGTCGTAGCGATCCGGAGCGCCGGAGAACATGTCGAAGTTGTCCGACGTGCGCAGGCCATCGGCGGCGGTACCCGGGCCGTCATAGGCCACTTGCGGCGCCCGACGCACGCGGCGCTGGCCGGCGTTGTAGATCCACGCCAGACGCGGTTCCTTCACCTGATCGAGGGTCTCGTGGACCAGCAGCACGTTACCGGCCAGACGTGCCGGCGCCGTTACCGACTGTTTGAAGAAAGTCAGCACGTTGGCGGCTTTTTCCGGATCGAGATCCTTCATCAGTTGCGGCACGGCGATCTCTTCTTCGAAGCGGATCGGCGTGTAGCTGCCGTTGGTCTGCGGGGTCACCTGGGTGATGATGCGCCGCAGGTTACCGCCGTGATACCGGGTGATGTGGTTCCACAACACCTCCACGCCAGTCTTCGGAATCGGGAAGGCGTAGTAGCGGTTGCCTGTGAAATTGGCCAGGCCATTACCATCGTTAATGCTGGTGACATTGAGCGCGCTGCGTTTGGCCGACTCATAGATTTCCGCTGGCACGGCGACCGTGCGGTGAGTCGGATAGACCGGGATCTTGTAGGTTTCCGGGTAGCGTTTGAACATCGCCACCTGCCCGTCCGAGAGCTTGTCCTTGTACTTGTCGACGTTGGAAGCAGTGATGGTGAACAGCGGTTTTTCATTGGCAAACGGGTCGGCGAGGAAGCCTTTGCTGTCCACCGCCCCGGCGTTTTTCGGGATGCCGCCGGTCCATGCCGGTATCGAACCGTCAGCATTGCCGGCCTTCTCGGCGCCGAGCGGCGTCAGACTGGTGCCGAGTTTGTTGGCCTCCTCCGGCGACACCGCAGCCATCACGTTGGCCGCCAGCAGACTCAGGGCCAGCACACCACATTGCAGAATCATTTTGTGCATTGCATTCATCCTTCTCGGGCAGATCAGAAGTTCACGCCGAAGCTCAGGGCGACGAAGTCACGGTCTTCGAGGACGTTGTAGTCGCCACCGAAAAAGTCGGTGTAACTGAGGCTCGCGGTATAGGTGTTGCGGTAGTCGGCATCGACGCCGACGCTGATCGCTTTCGCACCTTCGTTGAACAGGCCGTTGGGGCCATAACCGGCGACGTCATGCGACCACGACAGGTTGGGTTTGAAGTTGACCCCGCCGATCACGTTGGCGTAATCGAGGATCGCCCGGGCACGGTAGCCCCACGAGGTCGAGGTGACGAAACCGTCGGTATCACCACCGAAACCGTATTGGCCGTATACCGAGTCGCGGCCATAACGCAGCTCGCTGCGCGACTCCAGGCCACCGACATGCACCACCGCAGCTTCGCCGACCACGGTCAGGCGTTCCGCGCCCAACACCTGATCGAAAAAGTGCGTGAGGGTGCTCTGGATTTGCGTGACTTCCTTGCGCCGATAACCTTTGTTGTCCGCCCCCGGGGTGGTGGCGACCGGCGAAGCAGCGCCACCGGCAATCGGATTGAGCAGCGCTAGCGTCAGGTCATTGGTGTTGACCTGTACCGGTGCATTCGGGCGGTAGCTGATCTCGCCAGTCCATGCCGTGCCGGTCGGCAATGTGGTGGAGAAACTCGCGCCGTAGAGGCGAATGTCTTCCGGGTACTCAAGGTAGTAACCACCGCGCCCGAGCATCACGCTCTGCGCCAGGCCGGAACCGCTGCCGGGTGCCAGGCCATTGGCGATCCCGACCATGCCCGGCAATGCCGCCAGCGTCGACAGGCCAGCCGTGGTAGTGCCAACCGTTGGCGTGCGGCTGTGGTAGTTCATGAAATACAGGCCATATTCGGTGTCGTCACCGAGCCAGCGCAATGCCGTGCCCCACTGCCCGGAATCCCGCGCATCGCGGTCGCCGCCACGGGGGATCACCACGCCTTCGCGAGTCACCTGAATGCCTTGGCCAAAAGCCTGGGTCAGCGGGACAAACGGTGCGATTGCCGGGTTGCCAACGGTGTAGCCGTTGTTGCAACCGTCCGCCGCCACATCGACACCGAAGAAGGTGCCGCAGTTGTCGAGAACGGTCTGGTCCCATTCCAGTTGATAGAACCCTTCGACGGTCAGTTGATCGGTCAGGCCTTGGGAGCCAAACAGCATGTTGACCGGAATCAGGCCTTCCTTGATCTCCGCTCCGGGGCGACGAAACGCCGAAACGTCGATCGGGTTGATGCTGTTGATCGAGTTACCGATGAAGGTACTTTCGCCCCAGCTCACGACCTGCTTGCCCGCGCGCACGGTGCCCGGCAGATCGGCAATGGAATAGTTGTGATAGACGAATGCATCGAGAATTTGTGCGCCGGAGGACTTCGCACCTTCCTTGCGTCCGCTGTCGCTGATCGGCTTGAACTCGCGGTCTTCGTCCTTCAGTTCGAAGTCATACCAGTACTTGCCACGCACGAAGACACCGGTGTCGCCGTACTTGAGTTCAAGATCGTGAATACCTTTGAAGATCTTCGAGAAGGTCTCGCCCTTCTTGAAATTCAAACGCCCGTCATCACCGGTCGAGGATTGCCCGGTCCCGCCATTGACCGTGCCGACCAGCGACTTGTCGGCATCGCGCATGCCCCAGCTCGCACCGATCGACAGCGACGAGTCGAAGGTGCCCTCGATCTCGCCAATGTTGAACGCAACCGCGTGCGCCTGGGCGCAGCAACCCAAAGCCACCGCGGCGGCCAGCGCCTGCGGTGTGAAGATGGCGCGCATTGTTGTTTTTGTCATGCGTCTTCCCCGGTGAGTGACAGAAGGCCCCACCCTACTGCCGGGCAACCTCGTCGATAAGCGCACCAAGGAGGTATTCGTGTTGTCGCTCGAAAGGATGAATAGCCTTTAACGACGGGGCTTTGCGCCGTTCATGGATCGGCTGGATGGAAGATCATCAGTGCCGCGCATGGTGCACATCAGCACATGGGACTGTTACGTGCCCCGCAACAGTGCATGTCCGGAATCGGTATTTTTCCTACGTGGTCAACACCTTATTCTGAACGCGCTTTCACGGGACACTCCGCAAAGCGCGCAGCACTGGCCTTTGAGCGACTCAGGCCATTGCTGACAGATTTCAGATGAATCGAAGACTTCGGTTTATCGCCCCGGTGTTCACTGACGTTGATTTGTAGCTCCTTGATCCAACGTCTTACCTTGGCCGCTGCGTTTGCAGCGGCCTTTTTTATGGGCGCCGTTTTACTCACATCACCTGCATCAGCGGGAAGATCCCCCCATTGCTGTAGGAAATATCCTTTTGGTCTTTTAATGCCAAGCTATCAAACCGCTTTCCACATTATTCATACAACCAGGCAGGTCATTACTGACGATTGATGCAGATATTTCCGTTCGAAAGCTGATGTAGGTTAATTGCTCCGCAAACCGAAAAATTCGCAGTGAGTAAAACGAATGTTGGAGCAAAGTTTTGTTGAGGGCGCCGAAACAAAAATTGAAGGAAAAGGGTCTGCAGCCAACCTCATCATGATCAAGCGTCTTGACGCCATACTGGAGCGCAAGCTCGAGATAACCGATACCGATCGACGGTTCTATGCCTATTCACTTCGAATGATGGAGCGATTCAGAGCGATGGGATTCGCCGACGACTACATTCCCAAAAGTAATCCGTCCCTTTGGAATAACCTCCATACGGCCACACTTGAAGACTTCAAACTGAGCGACGATGAGTCATTACGCTATACGGAAGAGGCCATCGACGCGGCGAAAAAACAAGAGTTGGAAGCATTTGAATGCGTCAGCAGATCCAAGAGTTCGACTGCCAAACTCGAACAAGCTGTCAGGCAAGAAAATCTCAGAGATTTGTTATCAGTTTTGGCTATCGGTTTGGCATTTCCCTCCATCGACACACTGTTCGGACGTTATCGTTTTGAAGTTATCGCGCGCGGTGAATTGTGGAGAACATACGAGGAATTATTTCGTGAGGGTGTACTGGCTGAGGGTAATGCGGCTGTTGCCATTCCGGGTCCAAACTGGGAAATCCCGGAATTCATGATTGATAAGCGGTACGAGGAGTAATAGAAGGAGCCTCGCCGCATCCAGAGCGCAGCGAGGCTCAAACGTTTCTTAAAGCGAATACTTCTGCAAATTCGCCATCATTTCCTTCAACGCCTCAATATTGTCCTTCGGATGCGCCGCCCCTTCGAAATCACAAATCTGCTGCCAGTGCGCCGCGACATCTTCCGGCGAGAACCCTTCGCGAGGGTCGAAGCCGGCACCGAGGCTGCGTTCCCAGCGCACCTTGCCCATCCAGCCGCCACCGACTTCGAACAGTCCGGAGGTTTCCTGGCATTGCTCACTGGCCAGATACACCACCAACGGGCTGACCAGTTCTGGCTTCAATTGCTCAAACACTTGCGGCGGGATCAAGCCTTCGGTCATGCGCGTGCCGCCGGTAGGCGCGATGGCGTTGACGAGGATGTTGTTCTTGCGACCTTCGATGGCCAGCGTACGGGTCAAACCGTAGAGGCCCAGTTTGGCCATGCCGTAGTTGGACTGGCCGAAGTTGCCGTAGATGCCTGAGGTCGAGGCGGTGAAGATTACCCGGCCGTAGTTTTGCTCGCGCATATGTGGCCACGCGGCGCGGGTGACTTTGTAGGCGCCTTCGACGTGGACGCGGTAAACCAGATCCCAGTCGGCGTCGTCCATTTTGTGGAAGGTCTTGTCGCGCAGGATCCCGGCGTTGTTCACCACGACGTCGACGCGACCGAAGACATCAAGGGCGTTTTGCACCAGTTTGTCGCCGTCGGTGACCGAGTCGTGGTTGGCTTCGGCAATGCCGCCAGCCTCGCGGATTTCGGCGACGACGCGGTCGGCAGCGGAAGCATTAGCCCCCTCGCCCTGGGTCGAGCCGCCGAGGTCGTTGACCAGCACTTTGGCGCCCTGTTTGGCAAACAACAATGCGTGGGCGCGTCCGAGGCCACCACCGGCTCCGGTGACGATGACAACTTTATCTTCGAAACGCACAGACTCATTCATCGCAGCAACTCCAGCAGGCCAGTATTGAGTCCGAGTGTCAGGCACAGGGCTTTGGGTCACAACGAATACGGCTGAGGCTGAATGGTGTGCGATAAGGTTAGGGGATGATGAAGGCGTCAAAAGATCAAAAGATCGCAGCCTGCGGCAGCGCCTACATTGAATTTGTGTAGGCGCTGCCGCAGGCTGCGATCTTTTGATCTTTCAGGAGCAGGCGACTTTGCGCGGTGGCAGCACAAAACGATCGCGAAACTCCAGATAATGCTTGAGCACCTGCACCGGCGCCTCGGTCTGTGGATAGTGGCCGATGCCTGGCAGCAACACCGTGTCGGCGTCGGGGATCAATTCACGGTAACGCTCGACCATGTGCGCCCCGGAAATCGGATCGACTTCGCCATCGATCACCCGTAACGGAATCTCGCCACGCTGCATCGCGCTCACCCAACGATCACGCTGCACTCGACGCTCGGGAATGTAGCTGATCAATTTGTGCATGATCCGTGGCCCGCGATTGCTGTCGACCAGACTCCAGAAATCGTCCAGCTCGCTTTCGCTCGGTCGGGTTTGCGGGCCGAAGATCTGCCGGAAGCTTTTCACCAGCGCATCGCGAGTGAACGCACGACCGATCATCCAGCCCAACGGGCTGAGCAGCAGTTTCTGCATCAGCACCGGACGATGGGTTTCCGGAAACAACCCGCCGTTGAGGAACACGCAACTGGCGATCTCGATCTTGTCTTCGTATTGCCTGGCGAGCAGTTCCTGGGCAACGCTGTCGCCGTAGTCGTGAGCAAGCAAGTGAACCGGTTGCCCGACCTGCAGATGCGCGAGCAATGCCTGCTGCAGGTCAGCCTGCTCCAAAAGGCTGTAGGTGTGATTGAGCGGTTTGGCCGAATCGCCAAAGCCGAGCATGTCGCAGGCAATCACCCGATATCGCTGGGCCAGCGGCTGCCACAGATAATGCCAATCCCAACTGGCGGTCGGAAAACCGTGGATCAGCAGCAGCGGCTCACCCTGCCCGGCCGTCCAGTAGCGAATCGGCTGGCCACGAAAGACAAACGT
Organism: Pseudomonas sp. ok266; assembly: GCF_900110195.1. NCBI lineage: Bacteria > Pseudomonadati > Pseudomonadota > Gammaproteobacteria > Pseudomonadales > Pseudomonadaceae > Pseudomonas > Pseudomonas sp. ok266. Next base: position 225,002 of record NZ_FOCU01000010.1, on the reverse strand, counting down.
CTGGCTGCGTTTACGCCAGACACACAGAGGAATCTCGGCAAGAGGCATTAGAGTTTATATCCGGGGTCTTGTTTATCGAGTTTGCGCAGCAACGCTGGCCATGCCAGCGCGCCACCCATGCCTTGAGCACTTTTGGTGACACCGGCGATCATCGCTTTGGCGCCTGCCAGGATTTGCGGTTCGATGGCGATGAGTTCAGCGCCACCGGTTTGCGCCATGACCTGAATGTCGCAGGCGCGCTGGAAGGTGAACATCATCAGAAAAGTGTCGGCGATGGTGCCGCCACAGGTCAGCAGACCGTGGTTGTGCAGCATCAGGAAATTGTTTTCGCCAAGATCGGCTTGCAGGCGCGCCTTCTCTTCATGGTTCAGCGCCACGCCTTCGTAGCCGTGATAAGCCAGGCTCGAAAGCACGAACAGCGACTGCTGGCTGATCGGCAACACACCCTGCTTTTGCGCCGACACCGCGACACCGGAGGCGGTGTGGGTATGCAGCACGCAAACCACATCGTGCCGCACTTCGTGCACGGCGCTGTGGATGGTGTAGCCGGCGGGGTTGATTTCGTAAGGGCTGTCCATGAGTTTGTTGCCGGCCTGATCGACTTTCACCAGGCTCGACGCAGTGATCTCATGAAACATCAGACCAAACGGGTTGATCAGGAAATCTTCGGTGCCAGGCACCTTGGCGGAAATATGGGTGAAGATCAGATCGTCCCAGCCATGCAGCGCGACCAGACGATAACAAGCGGCGAGATCGACACGGGTCTGCCACTCTGCGGCACTGACCTGGTCTTTGACATTAAGGGACGATTGGACGGGGGCTACGCTCACTGTATGCACCTCTGCGTTCTTATTGTTCTGCACGTACGAGCAGTCTAGTCAGGCGCAGAGCATTGCGTAGTTGCATTGCCAGCCAGCTTGATGACTGAGCGGGTCAGCCAGGCAAACTCCTTGGATCCATGTCAAAGCCACGACGCCAACAAAGGCGCGGCAAACAGATTGAGCAACCCGGTCAAAACCATCACCAGCCCGGCGACAGAGCCTTCCTCGCCGCCCACTTCATGGGCCCGACTGACACCGGCACCATGCGCGCCAACCCCGAAAAGCGCACCGCGCGCCAGAGCACTGCGCAACGGCAACCACTTCAACAACACGCCACCGAGCATCGCCCCGAACACACCGGTGAACATCACGAATACCGCGGTCAACTCCGGCACGCCGCCGAGGTCCTGCGCCAGCGGCATGGCGAACGGTGTGGTGATCGAACGCGGCACCAGTGACAGCGTCACCGAGCTGTCGAGCGCCAGCGCCCTGGCCAGCCCGAATGAAGTGCCGATCGACGCCGCACTGCCGGCAACCATGCCCAACAACAGCGCCGACCAGTGCCGCATCAACAAACGGCGTTGCTGCCAGATCGGCACGGCAAAAGCCACGGTGACGGGACCGAGCACCAGCATCAGCCAGTGGGTGTTGCTGGAATATTCGGCATAGGCAGTGTGCAGGGGCACGGCGAGCGCCAGCAGCAACGCCGGCACCAGAATCAGTGGTGACAAGACGTAGCGCCCGGTGCGCCGATACAACCAGCGGCTGAACAGATACGCCAACAGGGTGAAGGCCAGCCAGAACATCGGCATCCATTCAAGCTTCATGGGAACGCCTCATGCGCACGGCAAGTTCTACGGTGAAAGCCGTCACCAGCATGACCATCAATGTACTGGCGGCGATCACCAACAGGATTCGCCAGCCGTCATTACGCAACAGTACGCCATAGTCGAGCAGGCTCATCAGCGCCGGAATGAAGAACAACAACATCTCGGCCATCAGCAACCCTGCGCCCAATTGCAGGGCGGCGGGTTTTATCCAGCCAAAGGCGAAGGCCAGCAGCAACAGCGCCATACCGATCACACCGCCAGGAATCGGCCACGCCAGCCAGACCGCGAGTTGGCAGCCGAGCAAGTAGAGGCCGAGCAATACAGCGAGTTCAGCGAGAAGACGAGACAGATGTTTGAGCGGGACGGCGTTCATGATTTTGCTCCAGACAGGCGCTTATTTTACGAAGCGCCCTGCCATCCCCGAAGCGAATTGTTAGACTCAATACCATTCCAAAATGGAATCGGACAATGGAATTCAAACAACTGCGCAGCTTTGTCGAAGTGATGCATCAAGGCGGTTTTACCCAAGCCGCAAAAACCCTGCACATCAGCCAGTCAGCGGTGAGCAAACAGATCGCGCAACTGGAACAAAGTCTCGGCACGCCTCTGCTGGAGCGGCTGGGTTCGCAATTGCGCCTGACGGCCGCTGGCAGCGTGGTGCTGCAACGGGCCGAAGGCATGCTGCGCTTGCGCAACGAACTGCTCGCGGAACTGGACGACCTCAGTCATTTGGCACGCGGAGAGTTGCGCCTCGGCCTGCCATTACTCGGCAGCGACGCGCTATTCGCCGAACTGTTTGCGGAATACCGGCGGCGCTATCCGAATATCAGCATCCAGTTGCTCGAGGGCGGTAGCCGCAATATCGAGCAGGCTGTGCTGAGCGGTGAACTGGAGTTGGGCGGCAGTCTGTTGCCCAAGGATCCGCAATTCGACTGTCAGCCGTTTTGCGATGAGCAACTCGACGCCCTGCTACCGGTGGATCATCCACTGGCCGATCGAGGTGAAATCGGTCTGGAGGAATTGGCCGAGACGCCCTTTCTGCTCTATCAGCGCAGCTTCGTGCTCAACGACCGCTTGCTGCAGGCGTGCCAGCAACTGGGGTTTACGCCGAAGGAAGGCGGGCGCAGCGGTCAGGCGGATTTCCTTGCGGCGCTGGTGGCCGCCGGGCAAGGCGTGGTGCTGTTGCCCAGCGTGGTTGCACGCGGTCTGGTGCGGCCAGGCGTGGTGCGCCTGACCTTACGCGCGCCGGATTATCTGCGTTGGGATATCGCGTTTATCTGGCGGCGCGGCGCGTATCTGTCAAAAGCGGCGCAGGCATGGCTGGCGCTGTTGCGCGAGCGTGGAATCAGCCCTTGAGCGTGTCGATCAACTGCGCCAGCCAAGGCTCGGCGTCGGTTTCCGGGGTGACGCTTTCGCTGGCGTCGATGCGCAGCATCTCTTGCACTTCGCGCACACCGAGCTCGCCGAACAGTTCACGCATTTGCTCGCCACCGCCGCAGAAAGTGTCGCCGTAACTGGCGTCGCCCAAGGCAATCACTGCGCCCGGCAAACCGAGCAGTGCGGCGGGCAGCTGGTCGCGAATCGCTGAGTACAGCGGTTGCAGGTTGTCGGGCAATTCGCCCATGCCGGTGGTCGAGGTCACCGCAAGCAATGCTTCAGGGCCGAACGCCTGGATGTCGGCCAGGCTGGCGCGCGAGTTGTGGAAGGTTTCAAAGCCAGCGGCTTTCAACAGGTTCTGGGCGTGACGGGCGACTTCTTCGGCGGTGCCGTAGACCGAACCGGAGAGGATGGCGACTTTCATCAATCTGATCCTGAAACTGAAAAAAAAGAGCCGCGATAGTAACAGTCTCAAGCGCAAAGCTGCGACTGGATCTCAATTGGCGGTAATGGCCAGTAGACAGGCCGTGCGGTTCTTCTAGAATGCCTGCCACTGACAACTCTGAAAGGATTCAAAGATGATCAACGCCAGCCTGCTGCAAATGGTGATCAATGCGTCGAATGACGGGATAGTGGTCGCGGAGAAAGAAGGTGAACAGAACGATATCCTGATCTATGTGAACCCGGCCTTTGAACGACTGACCGGCTACACCAGTGAGGAAATCCTCTATCAGGACTGCCGCTTTTTGCAGTCTGGAGACCGCGATCAGGACAGCCTGAAACTGATTCGCGAGACGCTGGATAACGGCGGCTCGTGCCGGGAAATCCTGCGTAACTATCGCAAGGACGGTACGCCGTTCTGGAATGAACTGTCGATTTCAACGGTGAAAAACGTCGAAGACGGGCAGACGTATTTCGTTGGCGTGCAGAAGGACGTCACCGTTCAGGTCAAGGCACAACAGCGCGTTGTTCAACTGGAAGCTGAGGTCGTTGCCCTCAAAGCAGAACTGGCTGCATTGAAAGCGACAAACGGTCAAAACAAAATCGCGAACTAAGTGTCATTAACTACAATCACCAATGACTTTGTAACTATACCTTTCGAGTTAGCCATGCAGCGCGACGCCCTCCTCACTCAGGATGAGCTGGATTTCATCCAGACCATGCAGCACAACCCGCAACTGAACGTGCGGGATGCGACGTCGAGTCTGCTGGTTAACGGCGGTTCGCAAATCCGTGATTTGCTCACGCGCCTGGCAGCTCACGAGCAAGTGACCATTCAGGCCAACTTCGAAAATCAGCAGATGACCTTCCCGTTGCATCTGGTCGAAGACGAGTTTCACGCGTTGCACCTGCGTCTCGGCGTACCGAGTATTTACGAAGACGGCCCGATGGTGCGGCCATGGCGTTTGACTCTCGAAGAGCCGGTAGCTCTGGAAAACGCCAAAGGTCAGCCGGGCACGTTGTGGGTCCACGAGGTTTCGCACAAAGGTGTGCTGCTGGAAGTGCGCAACAAGACCAAACCGCCCAAGCATTTCGCCCTGTGGTTCAGCCCTTCGGGTTACGAGCGGATTTCATTGCGCGGCAATTTCGAACGGGAAACCGAGAGCGGTTTCTACGCCTACGAACTGAGCCAGACCGACACCGATGAAACCGAGCGTCTGCGCCAGTTCATCCTGCAGCAACATCGCCTGACGCATCCTGCCCTTCACACCTGAGTTTCAGGTATCCAGATTGCCGGCCAGAAACTGCAGCATGCGCTGACGCATGTTCGCGCCTTCATTGCCCAGGCAAGCAACAGAGGATCCGGCCAAGCTGTCCTGTGCCAGATCTGAAGCGTCGCCCGCCAGCATCAACTGACAATCGAGACTCAATGCCAAGCGGTTCAAACGCCGAGGCAATTCGGCGCTGGGCGCGTGATTGGAAAACAGCACGAGTGCATCAGGTTTGATCTTTTCGCAAACCAACGTCAGCTCATCGAATGGCTGACCTGTGGTCAGCACCCGAACACCGGAATTGCTGTCGCTGAGAAACAGCGCCGCCACCAACAACTCCAGCTCTCGACATTGCCCGGCCAGCGCGCTGACGATCACTCGGCGCGGTTGCGTACCACGCAGCATGACGATCCGCTGCAATACCCGCGCCCGCAGGAATCCATCGAAGAACAACCACTCGCTGGTTTGCCCGAAAGCCTCCTGGCGCTGCAACAATTGCAGCCACAAAGGCATGAGGATGTCCTGAAACACCACCGGCAATGAGTATGAAGAGAAAATCTGCCCATAGACGCGGTCCAGTTGCTGGTCGTCGAACGCACTGACCGCCTGCTGGATCTGCTCCTGCCATTGCAGGTAATCCGCCTGCACCAAGTCATCCGGGATGATGTGCGCCAATACTTTCATCGGTTCGGTCTTGGCGAGGATCTTGCCGACCTTGCTCACGGCGACCCCGCGATCAATCCAGTCGACGATGCTGCGCACGCGCTCGATATCGGTCATCGAATAGAGCCGATGCCCACTTTCGGTGCGCGTGGGCTGAATCAGACCATAGCGCCGCTCCCACGCGCGCAAGGTCACCGGGTTTACACCTGTCAGGCGTGCGACCTCACGGATAGGGAACAGATCCTCGCGCTCGAGCACAGAAGATGTCTGCGCAGCAGGCTTTGCGTCCGTGATGACAGGCATAGGCTGTTCAACTTCCATGTCGGAGAGATTTGGATCCCATTCTAACGCTTATGCCCCGATTGCGATCAAGTGCAGAAATGCGACGAAAGTCGCTGGTTTAATCGGGAAAAACCGGAATAATCCTTGCTTGTTGAAAAACGCAGGCCTCTACCCCGGCCCTGCGTCAGGCGAAACTCCTACCCGGAGCGACGCAAATGAAATACGGAGATACATAATGTCTACTTCCCCTGTCACGCTGATGGTTGCCCGTCGCGTCGCTGATGGCCGTTATCAGGACTTGATCGCCTGGCTGCGCGAAGGCGAACAACTGGCCACTGATTTCCCCGGTTACCTGGGCTCTGGCGTGCTCGCTCCGCCGCCCGGCGATAATGAATTCCAGATCATCTTCCGCTTTGTCGATGAGCAGACGTTGCATGCGTGGGAACATTCGGTTTCACGTACCGCGTGGCTGAGCCGTGGCAGCGACCTGTTTGCCCACCCGAAAGAACATCGAGTCAGTGGCATCGAAGGCTGGTTCGGCGCTGCCGGGCAACGTCCTCCACGGTGGAAACAGGCCGTCGCGATCTGGCTGGCGTTCTTTCCGGTGTCACTGCTGTTCAACTTTGTCCTCGGCCCGTTGCTCGCAGAACTGAGCCTGTTGCCGCGTATGTTGATCAGCACGGCGTGCCTGACGCCGTTGATGGTTTACTTCTTTATTCCATTGTCGACCCGATTGCTGGCGAACTGGCTGAACAGTACGCCGGTACGACTGCCTGTTTCGGCGACACCTCAGAAACATTAAAGATCGCAGCCTCGTTGCACTCGACAGCTCCTGCTGGACTGAACACAGACCAGGGTAGGTGCTGTCGCAGGCTGCGATCTTTTCAGGCTCGTCGCTGTTATAGTTTTTGCTCCAACCGCGATGCGAGCCGTTCATGCCTGATTCCTCAGCCCCGATCCTCATCACCGGTGCCGGCCAGCGTGTCGGCCTGCATTGTGCGCAGCGGCTGCTCGAGGATGGCTATCGCGTCATCTTCACTTACCGCAGCGAACGCCCCGGCGTGCAAACGCTGCGCGATCTGGGCGCCCTCGGCCTGTTCGCCGACTTTTCCAGCGAAGCCGCGATTCTCGCTTTCATCGCCGAACTGAAAACCCACACCGACAGCTTGCGCGCCATCGTGCACAACGCCTCCGAGTGGCTGGCCGAAACCCCGGGCAGCGAAGCCGAAGCCTTCACGCGCATGTTCAATCTGCACATGCTCGCACCGTACCTGATCAACCTGCACTGCGGTGAACTGCTAAAACACTCGACGCCCGCCGACATCATTCATATCAGCGACGATGTCACCCGCAAGGGCAGCAGCAAGCACATTGGCTATTGCGCCAGCAAAGCCGGGCTCGACAGCCTGACCCTGTCCTTCGCCGCCCGCTATGCGCCGACCATCAAGGTCAACGGCATCGCCCCGGCCCTGCTATTGTTCAATCCCGACGACGACGCGGCGTACCGCGCCAAGGCACTGGCCAAGTCCGCGCTGGGCATCGAACCCGGCAGCGAAGTGATCTACCAGAGCCTGCGCTATCTGCTCGACAACCCTTATGTCACCGGTACGACCCTGACCGTCAACGGCGGAAGGCACGTCAAATAACACCTGCCTGCGAGGCTGCCCATGACCCGCTCACTGCCCGAGAATTACCGCGAAATCCTCATTGGCCTCGGTGAAGATCCCGACCGCGAAGGACTGCAAGACACCCCGGTGCGCGCGGCCAAGGCCATGCAATACCTGTGTCACGGTTACGAGCAAAGCGTCGATGAGATCGTCAACGGCGCGCTGTTTGCCTCGGACAGTGACGAGATGATCATCGTCGCCGACATCGAGTTGTACTCTTTGTGCGAACATCACTTGCTGCCCTTCATCGGCAAGGCCCATGTGGCTTATATTCCGACGGGCAAGGTGCTGGGTCTGTCGAAAATCGCGCGACTGGTGGACATGTTCGCCCGACGCCTGCAGATTCAGGAAAACCTCACCCGGCAAATTGCCGATGCGGTGCAACAGGTCACCGATGCCGCCGGCGTCGCGGTCGTCATTGAGGCCAGACACATGTGCATGATGATGCGCGGTGTCGAGAAACAGAATTCGACCATGAACACCTCGGTCATGCTCGGCGCGTTCCGCGAGTCGAGCAACACCCGCCAGGAGTTCCTGCAATTGATTGGACGGAGCAAGTAAATGCCACAACTTCAGCCGGGAATGGCGCGCATCCGGGTCAAGGATCTGCGCTTGCGCACCTTTATCGGGATCAACGAGGACGAAATCCTCAACAAGCAGGATGTGCTGATCAACCTGACCATTCTGTACGCCGCGCAGGAAGCGGTGCGTGACAATGATATCGACCACGCGCTGAATTACCGCACGATCACCAAAGCGATCATCGCCCACGTCGAGGGCAACCGCTTTGCGCTGCTCGAACGCCTGACGCAGGAATTGCTCGACCTGGTGATGAGCAACGGTTCAGTGCTGTATGCCGAAGTCGAAGTCGACAAGCCGCACGCGCTGCGTTTTGCCGAGTCGGTGTCAATCACGCTTGCAGCGAACCGCTAGCTTCAAGCTTCAAGCTTCAAGCGGCAAGCTGTAAACTTCGTATCACCGCCACCCATTTTGCAGCTTGAAGCTCGTCGCTTGAAGCTGTCTCGCAGAGACTCCCATGAACGAGCAACAACGCCTCGAACTCGAAGCTGCCGCCTTCCGCCGGCTGGTCGCCCACCTGGACAGCCGCAAGGACGTGCAGAACATCGATCTGATGAACCTTGCCGGGTTCTGCCGCAACTGCCTGTCGAAGTGGTACAAGGCCGAAGCCGACGAGCGCCAGATCGAGATCAGCCTCGACGACGCCCGCGAAGTGGTTTACGGCATGCCGTACGCCGAGTGGAAAGCCCAATTTCAGCAAGAAGCCAACGCCGAGCAACAAGCCGCGTTCGCCAAAGGAAAAACCCATGAGTGATCTGAACACCCTGCGCGCCAGCCTCAAGAGCGGCGAACACGCTTTCGCCGACACGCTGGCCTTCATCGCCGCCGGTTACGACTATCAGCCGCAGGCGTTCAACAACGGTGGCGTGGAAAACGCCGCCGGGCAGAACGAAGGTTCTTGCAAGACCCTGGGTCTGGCACTGCTGGAAGGCCTGAGCGATGAAGACGCGCTGCTGGCGTTCGGCGAGCATTACCGCTCGGTAGTGGCGACGCCTGAGGGCAGTGATCACGGCAATATCCGTGCGTTGATCCAGCACGGTCTGGCCGGCGTCAAATTCACCGCTCAACCCCTGACCCGCCGCTGATTCCTCTATCCACACAAAATCCCTGTGGGAGCGAGCCTGCTCGCGAATACGGACTGACATTCAACATTGATGTCGACGGATACACCGCATTCGCGAGCAGGCTCGCTCCCACATTTGATCTGTGGTGACTGTGATTCTCGGGCACAAAAAAACCGGCCAATCTGGCCGGTTTTTTTATGTCTGCGATTTAGAACGAAGCGTTCTGCAGACCGTCCAGGTAACGCTCGGTATCCAGTGCCGCCATGCAGCCAGCGCCGGCCGAGGTGATCGCCTGGCGGTAAACGTGGTCAGCCACGTCACCGGCAGCGAAGATGCCTTCGACGCTGGTCGCCGTAGCATTGCCTTCACGGCCGCCGTGCACTACCAGATAACCGTCTTTGAGGGTCAACTGGCCTTCGAACAGCGAGGTGTTCGGGGTGTGGCCGATGGCGATGAACACGCCGTCGACGGTGATTTCGTCGAAGCTGCCATCGTTGTTCTTCAGACGCGCACCGGTCACGCCCATGTTGTCGCCCAGCACTTCGTCGAGGTTGGCGTTCAACTTGAGGATGATCTTGCCTTCAGCCACGCGAGCGTTGAGCTTGTCGATCAGGATCTTCTCGGCGCGGAAGGTTTCGCGACGGTGGATCAGGGTCACGGTGCTGGCGATGTTGGCCAGGTACAGTGCTTCTTCAACAGCGGTGTTGCCGCCGCCGACCACTGCAACAGGCTTGTTGCGGTAGAAGAAACCGTCGCAGGTCGCGCAGGCCGAAACGCCTTTGCCCATGAACGCTTCTTCCGACGGCAGGCCCAGATAGCGCGCGCTGGCGCCGGTGGCGATGATCAGGGCGTCGCAGGTGTAGGTCGCGCTGTCGCCGGTCAGGGTGTACGGCTTGGCAGCAAAGTCCACGGCGTTGATGTGATCGAAAACGATCTCGGTTTCAAAACGCTCGGCGTGCTCGCGCATCCGCTCCATCAGGGCTGGACCGGTCAGACCGTGCACATCGCCCGGCCAGTTGTCGACTTCAGTAGTGGTGGTCAGTTGACCGCCAGCCTGCATGCCGGTGATCAGCAGTGGCTTGAGGTTGGCGCGGGCCGCGTATACCGCAGCGCTGTAACCGGCTGGGCCGGAACCGAGAATAATCACTCGCGAATGACGGACTTCAGACATGACCTGCTCCTGTTGACCGGGCCGAAAAACTGGCACGGATCGCCGGACTGCCGGCGGGAATAAAAAAGGACCGTGGAAAACCTTGGGGAAGGCTTGAGCTCGACAGTCCTGTAAAAAGTTGGGTGCAGCGTATCGAGGGGGGCAAGATTAAGGAAATACGGTTTAACAATCCAGCTCATAGGTGGTCTCTATGCCGACACACTGACGAGATGGACGTCTTTGTTACAGTGAATGTCGATCGCTCTACCGTGCTTTCGCCGTCGTTGCAAAGTCGGTAAGGTCGGCGCGTTTTCCCTTGCTCGGAGCACCTTATGCCCGCCCCTGTTCTGTCCGGCCCGCAATACCTGCGCGAAGGCCTCAAACTGGTTCTCAGCCCCGGCCTGCGCCTGTTCGTGTTGTTGCCGCTGGCGATCAACCTCGTGCTGTTCGTCGGATTGATTTATCTGGCCGGCCACCAGTTCAGTCTATGGGTCGATACGCTGATGCCATCGCTGCCCGAATGGCTGAGCTTCCTCAGTTACATCCTCTGGCCACTGTTTGTAGTGCTAGTGGCGCTGATGGTGTTCTTTACTTTCACTATGCTGGCCAACGTAATCGCCGCACCGTTCAACGGCTTCCTCGCGGAAAAAGTCGAAGTGGTGGTACGCGGCACTGATGACTTCCCGGCGTTCAGCTGGGGCGAACTGATCGCCATGGTCCCGCGCACCTTGGCCCGGGAAATGCGCAAACTCGGCTACTTCCTGCCACGGGCGATCGGACTGTTCATTCTCTCGTTCATCCCGGTGGTGAATATCGTTGCTGCACCGCTGTGGCTGTTATTCGGCGTGTGGATGATGGCGATCCAGTACATCGACTACCCGGCGGATAACCACAAACTGGGCTGGAACGAAATGCTTGCCTGGTTGCGGCAAAAGCGCTGGCAGAGCATGAGCTTTGGCGGGATCGTCTATCTGGTGCTGCTGATCCCGGTGGTCAACATCCTGATGATGCCGGCGGCGGTGGCCGGGGCGACGTTGTTCTGGGTGCGTGAGCGCGGTGCCGAGGTGCTGGCTCAGGAAAAGGCCTGAGCCAGACGCTGTGGTTTTGCCGCTGCCTCAGTGGAAAAAGCTCCACGTCCCGATCAGCACCAATGCCCACAGGGCGATGCCTGGAACGATGATCAAAAAATTCCAGGCATTCAGGCGGTTGTTGCCCAAGCCATGCGGATCGTTGGCGGCCAGGTTGATCAGTTGCTGGCCTTCACTGGCGACATAAGCTCTGAGCGGCAGCAGTGCCATAGCAAACAAACTCAGGTACAACAAGCCTTCGAAACGGCTCGATAGTTTATCGAGCACCACTGCAAGCAACGTCAATACAACAAACACCGTTGCCCACTGCTCAAGATCCCAGCTGGATTTTCGGCCGCTGTCGTGAATCGTCTTGTCTGCATGACGATACAGCCTGTGCACGAAAAATATATAGAAGATACCGCGCGCCACTGGCCACAGCTCTTCCTGCGTCCGCTGCTTGTACAGGCTCCAGTTTTTGTACGACCAATAATAGAAATACAGGCCAAAACTGAGCACCGACAGCAGAATGAATTTCCATCTGGCAACCACGTAAAATCCCGCAGCCTGCACATCTTCGTTCAACAGATTCGCCTCAGGGGACGCGTAGACATTTTCCGCCATAGCCATTTCCTTGGTTCAAACGTTCAATCAAGGCTAACGACCGACTGGCGAAAATATTGAGCCCAGCGGGGCCAGTGGCTGTCATCAATCCATCATCAACTCGACACAATGACGACATGGCCTCAGTCGACACTGGGGTCATGACGACAGCTCTACATATCACTCTGATCAGCGAAACCTTCCCACCGGAAATCAACGGGGTGGCCAATACCCTTGGCCGCTTGTGCGATGGACTGCGCGCGCGTGGGCATCAGGTTGAACTGGTGCGCCCGCGTCAGGCCGGTGATCCGCAGCGCAGTGAAGATGACGCGCTGCTACTGTGTCGGGGTTGGCCGTTGCCGGGATATCCGGGGCTGCAATGGGGTCAGTCGTCGATGCACAAACTGCTGCGGCGCTGGAAGCGCCAGCGTCCCGACGTGTTGTACATCGCCACGGAAGGCCCGCTCGGGTTGTCGGCGCTGCGTGCGGCGCGCCGTTTGGGGATATCGGTGGTCAGCGGTTTTCACACCAATTTTCAGCAATACACCAGCCAATACGGGCTCGGTCTGCTGACGCGGATGCTCACGCATTATCTGCGCTGGTTTCACAATCGCTCGGCCATGACGCTGGTGCCGAGCGTCAGCCAGCGCCTGGAACTGGAGCGGCGGCATTTCGAGCGCTTGGCGCTGTTGTCGCGCGGGGTCGACAGCCAGTTGTTTCATCCGAGCAAACGGCTGAACGCCTTGCGTGAGCAATGGGGCCTGTCCGAGCAGGACATTGCGGTGATTCACGTAGGACGACTCGCGCCGGAGAAGAACCTTGGCCTGCTCAAACGCTGCTTCGAAAAACTGCGCGACACTTATCCACAGCGCAATCTGAAACTGATCGTCGTCGGCGACGGGCCGCAGCGGCTAGCGCTGGAAAAGGATGTGCCCGAGGCGATTTTCTGCGGCGCGCAGCGCGGTGAAGCGTTGGCGGCGCACTATGCGTCTGGTGATTTGTTTCTATTTCCGAGTCTGACCGAAACCTTCGGTAATGTGGTGCTGGAGGCGCTGGCATCCGGGCTGGGTGTGGTGGCTTACGATCAGGCTGCGGCGGCGCAGCATATTCGCCATGGCTACAACGGCGTGCTGGCGATGCCTGGTGATGAGCCAGCCTTTTGCGAGGCGGCGGCATGGTTGCTGGAAGAGGATGAGAGGTTGCGCTGCGTGCGCCTGAATGCGCGGCAGCATGCGAGTCGCCAGGGCTGGCCGGCGGTTATCGAGCAGTTTGAAAAGCATTTGCGCGGGGCTTGTGTAGGGGAGCAAGTGGTGCCGAATGCGCAGACATTGCCCTGATTCTCTGCTGACGTTAGAACCGCCTTCGCGAGCAAGCTCGCTCCCACAGGGGATCTCCAGTGAACACAAATTTTGTGAACAGCAGAGAAACCTGTGGGAGCGAGCTTGCTCGCGAAGGGGTCAGTGAGAGCGCCGCTTAAACCAGCGTCATCAACGCCTCACGGCTGAACGGCAAAATATCCTGTTCACGCCCTTCGCGGACTTTCTGCGCCCAATCCGGATCGACCAGCAACGCACGCCCCACCGCCACCAGATCGAACTCCTCTTTATTCAGACGCTCCAGCAGATTCTCCAGACTGGCCGGTTGCGCGACCTTGTCGGTGTTGACCATGAATTGCAGGAACTCGCCATCAAGGCCAACACTGCCAACGGTGATGGTCGGCTTGCCGGTGAGTTTGCGGGTCCAGCCGGCCAGGTTCAGCTCGGAACCGTCAAATTCCGGCTCCCAGAAGCGGCGCGTCGAGCAGTGGAAAATATCCACGCCAGCGTCAGACAGCGGCTTGAGGAATTCACCCAGCGCTTGCGGGGTTTGCACCAGACGCGCCGTGTAGTCCTGCTGTTTCCATTGCGAGAAACGGAAGATGATCGGGAAGCCTTCACCGACCGCCGCACGCACGGCTTGAATCAGTTCGATGGCGAAACGCGAACGGTTGGCCAGGCTGCCACCGTATTCGTCGGTGCGCTGGTTGCTGCCCTCCCAGAAAAACTGGTCGATCAGGTAACCGTGGGCGCCGTGGATTTCCACGCCGTCCATGCCGATGCTTTGTGCATCTTTGGCAGCCTGGGCGAAGGCTGCGATCACATCCTGAATGTCTTGTTTAGTCATGCCGTGCACCACGACCTGACCGTCCTTGATTTTTTCCGACGGACCGTAACCCGGCACGCTGGCGTCCGGCTCGGTGCCGATGCGACGCACGCTGCCCACATGCCACAGTTGCGGAACGATCTTGCCCCCTTCGGCGTGAACCGCATCGACGACCTTCTTCCAGCCGGCCAATGGCGCGTCGCCAAAGAACTGCGGTACGTTCGGATAGCCATTGGAGGCAATGTGGCCGACGGTAGTGCCTTCAGTGATGATCAGGCCAACGCCGGCGGCCGCGCGACGACGGTAGTACTCAATGACTTTCGAATTAGGCACGCCGCCCGGGGAAAAGGAGCGAGTCATCGGCGCCATGACCACGCGGGTCGGCAGTTCGAGGGCACCGAGTTGGAACGGTTTGAACAGGGCTTGAACCGGCATTGGAAGGCTCCACAGGGAATGACTTTATGACGGCGATAATATGGACAGTCAAAGGCTTTGAACAGCACTATTGATTTGAATGATCAAGGATCAGAAACGAAAAGATCGCAGCACCGGCAGCCCCTTTAAGAGCTGCCGAAGGCTGCGATCTTTTGATCTTGCTGTTTCAGCTCAGCGCTTTTTCAATCGCATGCACAATGGTCGGATCATCCGGCGCCGTGCGCGGCGAGAACCGGGCCAGCACCCGGCCGTCCTTGCCGAGCAGAAACTTCTCGAAATTCCAGGTGATGTCCCCAGGAAACTCCGCCCCCTCGCCCGCCAGCAGACGGTAGAGCTGGTGACGATCATGACCGTTGACTTCGAGCTTGCTCGACAACGGGAATGTCACGCCATAGTTGAGGCTGCAGAAATCCTGAATTTCCTTTTCGCTGCCTGGTTCCTGGCCGGCAAACTGGTTGCACGGCAGGCCCAGCACGCTGAAACCTTTGCCTTTGTATTGCTGATAGAGGTTTTCCAGCGCCGCGTACTGTGGGGTCAAGCCGCATTTGGAGGCGACGTTGACCACCAGCACGACTTGGCCCTTGAACGGCGCCAGCGGTAGCTCCTGACCATCCAGGGCTGTCAACTTAAGGTCGTGAAAAGCACTCATGACGAACTCCAAGATTCCCGTGTTCTACTCGAAACAGCCACTTGGCGAGGTCACCAAGGACAGCCGCGGACTAAAAAGGCGCCCGCAGGCGCCTCTCCAGTACTCGAAGCTTAGCGCAGAAAATCAGTGGTGATGGCCACCTTCGCCATGGACGTGGCCATGAGCGATTTCTTCCTGGCTGGCATCACGGATGTCAACGATCTTCACTTTGAAGTTCAGGCGCTGACCGGCCAGTGGGTGGTTGCCATCAACGGTCACGTCATCGCCGTCGAGGTCACGGATGGTGACGATTTGCATCTGGCCGTCCGGCGCCGAAGCGTGGAACTGCATGCCGACTTCCAGCTCGTCAACGCCTTCGAACATGCTGCGGCTCAGGGTGCTGACCAGCTCAGCGGCGTATTCGCCGTAAGCGTCTTCCGGCTCAACGGAAACTTCCAGCTCGTCACCAACAGCTTTGCCATCCAGAGCTTTTTCCAGGCCAGGGATGATGTTGCCTGCGCCTTGCAGGTAGACCAGCGGAGCGCCGCCGGCGGAGCTGTCGATGACCTCACCAGCGTCGTTGGTCAGGGTATAGTCGATGGAGACAGCCTTATTGGCGGCGATCAGCATGGGGCGAGACCTTTTGCATAAGAATATAGAAAGGCCAAGTTTAGCGAAGCAATCGCGCGAAAGCGAACACAACCCGGACAAACGGGTTTCGACGATCGCAGGCTTTCATCAGGACGAGGACGGTCACTGGGTCGTCGAGCTTTCCTGTGGCCACACCCAGCACCTGCGGCATCAGCCGCCCTGGCAATCGCGCGCCTGGGTGCTGGACCCGGCGCAACGTATTGAAAAAATAGGCCAACCCTTTGCCTGCGGTTGGTGCGCACAAGGCTCGGTTAGCGATAACCTTGGCGACTGAATTTCGGTAGGTCGTCAGCTATAGGCGATCGCCATTGCCATTGCCATGCAACTTTAGAGAATTCGCATGCAAACTTTTTTTATCGCGCCCACCGATTTTGGTGTGGGTCTGACCTCCATCAGCCTCGGGCTGGTGCGCACGCTTGAGCGAGCCGGGCTGAAAGTCGGTTTCTTCAAACCGATTGCCCAGCCGCATCCGGGTGACACCGGCCCCGAGCGTTCCACCGAACTGGTGGCGCGCACCCACGGGTTGAAACCGCCACAACCGTTGGGCCTGGCGCACGTCGAGCGGATGCTCGGCGACGGTCAGCTCGATGAGCTGCTCGAAGAAATCATCACGCTGTATCAGCAAGCCGCCATCGGCAAAGACGTGCTGGTCGTCGAAGGCATGGTGCCGACCCGCAGCGCCAGTTATGCCGCGCGGGTCAACTTGCACCTGGCCAAAAGCCTGGATGCCGAGGTGATTCTGGTCTCGGCGCCAGAAAACGAAGTACTCGCCGAACTCTCCGGCCGTGTCGAATTGCAGGCGCAATTGTTCGGCGGCCCGAAAGACCCGAAAGTCCTCGGGGTGATCCTCAACAAGGTCAAGACCGAAGAGAGCATGGACGCCTTCGCTGCGCGCCTGAAGGAGCATTCGCCGTTGCTGCGCAGCGGTGATTTCCGCCTGCTCGGCTGCATTCCCTATCAGCCGGAACTCAACGCACCACGTACCCGTGACGTTGCCGACCTGATGGGTGCACAAGTGCTTAATGCCGGTGATTACGAAACCCGCCGAATGACCAAAATCATCATCTGCGCGCGAACCATGCGCAACACCGTCGAGCTGCTCAAGCCCGGCGTGCTGGTGGTGACGCCGGGCGATCGCGACGACATCATCCTCGCCGTCAGCCTCGCCGCGATCAACGGTGTGCCGCTGGCGGGCCTGTTGCTGACCAGCGACACCCTGCCCGATCCGCGCATCATGGATCTGTGCCGTGGTGCGTTGCAGGCCGGTTTGCCGGTGCTATCGGTGAGTACTGGCTCCTACGACACCGCCAATCTGCTCAACGGCCTGAACAAGGAAATCCCGATTGACGACCGCGAGCGTGCGGAGATCATCACCGATTTCGTCGCCAGCCATCTCGACGCCAAATGGCTGCACCAGCGCTGTGGCACGCCACGGGAAATGCGCCTGTCGCCGGCGGTGTTCCGCTATCAGTTGATCCAGCGTGCGCAAGCGGCGAACAAACGCATCGTCCTGCCTGAAGGCAGCGAGCCGTTCACCGTGCAAGCGGCGGCGATCTGCCAGGAACGCGGGATCGCCCGTTGCGTGTTACTCGCCAAACCGGAAGATGTCGAAGCAGTGGCCCGCGCCCAAGGCATCGCCTTGCCGCCAGGGCTGGAGATTCTTGATCCAGACCTGATTCGCGAGCGCTACATCGAGCCGATGGTTGCCTTGCGCAAGACTAAAAGCCTCAACGCGCCGATGGCCGAACAGCAACTGGAAGACACCGTAGTGATCGGCACCATGATGCTGGCGCTGGACGAGGTCGACGGCCTGGTCTCGGGCGTGATCAACACCACTGCCAACACCATTCGCCCGGCCCTTCAGTTGATCAAGACTGCGCCGGGCTGCACGCTGGTGTCGTCGGTGTTCTTCATGCTCTTCCCAGAGGAAGTGCTGGTTTACGGCGACTGCGTGATGAACCCACACCCGAGCGCCAGCGAACTGGCCGAGATCGCCCTGCAAAGCGCCGACTCGGCGGCTGCATTCGGCATCATTCCGCGCGTGGCGATGATCAGTTACTCCAGCGGCGAATCGGCCACTGGCGAAGAGGTCGAGAAAGTCCGCGAGGCCACCCTCCTCGCCCACGAACAACAGCACTCGATGCTGATCGACGGCCCGCTGCAATACGACGCCGCCGCCAACGCAGAAGTCGCCCGGCAACTGGCACCAAACAGTCAGGTGGCCGGTCGCGCCACGGTGTTCGTCTTCCCCGATCTAAACACCGGCAACACCACGCACAAAGCCGTACAACGCAGCGCCGATTGCGTCAGCCTCGGGCCGATGCTGCAAGGCTTGCGCAAACCGGTGAATGACTTGCCACGCGGCGCACAAGTCGATGACATCGTCTACACCATCGCCCTCACCGCGATTCAAGCCGCCAACCGACCTATGGATGTGTAAATGCTGGATTTTCTACCTGCACCCGTGCGCGGCGTGATCGCTTCGCTGCTGTTGGCACTCAACACGATTCTGCTGTGCTCGTTTCTGTTCTGCGTGGCACTGGTCAAGGCGTTGCCGTTTGCCTTGACTCAACGCTTCGCCGGTTGGCTGATGAGCCACACCCATGAAGCGTGGATCAGCAACAACAAGGGCTGGATGAATCTGGTGCGCCGCACTCGCTGGCACATCAGCGGCCTGCAAGGGCTGGACTACCAACACTCGTATCTGATCACCAGCAACCACCAGAGCTGGGTGGATATTCTGGTCCTGCAATACGTGCTCAACCGACGGATTCAGCCGCTGAAGTTCTTCCTCAAGCAGGAGCTGATCTGGGTGCCGGTGATCGGTCTGGCCTGGTGGGCACTGGGCTTTCCGTTCATGAAGCGCTACTCCAAGGCCTACCTGGCCAAGCATCCGGAGAAGAAAGGCAAAGACCTCGAAACCACCCGCAAGACGTGTGCGAAATTTCGCGATAACCCGGTGGGGATTTTCAACTTCGTCGAAGGCACACGCTTCACCGAAGGCAAGCATGCGCAGCAGCAGTCGCCGTTCAAATATCTGCTCAAGCCCAAGGCTGGCGGGATCGCCTTTGTGCTGGATGCAATGGGCGAGCAACTGGAGTCGATCGTCAACGTGACCATCCACTACCCGGCCGGGCGTCCGGGGTTCTGGGATTTGCTCTGCGGCAATGTGCGCGATGTGGTGGTGCACTTTGAAGAGCTGAAGATTCCCCAGCAGTTCATTGGCAAGAATTACGATCAGGACGGCGAGTATCGCCTGCAGTTCCAGGGCTGGATCAATCAGCTGTGGCTGGACAAGGATGCGCTGCTCGAACAGATGCACCGCGAATACCCAGCCAAACACTGATCCCTTGTAGGAGTGAGCCTGCTCGCGATAGCGGTTGATCAGCCACCAACAATGTTGAATGACACACCGCTATCGCGAGCAGGCTCGCTCCCACAGTTTTGATCGCCGTATGCCCGAATAAAAAAGCCCGCCGATGATTGCTCATCGGCGGGCTTTTTGTTTGTCGCTAACGCTTAGATCGCGCCACGCTTGCGCAGCAGATCCAGCACTTGCTTGACGCTGTCTTCCAGACTCAGCGTTTGCGTGTCGATCACCAGATCGGCATTCAGCGGCACGTCGTACGGGAAGGATTCGCCCGGGATGTTGTCGCCAGCGGCGGCATACAGACCTTGCGGATCACGCTCGGCGCAGACAGCCGGCGAGGCCTGTACGTAGACCGTCAATAGACGATCCTTGCCGATCAGGTCCTTGGCCTGCTCGCGACCTTCAGCGCTTGGCGCGACGAACGCGGCCAACGTCAGCAAACCGGCTTCGTTGAACTGACGCGCGACGTGCGCGGCACGACGCCAGTTTTCGGTACGGCCGGCGCGATCCTGTGGCAGACCTTTGTTCAAGTCATGGCGCAGGTTCTGACCATCCAGTACAAACACCGCACGACCCATGTCGAACAACTTGCGCTCGACGGCGTAAGCCAGCGTGCTCTTGCCCGCGCCCGACAGGCCGCTGAACAGCACGGTCGCCGGTTGCTGGCCGAAGCGCTGGGCACGTTCTTCAGTGGCCACGTGCGCCAGTTTGCCGTGATGCGTGGCAATGCCATGCGTCACCTGTTGCGCGACGATCATGCCGGCGCCGACGGTGCCGTTGGTCAAGCGATCAATGACGATGAACGCGCCGGTGGTGCGGTTGCTTTCGTAACCGTCGAGGGCGATCGGCGCGTCGAGCGCAATCTTCACCTTGCCGATTTCGTTGAGCTGCAACGCGCTCGCCGGGCCTTCTTCCAACGTGTTCACGTCGACCTTGTTGACGATGCTGGCAATCGAACCCGGCACGTAACTGGTGGCGCGTTTGATGTCGTATTTCTTGCCCGGCAGCATCGGCTCTTCAGCCATCCACACCAGCATCGCTTCGAAGCTGTCGGTGACCGGCGGCACGTTGTCGGCATGCACCAACAGGTCGCCACGGGAGATGTCGATTTCGTCTTCCATGGTCAGCGTCACCGCTTGACCCGGACCGGCGTGCTCCAGCTCACCTTCGAAGGTGACGATGGATTTCACCCGGCTGCTTTTGCCCGACGGCAGCACCACGACTTCGTCACCCTTGTGCACGATGCCGCTGGCCAGGGTGCCGGCGAAACCACGGAAGTTCAGGTTCGGACGGTTGACGTACTGCACCGGGAAACGCAGATCGGTGAAGTTGCGATCGCCCGCGACTTCCACGGTCTCGAGGATTTCCATCAGCGACTGGCCGGTGTACCACGGCGAGCGCTCGGACTTGTTCACCACGTTGTCGCCCTTGAGGGCAGACATCGGCACGAAGTGCATGCTGGTCGGCTTCATCTTCAAGCCTTCGGCGAACTTCAGGTAGTCAGCCTTGATCGACTCGAACACGCCTTCATCGAAGTCTTTCAGGTCCATCTTGTTGATGGCGACGACGATGTGTTTGATCCCCAGCAAGGACGCAATGAAGCTGTGGCGACGGGTCTGGGTCTGCACGCCGTAACGCGCGTCGACCAGAATGATCGCCAGGTCACAGGTGGACGCACCGGTGGCCATGTTGCGGGTGTACTGCTCATGGCCGGGGGTGTCGGCGATGATGAATTTGCGTTTGGCGGTGGAGAAATAGCGGTAGGCGACATCGATGGTGATGCCCTGCTCACGCTCGGCCTGCAGACCGTCGACCAGCAATGCCAGATCGATGTCGTCACCGGTGGTGCCGACTTTCTTCGAGTCGCGGGTGATCGCTTCGAGGTGATCTTCGTAGATCATCTTCGAGTCGTGCAGCAGGCGCCCGATCAGGGTGCTCTTGCCGTCATCGACGTTACCGCAGGTCAAAAAGCGCAGCAGTTCTTTACGTTCGTGCTGGCCCAGGTAGGCGAGGATGTCCTCGCTGATCAAATCAGATGCGTGCGACATGACAGCCCCTTAGAAATAGCCTTGACGTTTTTTGTCTTCCATCGAGCCGGCGCCATCGTGGTCGATGACACGGCCCTGGCGCTCGGAAGTTCGCGTCAGGAGCATTTCCTGAATGATGTCCGTGAGGCTTTCTGCCTCGGACTCCACCGCGCCCGTCAACGGGTAGCAGCCAAGGGTACGGAAACGCACTTTCTTTTTGACGATGCGAGCCTTGTCCTCATCGGACAGGTGCTCGAGGATGCGCTCGTCGTCGATCATGATCAGCGTGCCGTTCTTCTCGATCACTTCGCGTTCAGCGGCGAAGTACAGCGGCACAATCGGGATGCCTTCGAGGTAGATGTACTGCCAGATGTCCAGTTCGGTCCAGTTTGACAGAGGGAATACGCGAATGGATTCACCCTTGTTGACCTTGCCGTTGTAGACGTTCCACAGCTCTGGGCGCTGGTTTTTCGGGTCCCAGCGGTGCTTGCTGTCGCGGAACGAGTACACGCGCTCTTTGGCGCGGGATTTCTCTTCATCGCGACGGGCGCCGCCGAACGCTGCGTCGAAACCATGTTTGTCGAGCGCCTGTTTCAGGCCTTCGGTTTTCATGATGTCGGTGTGCTTGGCGCTGCCGTGGGTGAACGGGTTGATGTTCTGCGCCACGCCATCGGGGTTGATATGGGTGATCAGGTCCAGGCCCAGTTCTTCGACCATCTTGTCGCGGAACTTGTACATTTCCTGGAATTTCCAGCGGGTGTCGACGTGCATCACCGGAAACGGCAGTTTGCCCGGGAAGAACGCCTTGCGTGCCAGGTGCAGCATCACGGCGGAGTCTTTACCGATGGAGTACAGCATCACCGGGTTATCGAACTCGGCGGCCACCTCGCGGATGATGTGGATGCTTTCCGCCTCCAGCTGTTTCAGATGCGTCAGTTTGTCGACCATGGCTACTCACGAAAACTTTCTTATGAACGGCCAGCGGGCCGTGTTCGAGCGGGGAATCCTAGCACAGCGACCTTCTTCTAATCAGGACGCTAGCTAGAACGAAAGGGCATATGAATATGCCCACCAGTTCGGCCGATGAGGGCCCATGTGGGAGCGAGCTTGCTCGCGAAAGCGGTGTGCCATTCAACAATGAAGGCGACTGATACGGCCTCTTCGCGAGCAAGCTCGCTCCCACAGGGATTTGCGGTGGTTTTCAGATCGGGTTAGGGCAGTCGATGAAGATGTGTTCGACAGCAAAGCGTTTTGCCAGATAGTCACCCAGGGCCTGTACGCCGTAGCGTTCGGTGGCGTGGTGGCCGGCGGCGATGAAGCTGATGTCGTTCTCGCGGGCGCTGTGGAAGGTCTGCTCGGAGGCTTCTCCGCTCAGGTACAGATCAACGCCTGCCGCGACGGCCTGATCGATATAGCCCTGACCGCCACCGGTGCACCAGCCTACTCGGCGAATCATCGGGCTGCCCTCGATCAACAGCGGTTCGCGGCCCATGGTTTCCTGCACCTTGCGGGCGAAATCGCGCGCGGTCATCGGATCCTTCAAAGACCCGACCAGACCGACAATTTTCAGATTGTCCGGATCCAGCGGCCCTTCCACAGTGATGTCCAGTTGGCGAGCAAGCTGCACGTTATTGCCAACATCCGGATGCAGATCCAGCGGCAAATGGTAAGCGAGCAGACTGATGTCGTGCTTGAGCAATGTCTTCAGTCGACGCTGCTTCATGCCAGTGATGCACGGGTTCTCGCCCTTCCAGAAGTAACCGTGGTGCACCAGCACCAGATCCGCCTCGGCTTCGACGGCGGCATCCAGCAACGCCTGACTGGCGGTGACGCCGCTGACGATGCGCATCACTTGCGGCCGGCCTTCGACCTGCAAGCCGTTGGGGCAATAATCGGCAATTTTCGAGCTGCTGAGGTAACGGTCGGCTTCTTCGACGAGGGTGCTGAGGGCAACGGCCATGAAAGACTCCTAAATATCCCGTTCAGAGGCGCGCGCGGCCTCGTATAATGCGCGACATTATGGGCGGTCTGACCCCGCCTGCAACTTTTCCAGGACGTGCTTAATGCTCAAGGCGCTGCGTTTTTTCGGCTGGCCGTTGTTGGCTGGTGTGCTTATCGCTCTGTTGATTATTCAGCGTTACCCGCAGTGGGTCGGGCTTCCGAGCCTCGACGTCAACCTGCAACAGGCCCCGCAAACCACCAGCGTGCAACAGGGCCCGGTGTCCTATGCCGACGCGGTGACCATTGCCGCGCCTTCGGTGGTCAACCTCTACACCACCAAAGTCATCAACAAACCGGCGCATCCGCTGTTTGAGGATCCGCAGTTTCGGCGCTTCTTCGGTGACAACTCGCCAAAGCAGAAACGCATGGAATCGAGCCTCGGTTCAGGCGTGATCATGAGCCCGGAAGGCTACATTCTGACCAACAACCACGTGACCAGCGGCGCGGATCAGATTGTGGTCGCCCTGAAAGATGGCCGCGAAACCCTCGCGCGCGTCATCGGCAGCGACCCGGAAACCGATCTCGCGGTGTTGAAAATCGATCTGAAAACCCTGCCGGCCATCACTGTCGGCCGCTCCGACAACATTCGCATCGGCGACGTTGCATTGGCCATCGGCAACCCGTTCGGCGTTGGCCAGACCGTGACCATGGGCATCATCAGCGCCACCGGGCGTAACCAGTTGGGCCTGAACAACTACGAAGACTTCATCCAGACCGACGCGGCGATTAACCCGGGTAACTCCGGCGGAGCGCTGGTCGATGCCAACGGCAACCTTACCGGCATCAACACGGCGATCTTTTCCAAGTCCGGTGGCTCGCAGGGCATCGGCTTTGCGATTCCGGTGAAACTGGCAATGGAAGTGATGAAGTCGATCATCGAGCACGGTCAGGTAATTCGTGGCTGGCTCGGCATCGAGGTGCAGCCGCTGACCCAGGAACTGGCCGAGTCGTTCGGCTTGTCCGGGCGTCCAGGGATTGTCGTCGCGGGGATCTTCCGCGATGGCCCGGCGCAGAAGGCCGGCCTGCAACTGGGTGACGTTATTTTGAGCATCGATGGCGAGCCGGCCGGAGATGGTCGCAAGTCGATGAACCAGGTCGCGCGGATCAAGCCGACCGACAAAGTGACGATCCAGGTGATGCGCAACGGCAAAGAACTGAAGCTCACCGCAGAAATCGGCCTGCGTCCGCCACCGGCGCCAGTGAAAGAAAAAGAAGAATAAAACTTCGTTCGCGCCAAGCACGCTAATAAAAGACATTCTCAACAGGCATGTTATATTGTTTCAATTCTAAGAATTGGAACAACATAACATGTCGTCTCGAACAAAGGCTTCCCTGCTCGGCCTGAGCCTTGGTCTGCTGGTCGATCCAGCCTTCGCCGAAGAACCCAAGCCGCTTGAACTCGACGCCATCAGCGTCATCTCCGACTACGAATCGCCGACCGGCCCGGTCAAAGGCTACCGCGCCACGCGCTCGTCCAGCGCGACCAAAACCGACACGGCGATCCGTGATATCCCGCAGGCGATCAGCGTAGTGCCCGCCAGCGTGCTCAAGGATCTGGGCAGCAGCAGTGTCGAGCGCGCGCTGGATTTCGCCGGCGGCGTATCCAAGCAAAACAACTTCGGCGGCCTGACGCTTTACGAATACAGCGTGCGCGGCTTCACCACCTCGGAGTTCTACAAGGACGGCTTCAGTGCCAACCGGGGTTATCCGAGCACGCCGGACGCGGCGAATATCGAGCGCATCGAAGTACTCAAAGGCCCGGCCGCCAGTCTGTATGGTCGAGGCGATCCCGGCGGCACGGTGAACATCGTCACCAAAAAACCGCAGGCCGAAGCCTTCACCACTCTGCAAACCAGCGCCGGCAGTTGGGATCGCTATCGCACCGCGCTGGACGTCAACACACCGCTGGATGATGAGGGTGATGTGCTGTCGCGAATCAACCTCGCGGTTGAGGACAACAACAGTTTTCGCGATCACGTCGACAGCCAGCGCGTATTCGTCGCGCCCTCGATCAGTTGGCAATTGAACCCGGACACGTCGTTGCTGGTGGAAAGCGAAATCGTCCGCCACAGCTCGACCTTTGATCGCGGTATCGTCGCGCCCAACAATAAATGGAGCGGTGTTTCGCGCTCGACTTTCCTTGGCGAACCCAACGACGGCAACATCGATAATCACAACAATCTGCTTCAGGCCACGCTAGAACATCACCTCAACGACAGCTGGAAGCTGCGTCTGGCCAGTCATTACAAGGAAGGCAAACTCTGGGGCGATGCTTCGGAAAGTCGTCCATTGAACGCCAACGGCCGCACCGTCAACCGCCGCTATCGCGAGCGCGACACCAATTGGCACGACAGCATCACCCAACTGGAACTGCGCGGTCTGTTCGATCTCGGCCCGTGGCAACACGAATTGCTGATTGGCACCGAGTACGAAAACTTCCGCAAGAACGAGCGCGTCACCACTATTGCTGGCGGCCCCTACGCCATCGACATCTACAAGCCGATCTACGGCCAGCCGAAACCCAACGGCGCGCGGTCGGGCACTGACTTCTTCGAACAGGTCGAAAGTCATGCACTGAACCTGCAGGACCAGATCGTCTTCACCGACAAACTGCGCGGGATGATCGGCGCACGCTTCGAGCATTTCGATCAGCACATCGACGATCACAGCCGCAACGCCACCAGCAACCAACGCCACGACGCGCTCACCCAGCGGGTCGGCCTGCTCTATCAATTGACGCCGGAAACCGGGTTGTTCGCCAACGCCTCGACCTCGTTCAAACCGAATAATGGCCTCGACGCCGCCGGCAAATCCTTCGACCCGGAAGAAGGCGTCGGTTACGAAATCGGCATCAAGAACGAGCTGTTCGACGAACGCCTGAGCAGCACCCTCGCCTTCTTCCACATCGACAAAGAAAACGTTCTCGCCCTCGACCCGGCCACCGACACCAGCCGCGCCATGGGCAAGGCACGCAGTCGCGGCTTCGATTGGCAGGTCACCGGGCAAGTCACCGATGCGGTGCGAGTCATCGGCGCCTTCGCCTACATCGACGCCGAAGTGACCAAGGGCGACGCGGTGATTTCCACCGGCAGCCGCATCCTCGGCGTGGCCAAGCGTAGCGGCAGTCTGCTCGGGGTTTATGAGTTTCAGGATGGCCATTTGCGTGGTTCGGACGTCGGTGCAGCGTTCACCTACGTCGGCGATCGCTCGGGAGAATCCGGCAGCGACTTCGAATTGCCGGCGTATCACACCGTCGACCTGCTCGCGCATTACAAGGCCAGCGATAACGTCACTGTCGGCCTGAACCTGAACAACCTCTTCGACGAGAAGTATTACGAGCGCTCCTACAGCAACTACTGGGTCAACCCCGGTGAGCCGCGCAATTTCACCGTCAGCCTGACTCTCAACCTGTAAAAGGACGTCACCATGCAATACGGCAAATCCCTTGTACTTATCGCCGCGCTGTTCGCCGGTCAGGTCTCGGCCCATGGCCTGTGGACTGAGCAACGGCGCGGCAATATCGAAGTGGTCTACGGTCATGGCGCTGAGGACAACGCGTTCAAGGCGCAGAAGATCAGCGGCGCGTGGGCTTACGACGCGAGCGGCAAGATGATTCCGGTGAGCGTCGAGCGCCTGACGGATCACGCACGACTGAAACCACTGAAAGCTCCGGCCGTCCTGGCCGTGGCGCTGAACAACGGCATGTGGTCGCAGACTGCTGACAAAAAGTGGGTCAACGAAGGCCGGAGCAAAGTGCCGGGCGCTGTCGAAGCGACGCAGACGTTCAAATACAGCCTGGCGATTTATCAGCCGGGAGCGAAGTTGCCAAAACTGGATCAGATCAAATTGCTGATTCTTCCGGAGGTTGATCCGCTCACCGTGGGGCCAGGGAAATCATTACCGGTGCGGGTGCTGCTCGATGGCAAACCGGCGGCGGGTGTGAAGTTGATTGGCGACTATCGCAATGCGCCGAACACGTTGAGCACCGAGACTGACAAGGATGGTCGGGCGCAGGTATTGGTGAGGAATGAAGGGTTGAATGTGATTGCGGCGCAGATTGAAGTGCCGGTGAAGGACAGCGCGGATGTGAACAGTCGCGGCTTGTTTAGCTCACTGACCTTCCTTGGCGAAGCGCATCACGAATAAGAGCAGACCCTCACCCCAGCCCTCTCCCGGAGGGAGAGGGAGCCGACCGAGGTGTAAGGCGTCATGCATCGACCTGAATTACCGAGTCGATTATGGATTCGGTAAAGCAAGTTCAGGTCCGTGCAACTCGGGAGCATCCCCCAATCAGTCCCCTCTCCCTCTGGGAGAGGGTTAGGGTGAGGGGCTCTTGCCTTTAGAGGTCGCCAAGCCCGTCGATCAGCGCCTGATTCTGCTCCGGCGTGCCAATCGAAATCCTCAGGAACTGCGCAATCCGCTCCTGCTTGAAGTGCCGCACAATCACGCCCTGCTCACGCAGCTTGGCCGCCAGCCCCGCCGCATCATGCTGCGGATGCCGGGCAAAAATGAAGTTAGCCGCCGACGGCAGCACTTCAAAACCCTTGGCCTGCAACTGTGCAATCACCCACTCACGGCTCTCGATGACCAGACGGCAGGTCTTGTCGAAGTGCTCACGATCTTCAAACGCCGCTGCCGCCCCGACAATCGCCAGACGATCCAACGGATAGGAGTTGAAGCTGTTCTTGATCCGCTCCAGCGCCTCGATGAGATCGGGATGGCCGACCGCAAAACCAACGCGCAAACCAGCCAGCGAGCGCGACTTGGACAGGGTCTGTGTAACCAGCAGGTTCGGATAACGGTCCACCAGACTGATCGCCGTCTCGCCGCCGAAGTCGATGTACGCCTCATCCACAACCACTACCGAATCCGGGCTGGCCTTGAGGATCTGCTCGACCGCATCCAGCGCCAGCAGGCAGCCGGTTGGCGCGTTCGGGTTAGGGAAGATGATCCCGCCATTCGGCTTGGCATAGTCGGCCGGATCGATCTGGAACTGCGCGTCCAGCGGCACCGCATCAAACTCGATGCCGTACAAACCGCAGTAAACCGGATAGAAGCTGTAACTGATGTCCGGGAACAACAGCGGCTGATCGTGTTGCAGCAAACCGTGGAAAATGTGCGCGAGCACTTCGTCCGAACCGTTGCCAAGGAACACCTGATTGCTCTGCACACCGTAATACTGGGCGACGGCGGTTTTCAGCAGGTCGCTGTTCGGGTCCGGGTACAGGCGCAGGTTGTCATTCAGTTCGACCTGCATCGCTGCCAAGGCTTTTGGCGACGGGCCGTACGGGTTTTCGTTGGTGTTGAGCTTGACCAGTTTGGTCAGCTTCGGTTGTTCGCCCGGTACGTACGGCACCAGATCCTTGACGAACGGGCTCCAGAATTTGCTCATCGCTCAGTTCCCCTGCCCTTGTAGAAAGTCTTCGTCTTTGATGCGGTATTCAGCACTGCGCGCGTGGGCGCTCAGCGACTCGCCACGGGCCAATACCGACGCTGTTTTACCCAGCTCGGAAGCACCGGCCTCGGAGCAAAAGATGATCGACGAACGCTTCTGGAAGTCGTACACGCCCAGCGGCGAGGAGAACCGCGCGGTGCCGGAGGTCGGCAGCACGTGGTTCGGGCCTGCGCAGTAATCGCCCAGGGCTTCGGAGGTGTGACGGCCCATGAAGATCGCGCCGGCGTGGCGGATCTGCGGCAGCCAGGCTTGCGGATCGGCGACCGACAATTCCAGGTGCTCAGGGGCAATGCGATTGGCGACTTCGATGGCTTGGGCCATGTCCTTCACCTGAATCAACGCACCACGGCCATTGATCGAGGTTTCGATGATGGTCGCGCGATCCATGGTCGGCAGCAGCTTGTCGATGCTCGCAGCGACCTTGTCGAGGAATTCGGCATCCGGGCTGACCAGAATCGCCTGGGCGTCTTCGTCGTGCTCGGCTTGCGAGAACAGGTCCATGGCGATCCAGTCCGGATCGGTCTGGCCATCGCACACCACGAGGATTTCCGAAGGCCCGGCGATCATGTCGATGCCGACCTGACCGAACACGTGGCGCTTGGCAGTGGCGACATAGATGTTGCCCGGGCCAACAACCTTGTCGACCTGCGGCACGCTTTCGGTGCCATAGGCCAAAGCAGCAACCGCTTGTGCGCCACCGATGGTGAACACCCGGTCGACACCAGCGATGCATGCGGCCGCCAGCACCAGCTCATTGATTTCACCGCGCGGGGTCGGCACGACCATGACCACTTCGGTCACGCCGGCGACCTTGGCCGGAATCGCGTTCATCAGCACCGACGACGGGTACGACGCCTTGCCACCCGGCACATACAGGCCTGCGCGATCCAGCGGCGTGACCTTCTGGCCCAGCACGGTGCCGTCAGCTTCGGTGTAGCTCCAGGAATCCTGCTTCTGTTTTTCGTGATAGCTGCGCACACGGGCCGCGGCTTTTTCCAGGGCTTCGCGCTGGGGCACGGTGATGCGGGTCAAAGCCAGTTCCAGACGCTCACGCGGCAGGATCAGCTCAGCCATCGAAGCGACTTCAAGGCCATCAAACTTCTGGGTGAACTCGACCAGCGCCGCGTCACCGCGTTCGCGCACAGCCTTGATGATGTCCAGCACGCGCTGATTGACCGAGTCGTCAGACACACTTTCCCAGCTCAGCAGATGATCCAGATGATGCGCGAAATCCGGGTCAGCAGCGTTGAGTCGGCGAATTGCAGTCGGTGCGGTCATAGCGAGAGCCTCATAGGAATGGCAAAAACTCAGGCGCCCTAACTTAGCAGTCGTTTCCGCTTGGGCACCTGAGATTCTGGCTATGAGGCGGATAGACGGGCGCGACTTAACGTCGCGCAGGTGAATCAGCCGCGGTGTCGCGATTCCACTGCGTTGCGCAGGGTATCGATCAACGCCTGGATTCGGGCGTGTTGCATTTTCATCGAAGCCTTGTTGACCACCAGGCGCGAGCTGATCGTGGCGATCAGTTCCTGAGGTTCCAGGCCGTTGGCGCGCAGGGTGTTGCCGGTGTCGACCACGTCGATGATCTTGTCAGCGAGACCGATCAGTGGCGCCAGCTCCATCGAGCCGTAGAGTTTGATGATGTCGACCTGACGGCCCTGCTCGGCGTAGTAACGCTTGGCCACATTGACGAATTTGGTCGCCACGCGCAGACGGCCTTTTGGCTCCGGCGCGCCGATCTTGCCGGCGGTCATCAGCTTGCACTGGGCGATCTGCAGATCCAGTGGCTCGTAGAGGCCCTGGCCGGTGTATTCCATCAACACGTCTTTGCCGGCAACGCCAAGGTCGGCCGCGCCATGCTCGACATAGGTCGGCACATCGGTGGCGCGCACGATCAGCAGACGAACGTCGTCCTGGGTCGTGGGAATGATCAGCTTGCGGCTCTTGTCCGGATTCTCGGTCGGCACGATGCCCGCTTCGGCAAGAAGCGGCAGGGTGTCGTCAAGGATGCGGCCCTTGGACAGTGCGATGGTCAACATGGGAAACGTCAGTCCTTATCAAGGTACTCATGTCCGGTCGCAATCGGCGCCGGACACACATCGAGCCGGAAACCGGCTCGACTCTTAAAATCAGTGGACACGTCCCTGTGTCCCAATGCAGCAATCAGCCCGGAACGCGACGGATCTTGGCGCCCAGCATCTGCAGTTTTTCTTCGATGCACTCGTAACCACGGTCGATGTGGTAGATGCGGTCGATCAAAGTATCGCCTTCGGCAACCAGTGCCGAGATTACCAGGCTGGCCGAAGCACGCAGGTCGGTCGCCATGACTGGCGCGCCTTTCAGAACTTCAGTACCGGTGACGATAGCGGTGTTGCCTTCAACCTGGATCTTTGCGCCCATGCGGTGCAGTTCGTACACGTGCATGAAACGGTTTTCGAAGATCGTCTCGATCACGGCACCGGTGCCTTCGGCAATGGCGTTGAGCGAGATGAACTGCGCTTGCATGTCAGTCGGGAACGCCGGGTACGGCGCGGTGCGCACGTTGACGGCTTTCGGACGCTTGCCGTGCATGTTCAGCTCGATCCAGTCTTCACCGCAGGTGATTTCTGCGCCGGCTTCACGGAGTTTTTCCAGAACGGCTTCGAGGATGGTCGGATCAGTGTCCTTGACCTTGACGCGACCGCCGGTCACGGCAGCGGCGACCAGATAGGTGCCGGTTTCGATACGGTCAGGCATGACCTTATAGAAAGCCGAACCCAGACGTTCGACGCCATCGATGGTGATGGTGTCGGTGCCAGCACCGGAAACCTTGGCGCCCATGGCGTTGAGGAAGTTCGCCAGGTCAACCACTTCAGGTTCACGGGCGGCGTTCTGCAACACGCTGCGGCCCTTGGCCAGTGCAGCGGCCATCATGATGTTCTCGGTACCGGTCACGCTGACGGTATCGAAGAAGAAGTGCGCACCGCGCAGGCCACCTTCAGGCGCCTTGGCCTTGATGTAGCCACCTTCAACGTCGATCACCGCGCCCATGGCTTCGAGGCCACGGATGTGCAGGTCAACCGGACGCGAACCGATGGCGCAACCGCCAGGCAGTGCCACTTCGGCTTCACCGAAACGAGCAACCATCGGGCCCAGTACCAGGATCGACGCACGCATGGTTTTCACCAGTTCGTACGGGGCGATCAGGGTCTTGATGGTGCGCGGGTCGATTTCGACGCTGAGTTTTTCGTCGATCACCGGCTCGATGCCCATGCGACCGAACAGCTCGATCATGGTGGTGATGTCGTGCAGGTGCGGCAGGTTGCCAACGGTCACCGGGCCATCGCACAGCAGGGTGGCGGCCAGGATCGGCAGGGCGGAGTTTTTTGCGCCGGAAATGCGGATCTCGCCATCAAGACGAGCACCACCGGTAATAATCAATTTATCCATAAGAATCTCGACGCCCTTAGGCTCAGGTGCGCTCGGCCCAGGCCGCGCTGCTGAAAAATTTCATAGTGACCGCATGGATGCTGCCATCGGTGATCCATGGGTTCAAATGGGCATAGACCTGCTGCTGACGCTTCACCGGGCTCAACGCCGCCAGTTCATCGCTAATCACGTTCAGCAGGAAATTGCAGCCTTCGCCCTCAACTTCTACCAACGTTCCGGGCAGCTTTCCTTCAAGGAAGCTCTTCACTTCTACGGCCTGCATGCTCAACCTCAATCGGCGCCCTGTGCGCACGGGTCGGACATCATACAAAAAAGCCCCGCGCCTGCGAACCCCGCATGGCAGGACTCTGACGGGGGGCTTCTTTATAGATGTGGGTTCAGGGGTGCGCCAACAGTTCGGTCAGTTCACTGACCTGAGCAATTTCGCGCATGTCTTCGGGCATCGCACGGATGCTGACAGCCTTGCCGGCCGCATTCGCATCGCGCATGAAGCACAGCAGCAACGATAAACCGACGCTGCTGGACTTCTTCACCGCCGAGCAATCGATCACCAGCGAAGAGGCCTTGCTGGACTTGATCAGCGCCTGGCCTTGCTTGCGCAGGTCAGCGCCGGTGCGATAGTCCAGCACTCCGCTAAGCAGAAGCTCGTCGACATCACTCATACGAACTGCGGCCTCATTCATTGCGCGGGGTTCTTTTCGGTGGCTTCTTTGGCCTTGGCCACTTCCCCGGCCCAACCATTGATGGTCTTGTCCAGATCGTTGCCATTGCGCTGCATCGCGTCGGCGAACTGATCGCGGAACAGTTTGCCGATGTTGATGCCGTTGATGATCACGTTGCGCAGTTTCCACTCGCCGTTGATCTTCTCCAGCGTGTACTGCACAGGATAGATTGCGCCGCTGCTGCCCTTGACGGTCATGTTTACGCTGGTGCGATCGCCCGATTCGTCCTTGGCAGGGTCAACGGTGATGCCCTGGTTGTTGTACTCAAGCAGAGCGTTGCCGTAGAACTGGAACAGGCCTTTCTTGAAGTTTTCCTGGAAGGTCTGCATCTGCGCAGGCGTGGCCTTGCGCGAGTACTTGACCGTCATGATGCTCTTGGAAATGCCTTCGGCATCCACCACTGGCCCGACGATGTTGTTGAGCGCCGTGTAGAAATCCGTCGGGTCCTGCTTGTATTTCTCTTTGTTGGCAGCCAGGTCGGCCAGCAACCGGGTGGTGGTGTCCTGCACCAGATCATGTGCCGAAGTCGCAGCAGCCACGGCGTTACCCATCAACGGCAAGGCCGCCAACAGCACCAACAGGCTGCGTCGCAAGATAGAGATCATTCAAAAGCTCCTCATTTGGCGTCTTTGCTAACGGTATTGAGCAGGAATTTACCGATAAGGTCTTCCAGTACCAGTGACGACTGCGTGTCGTGGATGGTTCCACCATCCTTCAGCGGCTTGTCTTCTCCGCCAACGCTGATACCGATGTACTTCTCGCCCAGCAGACCAGCGGTCAGGATAGACGCTGTGGAGTCGGTCGGAAGATTGTCGACCTTTTTATCCACTTGCAGGGTGACCCGACCGGTGAAGCTGTCGCGATCCAGATCGATCGCCGTGACCTTGCCGATGGTCACACCGGCCATGGTCACTTTGGCTCTGACCGTCAAACCGGCGATATTGTCAAAGTAGGCATAAAGTTTATAGGTGTCGGTGGTCGACGTCGGAGACAGACCACTGACCCGCAAAGCAAGCAGCAACAAAGCCAGGATCCCTGCCAGCAGGAACAGGCCGACACCGATTTCCAGGGTGCGGTTTTGCATCAGAAATCTCCAAACATCAAAGCGGTCAGAATAAAGTCCAGGCCGAGCACTGCCAGCGAGGCAAACACCACGGTCTTGGTGGTAGCACGACTGATGCCCTCGGAAGTGGGCTCACAGTCATAGCCTTGGAATACGGCAATCCAGGTCACTACAAAGGCGAAAACAATACTTTTGATCACGCCATTGAGCACATCACTGGTGAAATTCACGCTGTTCTGCATGTTCGCCCAATAAGAGCCTTCATACACACCCAGCCAGTCGACAGCCACCCACGAGCCGCCCCAGATGCCTACCACGCTGAAAATCATCGCCAGCACCGGCAGGGAAATGAAGCCGGCCCACAGGCGCGGGGCAATGATGTACTTGAGCGGATCGACACCGATCATTTCCAAGCTGGACAGCTGTTCGGTGGACTTCATGTTGCCGATCTCGGCGGTCAGTGCCGAACCGGCACGACCGGCGAACAACAGCGCCGTCACCACCGGGCCGAGTTCACGCAGCAGGGTCAGCGCAACCATCTGCCCCACCGCCTGCTCCGAACCGTAGCTCGACAGAATGCTGAAACCCTGCAGCGCCAGCACCATGCCGATGAAGATCCCGGAAACAACAATGATCACCAGCGACATTACGCCGACCGAATGCAGTTGCTTGACCAGCAGGCCGAAGCCACCACTGATGCCACCGCGACCCAACAACGCGTGAAACAGAAACAGCGTCGCACGACCGAACACCGCGACGGCATCGATCGCCGCCTCGCCGAACCGGCGTACGCGTTCTATTAATGAAATTCTGCGCATCAGCGCTTCCCCAGAAGATCTGCGCGGTAATCCGTCGCTGGAAAATGGTACGGCACCGGGCCATCGGGATCGCCGGTCATGAACTGACGGATACGCGGCTCGTCCGAGTTCATCAACTCGTCCGGCGTACCCTGCCCCAGCACCTGACCATCACCGACGACATAGATGTAGTCGGCAATGCTCGCGGTTTCGGCCAGATCGTGGGACACCACGATACTGGTGATCCCCAGTGCATCGTTGAGCAGGCGGATCAGGCGGACCAGCACGCCCATGGCGATCGGGTCCTGCCCGACGAACGGTTCGTCGTACATGAGGATCTGCGGATCGAGCGCAATCGCTCGCGCCAGTGCGACGCGGCGCTTCATGCCACCGGACAGTTCGTCCGGCATCAGCTCGATGGCACCGCGCAGACCGACCGCCTGCAATTTGAGCAGGACGATGTCGCGGATCATTTCTTCCGGCAAATCAGTATGAACACGCAGGGGGAAAGCCACGTTCTCGAAAACATCGAGATCGGTGAACAGTGCGCCGCTTTGAAACAGCACACCCATGTGCTTTCGCGCATCGAACAGATCGCTGCGCGAAAGCGCAGGCAGGTTCTGGCCGTTGACCCAGACTTCGCCGCTGGCAGGGCGCAGTTGTGCCCCCATCAATCGCAGCAGCGTGGTCTTGCCACACCCGGAAGGTCCCATGATGCCGGTGACCTTGCCGCGCGGGATGCGAATATCGACGTTATTGAAAATGCTGCGCGCACCGCGCTTGAAGGAGACTCCCTTCAGCTCGACCGCGTAGGCGTTATCGGCACTCATCTAAACTCCTTGCGATGCAGCCTCTCACTCGGACGCCTGTCTTTACTTAAAAAGTACGTACATCCCGGGCAGGCCGAACTGGCGGCGAACTATATCACTGCAAAGGCTACGCGCCCAAGGCTTGTACCAGCCTGTGTTCGGCGATATGACAGGTGCGCAGGCTCTTTTCCCGGGTTTTGGTAACGAGTAATGACAAAGCACGACGAACTTGCGTGAGGCTTTGCAACATAACCGCTATAATCGCCGCCTTTTCATCGGGCTATACGATTTCTGACATGAGCCAATCCAGCGACCTGATTCAATCGGCACAACGCACCATCCAACTCGAAGTGGAAGCCGTACAAGGCTTGTTGCCCCATATCGACGCCGATTTCGTACGCGCTTGCGAGATGATTCTGGCCAGTAAAGGCCGTGTAGTCGTGGTTGGCATGGGCAAGTCCGGGCACATCGGCAACAAGATTGCAGCCACCCTGGCCAGCACCGGCACCCCGGCCTTTTTTGTCCACCCGGCCGAAGCCAGTCATGGCGACATGGGCATGATCACTCGTGACGATGTGATTCTGGCCCTGTCGAACTCCGGCTCGACCAATGAAATCGTAACCCTGCTGCCGTTGATCAAACGTCTGGGCATCCAGCTGATCAGCGTCACCGGCAACCCGCAATCGCCGCTGGCCAAGGCTGCCGAGGTCAATCTCAATGTTCATGTCGAGCATGAAGCCTGCCCGCTGAACCTGGCACCGACCTCGTCGACGACCGCAGCACTGGTCATGGGCGATGCGCTGGCCGTGGCACTGCTGGAAGCACGCGGCTTCACCGCCGAAGATTTCGCTTTCTCGCACCCGGGTGGCGCCCTCGGCCGTCGCCTGCTGCTGAAAGTGGAAAACGTCATGCACGCCGGACAAGAGTTGCCGCAAGTCCAACGCGGCACGCTGCTCAAGGACGCACTGATGGAAATGACCCGTAAAGGTCTGGGCATGACCGTCATCCTTGAAACCGACGGTAAACTCGCCGGGATCTTCACCGACGGCGACTTGCGCCGCACGCTGGATCGCAGCATCGACATCCGCAGCGCCACCATCGACCAGGTAATGACGGCCCACGGCAAGACTGCCCGCCCGGAAATGCTGGCCGCCGAAGCCCTGAAAATCATGGAAGATCACCGAATCAACGCATTGGTAGTCGTAGACGAGGAAGATCGCCCGGTCGGCGCCTTCAACCTCTCCGACCTGCTGCGCGCAGGAGTCATGTAATGAGCAACGATCTGCTGCAACGCGGCAAAGCGATCAAACTGGCGGTTTTCGACGTCGACGGCGTCCTCACCGACGGGCGCCTGTACTTCCTTGAAGACGGCAGCGAGTTCAAGACCTTCAACACCCTCGACGGTCAAGGCATCAAAATGCTGATGAACGCCGGCGTGCAGACCGCTATCATCAGCGGCCGCAAGACACCCGTCGTTGAACGTCGAGCGAAAAACCTGGGGATTCCCCACCTGTTTCAGGGCCGTGAAGACAAACTGGTCGTGCTCGACGGCCTGCTTGCGCAACTGGGCCTAAGCTATGAAGAAGTCGCCTACCTCGGTGACGATCTGCCCGACCTGCCGGTGATTCGCCGGGTAGGCTTGGGCATGGCCGTGGCCAACGCTGCCGATTTCGTCCGCGAACACGCCCATGGCGTTACCCACGCCCGTGGTGGCGAAGGTGCCGCCCGCGAATTCTGCGAATTGATCCTGCGCGCCCAGGGCCGCCTCGATGCGGCCAACGCCGCGTACCTGTGAGCCAAACCATGTTCAGCAAAAAATTTCGTAACTTCCTGCTGTTCGGCTGCATCGCTGCGATTTTCGCAGCGGTCGGCTATTGGAATATCAGCCCGGAACGCTTTCTCGACAAACCACCGGTCACCTCGGTTGAAACGCCTATCGACTGGTATGCAACCAACACGCATACCCTGCAATACCTGCCGGATGGCAAGGTGCAGTATGAGATGACGTCCGAAAAAGCCGAGCACGTGAAGGCAACCGACGTCACGCTCGTGACCAAACCCGACCTGAACATGTATCGCGGAACAGAATTTCCGTGGCACGTGACCAGTGAGCGCGGTGAAGTGAACTCAGGCGGCACCGAAGTCGAACTGATCGACTCGGTACGCGTTGCGCGCACCGATGAAAAGAAGCGTGACATCCTGATCACGTCCACTCGCATGACCGTGTTCCCGCAGCAGGAATATGCGCAGACCGAGCAACCCGTTAGAATCGACGGCGCTGGCGGTGTATCGACTGGCGTTGGAATGAAAGCGTACCTGAAGGAAAGCAGGATACACCTGCTATCGAACGTAAGAGGACAGTATGAGGCTCGTTAAAACCCTCCCTATTTTGCTCAGTCTGGGCGCAGCACTGGGAAGCGTGAGCGCCTGGGCTCTGCCGAACGATCAGCAGCAACCTATCCGCATTCAGGCCGACGACGCCCAACTGGACGACAAGAACGGCATCGCCACCTATAAAGGTGATGTGATCATCACCCAAGGTTCGATGATCGTTAAAGGCAACACCGTCACCATGACTCGCGCGCCGAATGGAGATATCGACGTGGTGACCTCCGTGGGCAACCTGGCTTATTTCGAGCAGTTGCAAACCCAGGGCGACACCAAACCGGTTCAAGGCTACGGCGTGACGATTCAATACCATGCCCAGCAAAACCGCGTCGTGCTGATCGACAAGGCCAAGGTCGTCGACAAAGACGGCAACGTCACTCAGGGCGAGAAAATCGTCTACGACACCGTGAAGAAACTGGCCAGCGCTGGTCGCGCTACCGGCAGCAAGGTCACCGAAACGCGTCCGCGCATCGACATGGTGATCCAGCCGAAGAAGAAAACCGACGAGAAAACCCAGTAATGGCAACTCTGAAAGCTCAGCACCTGGCCAAGGCCTATAAAAGCCGCCAGGTCGTGCGTGACGTCAGCCTGTCGATCGACAGCGGCCAGATCGTCGGCCTGCTCGGCCCGAATGGCGCCGGCAAGACTACGTGCTTCTACATGATCGTCGGCCTGGTACAGGCCGATCAGGGTCGTGTGCTGATCGACGATCTGGACGTCAGCCACCAGCCGATGCACGGTCGCGCCAAGGCCGGTATCGGCTATCTGCCGCAAGAAGCGTCGATCTTCCGCAAACTGTCGGTGGCCGACAACATCATGGCCATCCTCGAGACCCGTCAGGAGCTCGACAAGGCCGGCCGTCGCAAGGAGCTGGAAAGCCTGCTGCAGGAATTCCACATCAGCCACATCCGCGACAACCTTGGCATGAGCCTGTCCGGTGGTGAACGCCGCCGAGTGGAAATCGCTCGCGCGCTGGCAACGGCACCGAAATTCATCCTGCTCGACGAACCGTTCGCCGGTGTCGATCCGATCTCGGTCGGCGACATCAAGCAGATCATCCACCACCTCAAGGCCAAGGGCATCGGTGTATTGATCACCGACCACAACGTCCGTGAGACGCTGGACATCTGCGAAACCGCTTACATCGTCAACGATGGTCAACTGATCGCCGAAGGCGATGCAGAAACCATCCTGGCCAACGATCTGGTCAAGGAAGTGTATCTGGGCCACGAGTTCCGCTTGTAAGCGTAACAGTGCCCGGTGCGCCGCCCGGGCGCTGTATCGATTCAAGCAGGAATTAATACGCTTTAATTGTTACAGCGCTCTAGGCAAACACTTCAGTTTCAGGCATATAATTTGCTTAAGTTTGGCGCCCCGGCGCCCTGTAGTGGATGGCGCATAGCGCCGGCGAATAAGGTGTTAAGCCCCTGCCATGAAACCATCGCTAGTCTTGAGAATGGGCCAGCAGCTGACGATGACACCGCAGCTGCAACAGGCCATCCGCCTGCTCCAATTGTCGACCCTGGATCTGCAACAGGAAATCCAGGAGGCTCTGGAATCCAATCCGATGCTCGAACGCCAGGAAGAAGGCGAAGACTTCGACAATTCCGACCCTATGGCCGACAACGCCGAACAGAAGCCCAACACCGAGATCCAGGAACCCTCGTATCAGGAAACCGCGCCGACGGTGGACAACCTGGAGGAAGGTGACTGGAGCGAGCGTATCCCCAACGAACTGCCGGTCGATACCGCCTGGGAAGACGTCTATCAGACCAGCGCCAGCAGCCTGCCCAGCAGCGATGACGACGAATGGGACTTCACCACCCGCACGTCCGCCGGCGAGAGCCTGCAAAGCCACCTGCTGTGGCAACTGAACCTGGCACCGATGTCCGACACCGATCGCCTGATCGCCGTCACCCTGATCGATTGCATCAACAATCAGGGCTACCTGGACGAAACCCTCGAAGAAATCCTCGAGGCGTTCGATCCGGAACTCGACATCGA
The DNA here is from genome assembly GCF_900110195.1 of Pseudomonas sp. ok266. NCBI lineage: Bacteria > Pseudomonadati > Pseudomonadota > Gammaproteobacteria > Pseudomonadales > Pseudomonadaceae > Pseudomonas > Pseudomonas sp. ok266. The sequence continues at coordinate 185,266 of NZ_FOCU01000010.1, read as the reverse complement.
ACTCGATGAAATCGAAGCCGTCCTGCACCGCATTCAGCAATTCGAACCTGCTGGTATCGGCGCGCGCAACCTTAGTGAATGCCTGCTGCTGCAATTGCGTCAGCTACCCGCCAAGACGCCTTGGCTGGCTGAAGCGAAACGTTTGGTCAGCGATTACATCGACCTGCTCGGCAGCCGCGATTACAGCCAGTTGATGCGCCGCATGAAGCTCAAGGAAGACGAGCTGCGCCAGGTCATCGAACTGGTGCAAAGCCTCAATCCGCGCCCTGGCTCGCAAATCGAATCCACTGAGGCCGAATACGTTGTCCCTGACGTCATCGTGCGCAAGGACAACGAGCGCTGGCTGGTCGAGCTGAATCAGGAATCGGTGCCGCGTCTGCGCGTCAACGCCCAGTACGCCGGTTTCGTCCGCCGTGCCGACACCAGCGCCGACAACACCTTCATGCGCAATCAGTTGCAGGAAGCCCGCTGGTTCATCAAGAGCCTGCAGAGCCGCAACGAAACCCTGATGAAAGTAGCCACCCAGATCGTCGAGCATCAGCGCGGTTTTCTGGAGTACGGCGACGAGGCCATGAAACCGTTGGTTCTGCACGACATCGCTGAAGCGGTCGGCATGCACGAATCGACCATTTCCCGGGTGACCACACAGAAATTCATGCATACCCCGCGCGGTATTTATGAACTGAAATACTTTTTCTCCAGCCACGTCAGCACCTCCGAAGGCGGCGAATGCTCGTCCACGGCGATCCGCGCGATCATCAAAAAACTGGTTGCCGCGGAAAATCAGAAAAAGCCGTTGAGTGACAGCAAGATCGCTGGTTTACTGGAGGCACAAGGCATTCAGGTGGCTCGCCGCACCGTCGCCAAGTACCGCGAATCCCTCGGGATCGCGCCTTCGAGCGAACGCAAGCGGTTGATGTAAGCCACGTTACAGCGTTCCAGTGGCAGGCTATCCGGCCTGCCGCTTTATGCACTGGCAACGAAGGAGAAGCTGTATGCAAGTCAACATCAGTGGACACCAACTGGAAGTGACCGAACCTCTGCGCACCTACATCAACGAAAAACTCGACCGATTAGAGCGCCATTTCGACAAGATCACCAACGTGCAAGTCACGATGTGCGTCGAAAAGCTGAAGCAGAAAATCGAAGCCACCTTGCATATTCCCGGCGGAGAAGTGGTTGCCAATGCCGAGCATGACGACATGTATGCCGCCATTGACCTGCTGACCGACAAGCTGGATCGCCAACTCAAAAAGCATAAGGAAAAGACCCAGAGCCTCCTCCAGGGCGCGACCGGTCGATAACCCCCCATTCCATGATCCGACTTGAAAGTATCCTGACCCCCGGCCGTTCCCTCGTGAACGTGCCGGGCGGCAGTAAAAAGAAAGCCCTCGAACAAATTGCCAACCTGATCGCCCGCGAAGTGGCGGATCTGGAGATGCAAGATGTCTACGAGGCACTGATTGCCCGTGAAAAACTCGGTTCCACCGGTTTTGGTAACGGCATCGCCATTCCCCATTGCCGCCTCAAGGGTTGCACAGCACCGATCAGTGCGCTGATGCACCTTGATGCTCCGATTGATTTCGACGCCATTGACGGCGCACCGGTTGACCTGCTGTTTGTTTTGCTGGTCCCGGAGGCTGCCACCGATGCGCACCTGGAGCTGCTGCGCCAGATCGCCAGCATGCTCGATCGCAAGGAAGTGCGTGAAAAACTGCGCAGCGCTCCAAGCAATGAAGCGTTGTATCAGGTTGTCCTGGACGAGCAGAACGGGCACTAATCATGCGCTTGATCATCGTCAGTGGCCGTTCCGGCTCGGGTAAAAGTACGGCTCTGGATGTCCTTGAGGACAACGGCTATTACTGCATCGACAACCTGCCCGCAGGCTTGCTGCCGGAACTGGCCGAACGCGCGCTGATTCACACGGAACTGGCGCAGCCGCTGGTAGCCGTGTCCATCGATGCGCGCAACCTGCCGAGCCACCTGACACGCTTTCCCGAACTGCTTGAAGATGTCCGGGCCAAACACATCCAGTGCGACGTCCTGTATCTGGACGCCGACGAAGAAACCCTGCTCAAGCGTTTCTCCGAAACCCGCCGTCGTCACCCGCTGAGCAACGCCAACCGCTCACTGGCCGAGGCGATCCAGGATGAAACCGCCCTGCTCGGCCCGATTGCCGACCTCGCGGACCTGAAGATCAACACCACCAATTTGAACCTGTACCAGTTGCGCGACTCCATCAAGCTGCGTCTGCTGAACCAGCCGGAGCCGGGGACCGCATTTCTGGTCGAGTCCTTCGGCTTCAAGCGCGGCATGCCGGTGGATGCGGATCTGGTGTTCGATGTGCGCTGCCTGCCCAATCCGTACTGGAAGCCGGAACTGCGCGCGCAATCGGGTCTCGATGCGCCGGTGGCTGAATACCTGGCGGCACAGCCGGAGGTCGAAGAAATGTTTCAGGACATCTTCACCTACCTGCACAAGTGGCTGCCGCGCTTCGCCGCGAGCAACCGCGCTTACGTCACCATTGCCATTGGCTGCACCGGCGGGCATCACCGCTCCGTCTACCTGACCGAACGTCTGGGTCAGGCCCTGCAGAAAACCCTGAAGAACGTCCAGGTTCGCCACCGCGACCTCACTTAAAGGATTCACACCGCGATGCCTGCTCTGGAAATCGAAATCATCAACAAGCTGGGCCTGCATGCCCGCGCATCGGCCAAGTTTGTTGGAGTGGCCGGGCAGTATCCGGATTGCACGATCAGAGTGGGTCGTACACCAGAGACCACGGTTGATGGCAAAAGCATCATGGCGATGATGATGCTGGCGGCTGGCAAGGGCACCAAGATCTATCTGAGTACCGAAGGGCATCAGGAACAGGAAGCGCTGGATGCGCTGGTGGCGTTGATCAACAACTACTTCGACGAAGGCGGCTGACAGCCAAGGTCAAAAGATCGCAGCCTGCGGCAGCGCCTGCATTGGAATACGTTCCCTGCAGGAACTGCCGCAGGCTGCGGTCTTTTGCTCTGCTTCAACCCAACGCCGTATCCATCACCATCATCAGACAAAACCCGATCAACAAGCCAAGACTGGCCAGTTTGTCATGACCATTGCGTCGCGACTCGGGAATCACTTCATGGGTCACTACCAGCAACATCGCCCCCGCCGCCAGAGCTAGTCCTAATGGCAACAACACCTGCGCCAGACTGACCAGCCACGCACATAACAACGCAAACACCGGTTCGACCAGACCTGACGCCGCACCGATCAGGAACGCCCTGACCCGCGACATCCCCGCCCCGGCCAACACCAGCGCGATCACCAGACCTTCCGGGACATCCTGCAAAGCGATACCCATGGCCAGGCTGTCCGCATCCGGCATGCCGCCGCCAGCAGAAACGCCGACGGCCATGCCTTCAGGGATGTTATGGGCAATGATGGCGAACACGAACAGCCAGATCCGTGGTGGAATCACCGGATGCTCGACGGTGCCGACGAGCATTTCCGGGGACGCGCCGGAAACCTTCCGATCGACCAGATACAGCCCGAACGCACCCAGCATGATGCCTAAGCAGATCAGGCTGCTGGCGCCCCACGATGTCAGTCCGAGGCTTTCGGCGGCAGCAATGCCCGGCACGATCAACGAAAACGCCGTCGCCGCGAGCATCACCCCGGCACCAAAACCCAGCAAGGTATCACTGAGTGTCTGCGGCATCCGCCGGATCACCAGCACTGGCACAGCCCCGAGCGCCGTGCCGAGGGCGCAGATCGCGCCGCCCTGCAACGCGCGCAACAGCCTCGGCTCGAGATTCAGCCATTCCAGTCCGTGGGCGACCAGCAAAGTCATGCCCGCCAACAGCAACAGCGATCCCACTGCGTAACGAAACATACGCCCACTTCCGATCGCCAGCGTTTCAGTGCCCATAGTCAGCCTTGGATTGTTTTTATAGAAGACTTAAACCAGCGCAGCCTGATAACGCGCAGCGACTTCAGGCCAATTGATCACGTTGTAAAAGGCGTTGATGTATTCCGGCCGACGGTTCTGGTAGCGCAGGTAGTAGGCGTGCTCCCAGACATCGAGGCCGAGAATCGGCGTGTTGCCGTTCATCAAGGGGCTGTCCTGGTTGCCGCTGCTTTCCACCAGCAGTTTTTTCTCCGGGGTCACGCTCAGCCAGGCCCAGCCACTGCCGAAGCGGGTCAGCGCGGCTTTGGTGAAGGCTTCCTTGAAGCTGTCGAGACCGCCCAATTGCTCTTCGATGGCTTTGGCCAGCGCGCCGTCCGGTTTGCCGCCGCCGCTTGGCACCATCACTTCCCAGAACAGCGAGTGATTGGCGTGACCGCCGCCCTGATTGATCACTGCCGCACGGAGTTTTTCCGGCAATTGCTGAACACTGGCGACGAGTTTTTCTACCGGCCATTCGGCATATTCAGTGCCTTCTACGGCGGCGTTGAGGTTGTTGATGTAGGTCTGGTGATGCTTGGTGTAGTGGATCTCCATAGTCTGCGCATCGATGTGCGGTTCGAGCGCGTCGTAGGCGTAAGGCAAGGCAGGCAAGGTAAAAGCCATTTCAATGGACTCCGTGGTGATGGGGGGCAGGCGCGCGGCGCGCATTGCCGGTATCCGGATGCAGCAGGCGTTGGGTGCGCGGGTATTCACCGTGCTCGCTGATGAAATTCAACAGCTCGACGTAAGTCTTGCTGCTCTGGCGCAGCGCCGCTTCACGCAAGGCCAGGCGCTGACGTTCGTCCTGCATGGTCTGCAACAAGCGTTGATGGATGGCGCAGAGGTATTCGGCGCTCTCCTCCGGCTGATTCAGGCGCAAGTGCAGATCGGCCAGGTTGTGGTGGGAGATGACGCAAGCCGCCACCGCTTCGTCGGCATCCGCCCAGCGTTCGAACAACACTTGCGCCAGGGCCAGGGCTTGCAGGTAAGCCTCACGGGCGTCGATCAGTTCGCCGAGCATGAAGCAGCGATTGGCCCGTTCGATCGTGCGTTTCCAGTGCTCCATGGTGAGCCTCCAAAGCGGTTGCGGGGTTTACACGCCGCCGGCGGTGAGTTTCTCGGGATTGAGCAACTCTTCCAGTTGGCTGCGCGACAGGTCGGTGTGTTCCAGGGCGACGTCGATCACCGCACGGCCTTCCTTGTAGGCCTGCTTGGCGATTTCGGCGGCTTTCTGGTAACCGATGATCGGGTTGAGCGCGGTCACCAGAATCGGGTTGCGCGACAACGCTTCTTTAAGGCGCGACTCGTTCACCTTGAAGCTGGCGATGGCTTTGTCGCCGAGCAAGCGGCTGGAATTGGCCAGCAGCTCGATGCTGCTCAGCAGGTTCTGCGCGATGATCGGCAGCATCACGTTCAGTTCGAAATTGCCCGACTGACCGGCAATGGTGATCACCGAATCGTTGCCGATCACCTGCGCGGCAACCATGGCGGTGGCTTCCGGGATCACCGGATTGACTTTGCCCGGCATGATCGACGAGCCCGGTTGCAGGGCTTCGAGTTCGATTTCACCGAGGCCGGCAAGCGGGCCTGAGTTCATCCAGCGCAGGTCGTTGGCGATTTTCATCAGCGACACCGCAGTGGCCTTGAGCCGGCCGGAGACGGCGACGGCGGTGTCCTGCGAGCCGATCAGCGCGAACAGATCCTTGCCCGGGGTGAATTCCACGTCGGTCAATTGACTCAACTGGCGGCTGAAACGTGCGGCGAATTCAGGATGCGCGTTGATCCCGGTGCCGACCGCCGTGCCACCCTGCGCCAGGGATTGCAGGCTTGGCAGCAAATCCTGCAGATGACTGATGTTGGCCTTGAGCTGCTGCGCCCAACCGTTCAGTACCTGGCTCATGCGCACCGGCATCGCGTCCATCAAATGCGTGCGGCCGGTTTTGACGTGGCGATGTACGTGCGTGGCTTTGTGCTCGATCACTTGCACCAGGTGCAGCAGCGCCGGCAGCAGTTGTTCGTGCAGGGCCAGCGCAGCACTGACGTGAATGGTGGTCGGGATGATGTCGTTGCTGCTCTGGCCGCAGTTGACGTGATCGTTGGCGTTGACCGGCTCGCCGAGCAGACGGCTGGCCAGGGTGGCGATCACTTCGTTGGCGTTCATGTTGGAACTGGTGCCGGAACCGGTCTGGAAGATGTCCACCGGGAAATGCGGCATGAAGTCGCCTTCGAGCAAGCCTTGCGCGGCGTCGCTGATGGCTTTGCCCTGCGCGGCGCTGATCTGATTGAGTTCAACGTTGGCGCGGGCGGCGGCGGCTTTGGCGAGGATCAGCGCGCGGATGAATTGCGTCGGCATCGGTTTGCCGCTAATCGGGAAGTTATCCACCGCGCGCTGGGTTTGCGCGCCGTAGAGAGCGTCCACCGGCACCTGCAGTTCGCCCATGCTGTCGCGCTCAATACGTGTCTTGGTCATCTGAAAATCCTTGCACCAGTTCAATAAGAGGAATCGAGGGCAGCAGTTCGCAGGTGGCGAGCTGCCAGGTATAGCGTTGCCAACGCTGGAGCCGGAATTTGCACAGGGACAGGCGCTCCATTTCACGCAGTGGACGCCAGGCTTGATCGAGACAGAAGCTGCGCCAATGCCACGGCAAGGCGATGTCGGTGGCCGTGTCGAGCAGCAGATGGAAGGAGGTTTCAGCGATGGTCCAGGGAGAAGTCGCCGTACAACAGGCCAGATACCGGCCCTCGGCCAGATAGTGTTCGATCAGGCGCGGTTCGTCGGGATCCATCGCGCAACGGATCTGGCGACTCATCCAGCGCCAGCTTTCGAGGTACGGCTGCTCGTGCAAGGCAGAACTCATGATCCGGGGCTCATCCGATAATGAGATTTATTATTAGATGATAATGAGAACCAAAACAAGAGCGTCGAACCATGCAGATCTCATTGTGAGAGCGAGCCTGCTCGCGAAGGCGTCGTGCCGGTCACCACTGCGGTCGGCCGTGAAATCGCTTTCGCGAGTAGGCTCGCTCCCACATTGGTTTTGTATGGAGCCAATAAAAAAGGCGCGCCACCCGATGAGGTGGCGCGCCTTTTGTGTGTGACGGCCGGGGTTTAGCTGCCCGCGACAGTCATCCGTTCGATCAACACCGAACCGGTCCGAATGTTGCTGCGCAGCTCCAGATCATTACCGACCGCGACGATCTGCTTGAACATGTCGCGCATGTTGCCGGCGATGGTCACCTCCTGCACGGCGAACTGGATTTCGCCATTCTCGACCCAGAAACCCGCCGCCCCGCGCGAATAGTCGCCGGTGACCATGTTCAAGCCATGGCCCATCAATTCGGTGACCAGCAAGCCACGGCCCATGCGCTTCAACAGTGCAGCCTGGTCTTCATCGCCATGGGTGACGAACAGGTTGTGTACGCCGCCTGCGTTGGCCGTGCTCGGCATACCGAGTTTACGTCCGGAGTACGTGCCGAGGATGTACGACACCAGCTCGCCCTTTTCGACGAACGGTTTGGCATACGTCGCCAGACCATCACCGTCGTAGGAAGCACTGCCCATCGCGCGCATCAGGTGCGGACGCTCATCGATGGTCAGCCATTCCGGGAACAGCTTCTGCCCCAGGGTGCCTTCAAGGAAGGACGACTTGCGATACAGGCTGCCACCGGACACCGCCGAGAGGAAACTGCCAAACAGACCACCCGCCAGTTCTGCGGAAAACAGCACCGGCACTTCGCAAGTCGGCACCGGGCGCGCGCCCAGACGGCTCGCCGCCCGTTGCGCAGCACGCTGGCCGATGCTTACCGGATCCGCGAGCAAAGTGCCCTGACGGTTTACGTCATACCAGTAATCGCGCTGCATCTGGCCATCGGCCTCGGCAATCATCACGCAACTCAGGCTGTGCCGGGTCGATGCGTAGCCACCAATGAAACCGTGGCTGTTGCCGTACACGCGGCAGCCCTGATGAGTACTGAGGGTGGTGCCGTCGGCATTCTTGATTCGCGCATCGGCGTCGAATGCCGCCGCTTCACAGAGCAAGGCCTTCTCGATGGCCTGCTCCGGGGTGATGTCCCACTCGTGGAACAGGTCGAAATCGTGTTGTTCCTTGGCCATCAACGCCGCATCGGCCAGGCCCGAGGCCTCGTCTTCGGATGTGTGTTTAGCAATGGCCAGTGCCGCCGCGACGGTCTCGCGAATCGCATCCGGACCGGTCGCCGACGTGCTGGCCGAGCCTTTGCGCTGGCCCACATACAGGGTGATGCCAAAGCCCTGATCGCGGTTGAACTCGACCGTTTCGACTTCGCGCTGACGCACCGACGTCGACAGTCCCTGCTCCAGCGACACCGCGACTTCGCAGGCACTGGCGCCCTGACGCTTGGCTTCGGCGATGATCTGCTCGACTTGTTCCTGCAGTGCCGGCAATGCCTGCGGGCCGACGCTTTGAACTGCACTCATGCTCATCTCCACTCAAATTCTGCTTTCGGCTGGGGTCATCGAGCGACCGGGCCGGACAAGCGGCCCCCGACTGGTTATCATGGCGGCGTTTCTTTGCGGACTGCCACCATGGTTGATTCTTACGACGACTCCCTCGATACGGGAGAAAAAAGCAAATCTCAGGTCAAACGCGAGCTGCATGCTCTGGTTGACCTCGGCGAGCGCCTGACAACACTCAAGCCAGACTTGATCGCAAAACTGCCGCTGACCGACGCTATGCGCCGGGCGTTGGCCGATGCGCCCAAGCACACCGCGAACATCGCGCGTAAACGGCACTTGCAGTTCATCGGCAAACTGATGCGCGATCAGGACACTGACGCGATTCTGACCTTGCTCGATCAACTCGATGCCTCGACTCGTCAGTACAACGAGCGTTTCCACAATCTCGAACGCTGGCGTGATCGCCTGATCGCGGGCGACGATGCCGTGCTGGAAAAATTCGTCGTCGAGTATCCGGACGCCGATCGCCAGCAACTGCGTTCCCTGATCCGTCAGGCTCAGCACGAGGTTGCGCAAAACAAACCTCCTGCTTCCAGCCGCAAGATCTTCAAGTACATCCGTGAGCTGGACGAGACTCAACGCGGTCTGCGTTGATATTCGCCACCGGGTGGTCGCCCTGCGCGCCACCCGAAGCTCCACCTCCTCTTATGCGCCCGTGCCACCCACGGTGATCGCATCGATTTTCAGCGTCGGCTGACCGACACCTACCGGCACCGATTGCCCATCCTTGCCGCACGTGCCCACACCGCTGTCCAGCGCCAGATCGTTACCGACCATCGACACCCGGCTCATCGCCTCGGGGCCGTTGCCGATCAACGTCGCGCCTTTGACCGGCGCAGTGATCTTGCCGTCTTCGATCAGGTACGCCTCGCTGGTGGAGAACACAAACTTGCCGCTGGTGATATCGACCTGACCGCCGCCGAGGTTGGCGCAGTAGATGCCCTTCTTCACCGACGCGATGATTTCTGCCGGATCGCTTTCGCCACCGAGCATGTAAGTGTTGGTCATGCGTGGCATCGGCAGATGCGCATAGGATTCACGACGACCGTTACCGGTGCGGGCCACGCCCATCAACCGCGCGTTGAGCTTGTCTTGCATATAGCCCTTGAGTACGCCGTTTTCGATCAGCGTGGTGCACTCTGTTGGCGTGCCTTCGTCGTCGACGCTGAGCGAACCGCGACGGCCGCTCAAGGTGCCGTCATCGACAATGGTGCAAAGCTTCGAGGCAACCATTTCACCCATGCGACCGCTGTACGCCGAGCTGCCCTTGCGGTTGAAATCGCCTTCCAGACCATGACCGACCGCTTCGTGCAACAGCACGCCGGACCAGCCCGAACCCAATACCACCGGCAAGGTGCCAGCCGGTGCCGGAATCGCTTCCAGATTCACCAGCGCTTGGCGCAACGCTTCACGGGCATAGCCCATGGCGCGATCTTCGGCGAGGAAATAGCGGTAATCGGTACGCCCGCCGCCGCCATGCCCGCCACGCTCGCGACGGCCATTCTGTTCGACGATCACACTGACGTTGAAACGCACCAGTGGACGCACATCGGCGGCCAGACCGCCGTCGGTGGACGCCACCAGAATCCGCTCCCACACACCCGCCATGCTGACGCTGACCTGCTGGATACGCGGGTCAAGTGCGCGGGTGGCGACATCGATGCGCTTGAGCAGCTCGACTTTCTCGGCGCGGCTCAACACTTCCAGCGGGTTATCCGGCGCGTATAACTGTGCAACATCTTGAGTGGTAAACGCCTGGACTGTGCCGTTCTGCCCGGCCCGGGAGATCGAACGCGCGGCACGGGCCGCTGCGCCGAGGGCTTCGAGGGTGATCGCGTTGCTGTAGGCAAAACCGGTTTTCTCACCGGACTGCGCGCGCACGCCGACACCCTGATCAAGGTTGAAGCTGCCTTCCTTGACGATGCCGTCTTCCAGCGCCCAGGATTCGGAAATCTGGCCCTGGAAATACAGGTCGGCGGCGTCGATGCCGGGGCCGGCCAGGTCGCCGAGCACGCCTTGCAGGCTCTCGATCGTCACGCCGCCGGGCGCCAACAGGTGATCACTGACTGAGGACAACAACTCGCTCATAGGTTTACGCCTTAAATTCGTGTTCTGAGGCAGGCCGCTGTGCGCCCTGCGAGAAAAACCGCCGATGACGCGTCACCGGCATTCGCGCCCTGATGGACGCTTGTTCATTGCTATCGCGCTCGGCCAACAACACCGCTTCGCCTTGATCCTGACTCGCCAGCACCCGGCCCCACGGGTCGATGATTGCCGCATGGCCGAACGTTTCTCGCGGTCCCGGATGGGTTCCGCCTTGTGCTGCGGCAAGCACATAACACTGTGTCTCGATGGCGCGTGCGCGAATCAGCACATCCCAATGCGCTGCGCCGGTCACCGCAGTAAAGGCTGACGGTGCGGTAATCAACTCGGCACCGGCGGCACGTAATTCGCTGTACAGCTCGGGAAAGCGCAAGTCGTAACACACGGTCAGACCGACTCGCCCCACGGGCGTATCGGCAACGACAACGCCACTGCCATAAGCATAGTCATCGGATTCGCGATAACGGCCGCGATTGTCCGCCACATCCACATCGAACAGATGCAACTTGTCATAGCGGGCAACGACTTCGCCATGCTCATTGACCAGCAGCGAGCAGGCGTTGGCTTTGGCCGTCGGCTGATCCACTGGAGGCAACGGCAAGGTGCCGGCCACTATCCATAACTTGAGGTCGCGGGCGGTCTGTTTCAACCACGGCAGGATCGGCCCTTCGCCCAATGCTTCGGCGCGGCCGATATCAGCGATGTCGCGACGGCCCATGGCGGCGAAGTTTTCCGGCAGCACCGCCAGCTTCGCGCCACCGGCCGCTGCCTGTTCGAGCAGGCGCCGGGCCTGGGCCAGATTGGCCAGCACGTCGCTCTGGCTGACCATTTGAATCACCGCTAAAGACATGGCGAACTCCGCAAGAGATATGCGGCCATGCTACTCCATCGGTTCAGTGGCTGGCTGTTCAAAAAGGCTTGTCGAAGGTGATTTTCGGCTCTTTCCATGGGCCTTTGACGGTGTATTTCACACTGGCAAAGCGCGCCACGCGGTCACCGATCAGCTTGTCGATCAGGAACAACGCGCCGCCGACCGCCGGTGCGCCGACGATCAGCGCCGCAATCGGCAAGTTGTTGGTCACCGGCAAGGTCACCAGCAACTTGGCGTCCACCTGATCACCGACCAGATCCAGCGTACCGTCCAGCTCAATGTTGCTCGAAGGACCGGTCAGGCGAATCGGTTCACGGGTGACATACACACCGTTATTTGCCACCAACAGGCCTTTGACCCGGTCGTAGCTCAAGCCTTTGCCGAACAGATCGGAGAAGTCCAGACGCAGACGCCGGCCGATGGAGTTGAAGTTAAGCAGGCCAAACACTCGCAACGCCTGCGCACCGCCCTCCACTTCAACAAACTGACCTTTGTTCAACGACGCATCAAGGGTGCCGGAGAAGCGCTTGGTCGCCAGCCAGGCCGGCGAGCCCGGCCAGCGGCCATCGACGTCCATATGAAATTCTTCGCTGGTCACGCTCGGCGCAAAGCCCCACCCCTTGAGGACATCGGCAAGATTCTTGCCGCCAATCCGGCCCTTGAACCAGCTATTGGTCGCCCCCGGCGCACCTTCCCAGCCGCCGTTGCCCTGCAACAGGATGCCTTTGAGGCCCATGTCGAGGTTGTTCAGGGCGATGCCTTTCGCGGTCGGTCGCACTTTGAGCGACCAGCCGCCGACCAGATCCGGCCCGAGAAACAGTTGATTGATGGTGATGTCCAGCGCCGGAACCTTCGTCGGATCGACCGACGCCAACGGGTCTGGCGAATTTTCGTCAGCCTGTACCGTCGGGTCCGGCGCTGGCAGTTTCACGTACTGCAAATTCACCGCAATCGGCACGCCCTTGGCGTCCGGCAGGCTCGCCGAGCCCTTGGCCTGCTGGCTGTCGAGAGCCAGATTCCATGCGCCTGGTTTGCGATTGACCTGCACCGATGCCTGATCCAGCGTGGTCCCGAGTGCCGTGAGCTTGCCGACTTTGAAATCAGCACTGTTGAGCAATTGCTTGGCGCTGCCGCCCGGATCCTGCCCGGCGTATTTGTTCACCAGATCCTGCCACGGCGCGACGTCCAGTTCCGAGAGCACCCCGCGAACCCGCAAGCCTTTGGCGCCCGGCAGCACCGCTTCGCCGGCACCGAGGAACAATTCGCCACGGCCCTCGGCAAAATTGCTCGGCGGTGCTGCGAAGGTGAAATTGGCCAGTTGGTCGTAGTTGACCCAATAACGCCGCTCCTGCCCCTGCAAAGTCATGCGGAACACGGTATCGCGTCCGACATCTGCCGCCATACCGAACGGTGCCGGCAGATCCACCGCCACACCCTTCATGCTGGAACTGACCATCAACTGGCTGTCGGCGCCGTCCAGATTCAATTGCAACTGATAAGGAATGGTCCCGGAAACCGGCAATGGTTGCGTCACGCCCAGCCAGTCGGTGAGTTTCTTCACTTCGACCTGACCGGATGCGGCAACCCGGGTCTTGAGCTTGCCGGGGCTGCCATCAGCGAAGATCTGCGCGGTCACCGGTTTGTCGAACGCCCGCGCGGCGATGTTCTGCCCGCTGAGTCCTTTGGCGCTGTCGAAGCGGAAATCACCCTTGAGTTGGGTCAGCTCAAGCTTCGGCTCGGCGAGTTTCAGGCGCGCATTGGCGGTTTTGAAGTCGACCAGAATCTTCGGCAGGTCGCCGCCCTTGTCCAGCGGGATGTCCAGTTTGAGCTTGCCTTGCAGATCACCCGCCCCTTCCCATCCGGCAAAGGTCTCACCGGTGCCGATCGGCGCTTCCTGAAGAATCTTCAAGCCATCCCCCAACCCACCGGCAAAGGCGCCATCGAGGAACATATGCGTATGTTGTCCGGCCGGCACATGGGGAATATTGACGAAGACATCGCTGACTTGAGTGTCAAGCAACTGGCCCTTGTCGGCCACGATCCGCACACCGCTGTCTTCGATAAACACATCGCCACTGACCTTGCTCACGTGCGGCCAGCCCGGCTGGAACGCCAGTTCAGCGTCGTGCACTTTGAAGAACAGACTGATACTGCGATCGGCCTCCCCGGCATTTTTGCTCAGCGAGCCCTGATACTGGAAGAAGCCCTGATCGACTGCACCTTTGAGGATGGCCGTACGCAGCCACTCGTCGAGCGCTGGGCTGAGCACTTGAGGCAGGTACTTGGCCGTGTAGCGACCGTCGCCATCGACCAGACCGACCCGCAGGTCCATGTAGTCTTCCTGGCTATGGTCGAAATGCAGGCGTATCAGGAAATCGCCGGCAATCTTGCCTTCCTCGCCAAGCACCTTCAGGTACGGAGCGATCAGGGTGAAGCCGTCTTTGTCGAGCTTCCAGGTCAGCCGCGCATTGGCCTGAATGTACTGCCATGGCTTGGCGAAAATCGGGTCGAGGTGCAGGACAAAATCCTTGCTGTCCATGCGCAACTCGCCACCGTCCAGGTTACCGCTGAGGCTACCACTGACGTTTCGTGCTGCCGGAGCGCCGTGATAGGCATCGAAACCAACATTGTCCAGATTGCTGGCGAAACTGAATTTGTTGCCATCGGTGGCATTGGGGCGAAAATCCAGCAACACGTTACGCAGGCTACCGGTGACTTTCAGATGATCGACGGCCGTGGCGAAACCTTGCGGCAACGGCCCCAACGCATTGAGCAACGGGGTGATCGGAGTCAGATCGAGACGATCCGCCTGCAAGTGCCAGAGCTCTTCCACCTTGTCGGTTGCGCGCGTCTGCTTCAGTTGGACATGAGACTCCCAACGGTTTTCGCCGAAACTCATCGCCAGTGAATCGAGGGTAATGGTCGCACCCTCATCACTGTTCTCGTAGTAGGCATTAAGCGCCAGATTATTGATCTGGATCGGCTTGCGATCGGCATAGGCGCCGGTCAGTTGCGGAGCATTCAAGCGTAACGCGGCACTCTGCAGTGTGCCCTTGGCCCAATTGACCCAAAGTTCGCCACCGGCTTTGATCTCGGAAAAATTCCATTGCTGGGTCAGACGTTCTGGCAGCCACTTCGACCAGTCGCTTTGCGGCAGGCTGGCATAACCGTCCACCACACTGTCCTGCCATTGCTCCGGGCGAATCCGCGTGCGCAGGCTCAGTGCAACGGGCTGGCCATCCGGCAAGGTCAAACGCGCATCGAGCCGTTGACGGCTGGCGCCGGTTTTCAGATTGAGGCCGACATAGGTGAGGGTGAGCGGCGCGTGATCCAGCGGTTGCAAAGTTACCTGACTGTCGAGCACCGACAGTTGCTGAATCATTTGCGAACGATTGAACAGTTGCTGCGGGTCGAGCGGCTGATCGTGCTGCACCGGCAGACCTTCCAGCGCCCAACTGCCGTCCTCGGCTTCCTTGAGGCTGATTTTCAGGCCGTTGAGTTCAAGATGGGCAATGCGCACTTCGCGCGCCAACAAGCTGGCCCAAAGATCCGGTACCGCGCGCACTCGATCCAGACGCAACGCATTGGCGCCAGCGCCGACCATCACATCATGGGCCAGCAGGATCGGCGCAAAACCGCTCCAGTTGCCTTCAAGTTCGCCGATCTGCAACGGCATGCCGAGGGCGGCACTCGCTTTGTCTTCGATGTCGGCGCGATATTCGGCCACCAACGGGGTCAGCTCACGACCGAGACTGACGTACAACGCCATCAACACCAGAACCAACGCGCACAGGCCCAGCCCCCAGCGGGTGAGTGTGGCCAGAATGCGTGTCAGACGCTCCATGTCAGTTGGCTCCCATGGCAAAAATACTGCGAAAAGCTGAGGCCAGCCGCGGTGGAATAAAAGTGACGCAGGGGATCAGAGCAGCACCACGTCATATTGTTCCTGGGAATACATGGTTTCCACCTGGAAGCGTATGGTGCGACCGATAAACCCTTCAAGCTCGGCGACGTTACCGGATTCTTCGTCAAGCAAGCGATCCACCACTTTCTGGTTCGCCAACACCCGATAACCCTCGGCCTGATAGGCGCGCGCTTCACGGAGGATCTCGCGGAAGATCTCGTAACAGATGGTTTCCGCAGTCTTGAGTTTGCCACGCCCCTGACAACTGCTGCACGGCTCGCACAGCACCTGTTCGAGACTTTCGCGGGTACGCTTGCGGGTCATCTGCACCAGGCCCAACTCGGTGATGCCGATGATGTTGGTCTTGGCGTGATCACGCTCCAGCTGTTTTTCCAGGGTGCGCAACACTTGGCGTTGATGCTCTTCATCTTCCATGTCGATGAAGTCGATGATGATGATCCCGCCCAGATTGCGCAGGCGCATTTGCCGGGCGATCGCGGTGGCCGCTTCGAGATTGGTCTTGAAGATGGTTTCTTCGAGGTTGCGATGGCCGACGAAAGCTCCGGTGTTCACGTCGATGGTGGTCATGGCTTCCGCCGGATCCACCACCAGATAGCCACCGGATTTCAGCGGCACCTTGCGTTCGAGGGCTTTCTGGATTTCGTCTTCGACGCCATAGAGGTCGAAAATCGGTCGTTCACCCGGGTAGTGTTCCAGACGATCGGCGATTTCCGGCATCAGTTCGGCGACGAACTGCGTGGTTTTCTGGAAGGTTTCCCGGGAATCGATGCGAATCTTCTCGATCTTCGGGTTGACCAGGTCACGCAAGGTACGCAGCGCCAGACCGAGGTCCTCGTAAATCACGCTAGGCGCGGAGATGGTTTTGATCTGTTCGTTGATCTGGTCCCACAGGCGCCGCAGGTAACGGATGTCCATGAGGATTTCATCGGCGCCAGCGCCTTCGGCGGCGGTGCGCAGAATGAAACCACCGGCCTCCTTGATGCCTTCTTTGGCCACGCAATCGCTGACCACCTGCTTGAGGCGTTCGCGCTCGGCTTCGTCTTCGATCTTCAACGAGATGCCGACGTGGGCGGTGCGCGGCATGTACACCAGATAACGCGAAGGTATCGACAGCTGCGTGGTCAAGCGCGCGCCTTTGGAACCAATCGGGTCCTTGGTGACTTGCACCACCAGGCTTTGACCTTCGTGCACCAGCGCGCTGATACTTTCGACCGCAGGACCTTCACGTAGAGAGATTTCGGCGGCGTGAATGAATGCCGCGCGGTCCAGGCCGATGTCGACAAACGCTGCCTGCATACCCGGCAGCACGCGGACGATCTTGCCTTTATAGATGTTGCCGACAATCCCGCGCTTTTGTGTGCGCTCAACGTGGACTTCTTGCAGCACACCGTTTTCGACCACCGCCACGCGCGACTCCATCGGCGTGATGTTGATCAGAATCTCTTCACTCATGGCAGGATCTCGTTCAGGCGTGTTCACGATAATGGCCGCATCTGGATTCGTACGACGCTTATTGCGCGTTCAGGTTTTGCCAACAGGGTATGCCGAAATGGCCTAACAGTTCTGCGGTTTCGCAAATCGGCAACCCGACCACCGCCGAGTAACTGCCATTGAGGCCCGCGACAAACACCGCGCCGAGCCCCTGAATGCCATAACCACCGGCCTTGTCCCGTGGCTCGCCACTGGCCCAGTAAGCGGCCGCTTCCTCAATGCTGATCGCGCGAAACCGCACCAGACTGCGCACCACCCGCGACTCGCAGCGCTCGTCTTCAAGCACGGCGATGGCGGTCAGCACTTCATGCTCCTTGCCGGACAACATCATCAGCATGGCGCATGCATCGGCTTCGTCCACCGGTTTGCCCAGAATTTTGCCGTCCAGCACCACGGCAGTGTCAGCACCCAGCACGCAGAATGGCTGAGTGGACACGACCGTGCGGCGTCCGGCCTCGGCTTTGCCGCGCGCCAAGCGATCGACATAGGCCGAGGGCGACTCTTCGGGTGATGGGGTTTCGTCGATATCCGCACTGATGGCGGAGAACGGAACGCCGATCTGCGTGAGCAATTCACGCCGACGCGGCGATCCGGAGGCGAGGTAAAGCGGCTTCATCAAAACATCTCCCTGTTCAGTGCCCTGCTTCACCGGCTCAATTGATTTTGTAGCGTCGGCGCAATCCGCGTAGGGCAAAGCTGACCCAAGGCCAGAGCAAGGCGCTGACCAGCGCCGGAAGTACCAGCGCCAGGGTTGGTTGACGGTTACCGGTCAAGGCACTGAGCCACAGTTGCACCAGTTGCGCGAGGCCGAAGATCACCAGAATCACCAGGCATTGTTGCCACATCGGGAACATCCGCAGGCGTTGTTGCAATGACAATACGAGGAAGGTGATCAGTGTCAGGATCAGCGCGTTCTGACCGAGCAGATCGCCCTGCAGCACGTCTTCGGCCAGGCCCAGGCAAAACGCCGTGACCATGCCCACTGTGTGCGGCATATACAAAGCCCAGAATGTCAGGAGCAAGGCCAGCCATAGCGGGCGCAGGATTTCCATGAAAATCGGCAATGGCGACACGCTCAGGAGTATGCCGACAACAAACGTCAGCCAGACAATCCAGCCGTTACGCGATGCGGTAGCCCCGACCATTATTCTTGTCTCCCGGTTGTCGCTGGTGCGTTGACTGGCGGTTTGGCCGCAGGTCGCGCAGCCGGCTGGGCAGCTGGAGGTTTGGCCGCCGCTGGCGTCGCTGCCGGTGGTTTGGCAGCCGCTGGCGGTTTGCTTGCCGCGGGTTTGGCCGGTGTGGCGCTAGCGGCGGCGGTCGGTGCGGCAGGCGTCGCGGGCGTCGTAGCCGCTGCGGCAGGCGGGGTCACGGTTTTCGGTACAGTGGCCGGAATAATCGGACCGCCGCCAAAGGCATCAAGATTTTCCTGCGCTTGCGCCGCATCGTTGGCACGTTCTTCGGCGGTGCGGTTGTCGCTGAACACCAGCAACATGTAACGGCTGCGATTCAGCGCGGCGGTCGGCACGGCGCGGACGATGGCGAACGGCTGACCGGAATCGTGGATCACTTCCTTCACGGTCGCGACCGGATAGCCTGCCGGGAAACGCTGGCCAAGGCCGGAACTGACCAACAGGTCGCCTTCCTTGATATCGGCAGTGTCGGCGACGTGGCGCAATTCCAGGCGTTCAGGGTTGCCGGTGCCGCTGGCAATGGCCCGCAGCCCGTTGCGATTGACCTGTACCGGAATGCTGTGTGTGCTGTCAGTGAGCAGCAAGACACGCGAGGTGTAAGGCATCAACTCGACCACCTGGCCCATCAGGCCACGCGCATCGAGCACCGGCTGACCGAGCACCACGCCGTCGCGCTCACCTTTATTGATGATGATGCGATGGGTGAACGGGTTGGGGTCCATACCGATCAACTCGGCCACTTCGACCTTTTCGTTGACCAGTGCAGAAGAATTGAGCAACTCGCGCAGCCGAACGTTCTGCTCGGTAAGGGCGGCAAGCTTTTGCATGCGGCCCTGCAACAGCAGGTTTTCGGTTTTGAGTTTTTCGTTTTCGGCGACGAGCTCGGTGCGGCTGCCGAACTGGCTGGCGACACCTTCCCACAAGCGACCTGGCAGGTCTGTGATCCAGTAGGCATCCATCAGCACCAGCGACGCTTGTTTGCGCGCAGGCTTGAGCAGGTCAAAGCGGGCATCGACCACCATCAGCGCGATCGATAGCACGGCCAGCACCAACAGGCGCACGCCCAACGAAGGGCCCTTGGCGAAAAGCGGTTTAATAAGCCGCTCCTCCCAGGCAAATGTTCTGTTTATTCATACGGCATCAAACCGGCCTGGATGAAGACTGACAGAAGATAAACGCCAACAGGCAGCACTGCAAAGTGCTGCCTGCGCGCTCACCCACGTATTGCACTCGGCGACTTATTCGCTCGAGAGCAGGTCCATGGTGTGCTTATCCATCATTTCCAATGCACGGCCACCGCCGCGAGCCACACAGGTCAGCGGATCTTCGGCAACGATCACTGGCAGACCGGTTTCCTGGGCCAGCAACTTGTCGAGATCACGCAGCAGCGCGCCACCACCGGTCAGCACCAGGCCACGCTCGGCGATGTCGGAAGCCAGTTCCGGCGGCGATTGCTCCAGAGCACTTTTCACAGCCTGAACGATGGTTGCCAGGGACTCTTGCAGAGCTTCCAGCACTTCGTTGGAGTTCAGGGTGAATGCGCGTGGAACGCCTTCGGCCAGGTTGCGACCGCGAACGTCGACTTCGCGAACTTCGCCGCCCGGGTAGGCCGTGCCGATTTCCTGTTTGATGCGCTCAGCGGTGGATTCACCGATCAGGCTGCCGTAGTTACGACGCACGTAAGTGATGATCGCTTCGTCGAAGCGGTCGCCGCCAACGCGGACGGATTCGGCATACACCACACCGTTCAGGGAGATCAGCGCGATTTCAGTGGTACCACCACCGATATCCACGACCATCGAGCCGCGAGCTTCTTCTACCGGCAGGCCGGCACCGATCGCAGCGGCCATTGGCTCTTCGATCAGGAATACTTCACGGGCACCGGCACCAAGGGCCGATTCACGGATGGCGCGACGCTCAACCTGGGTGGATTTGCATGGAACGCAGATCAGCACACGAGGGCTAGGCTGCAGAAAGCTGTTTTCGTGAACCTTGTTAATAAAGTATTGCAGCATCTTTTCGCAGACGCTGAAGTCGGCGATCACGCCGTCTTTCATCGGACGAATGGCAGCAATGTTGCCCGGCGTACGGCCGAGCATGCGCTTGGCCTCGGTGCCGACAGCAACGACACTTTTCTGGTTACCGTGTGTCCGAATGGCCACAACCGATGGCTCATTCAGGACGATACCGCGCTCGCGCACGTAAATAAGGGTGTTGGCAGTGCCCAGGTCAATGGAAAGATCGCTGGAAAACATGCCACGCAGTTTCTTGAACATGGGAAAGGGACCCTAGGCAACGCGTGGGTAAAAAAGTGCGGCAAACTCTAACAACGACAGGGATTTTGGGCAAGGCGCCAATATGTTAAATTGGCCGCTTTTCTGTGCACCAAGCCCCACAATCGCGGCCTTATGACCGTAGAAGTGCGGTAGTGTTCCGACAATCTAACACACGGACGCCGTCCGTTCTGTTTTCCACAGGAGAATCCCGATGGCGCTAGAACGCTCCGACGTGGAAAAAATCGCTCATCTGGCCTGCCTTGGCCTCAATGATGCCGATCTTCCACACATTACTTCCGCTCTCAACAGCATTCTCGGTCTGGTCGACGAAATGCAGGCTGTTAATACCGACGGAATCGAGCCTCTGGCCCACCCGCTGGAAGCCAGTCAGCGCCTGCGCGCCGACGTTGTGACCGAGACCAATCACCGCGAGGCCTACCAGTCCATCGCACCAGCGGTCGAAAACGGCCTGTATCTGGTTCCGAAAGTCATCGACTAAAGGGAAAGAGCCTGCAATGCATCAAATGACTCTGGCCGAGATCGCCCGCGGTCTCGCCGATAAAAAGTTTTCCTCCGAAGAGCTGACCAAAGTCCTGCTGGCGCGCATCACCCAGCTCGATCCGCAGCTCAACAGTTTCATCAGCCTCACCGAAGAGCTGGCGCTCGAGCAGGCGAAAGCCGCCGATGCACGCCGCGCCAACGGTGAGAGCGGCGCCCTGCTCGGTGCGCCGATCGCTCACAAAGACCTGTTCTGCACCCAGGGCATTCGCACCAGCTGCGGCTCGAAGATGCTCGACAACTTCAAAGCCCCGTACGACGCCACTGTGGTCGCGAAGCTGGCGGCTGCCGGCGCGGTGACCCTGGGCAAGACCAACATGGACGAATTCGCCATGGGTTCGGCCAACGAGTCGAGCTGGTACGGCGCGGTGAAAAACCCGTGGAACCTGGAACACGTGCCGGGCGGTTCGTCCGGCGGTTCGGCGGCGGCAGTAGCCGCTCGTCTGTTGCCTGCGGCCACGGCCACCGACACCGGCGGTTCGATCCGTCAGCCGGCAGCCTTCACCAACCTCACCGGCCTGAAACCGACCTACGGTCGTGTTTCGCGCTGGGGCATGATCGCTTACGCCTCGAGCCTCGATCAGGGCGGGCCGTTGGCGCGCACCGCCGAAGACTGCGCAATTTTGTTGCAAGGTATGGCTGGCTTCGATCAGAACGACTCCACCAGCATCGATGAGCCGGTTCCGGATTACTCCGCCAGCCTGGGCGACTCGCTGCAAGGCCTGCGCATCGGCGTGCCGAAGGAATACTTCAGCGCCGGTCTCGACCCACGCATCGCCGAGCTGATCCAGAACAGCATCAAAGAGCTGCAGAAGCTCGGTGCGGTGATCAAGGAAATCAGCCTGCCGAACATGCAGCACGCGATTCCGGCGTACTACGTGATCGCCCCGGCAGAGGCCTCCTCGAACCTGTCGCGTTTCGACGGCGTGCGCTTCGGCCATCGCTGCGAGAACCCGGAAAACCTGATCGACCTGTACAAGCGTTCCCGTGGCGAAGGCTTCGGCGCGGAAGTGCAGCGCCGGATCATGGTCGGTGCCTACGCGCTGTCCGCCGGTTACTACGACGCCTACTACCTGAAAGCGCAGAAGATCCGTCGCCTGGTGAAGAACGATTTCATGGCTGCCTTTAATGAGGTCGACATCATCCTCGGCCCAACCACGCCGAACCCGGCCTGGAAACTCGGCGCCAAGAACAGCGACCCGGTCGCTGCCTATCTGGAAGACGTCTACACCATCACCGCCAACCTCGCGGGCCTGCCGGGCCTGTCGATGCCGGCCGGTTTTGTCGACGGTCTGCCGGTGGGCGTGCAGTTGCTCGCGCCGTATTTCCAGGAAGGTCGCCTGTTGAACGTTGCCCACCAGTATCAGCTCAACACTGACTGGCACACCCGCACCCCAACCGGCTTCTGAGGAGACACACATGCAATGGGAAGTCGTGATCGGGCTGGAGATTCACACTCAGCTCACTACCCGGTCGAAAATCTTTTCCGGTAGTTCCACCACGTTCGGCTCTGAGCCGAACACCCAGGCCAGCCTGATCGACCTGGGCATGCCCGGCGTTCTGCCGGTGCTGAACCAGGAAGCGGTGCGCATGGCGGTGATGTTCGGTCTGGCGATTGACGCCGAGATCGGTCAGCACAACGTGTTCGCCCGTAAAAACTACTTCTACCCGGACCTGCCGAAGGGCTACCAGATCAGCCAGATGGAGTTGCCGATCGTCGGCAAGGGCCACCTGGACATCGCCCTGGAAGACGGCACGGTCAAGCGTGTTGGCATCACCCGCGCGCACCTGGAAGAAGACGCCGGCAAGAGCCTGCACGAAGAATTCAACGGTGCCACCGGCATCGACCTGAACCGTGCCGGCACACCGCTGCTGGAAATCGTCTCCGAGCCGGACATGCGCAGCGCCAAGGAAGCCGTGGCTTACGTCAAGGCGATCCACGCACTGGTGCGTTACCTGGGTATTTGCGACGGCAACATGGCCGAAGGTTCGCTGCGTTGCGACTGCAACGTATCGGTACGCCCGAAAGGTCAGGTTGAGTTCGGCACGCGCTGCGAGATCAAGAACGTCAACTCGTTCCGCTTCATCGAGAAGGCAATCAACACCGAGATCCAGCGTCAGATCGAGCTGATCGAAGACGGCGGCAAAGTGATCCAGCAGACCCGTCTGTACGATCCAAACAAGGACGAGACCCGTCCGATGCGTTCGAAAGAGGAAGCCAACGACTACCGTTACTTCCCCGATCCGGACCTGCTGCCCGTAGTCATCGAAGAGTCGTTCCTCGGCGTGGTGCGCGCCACCCTGCCGGAACTGCCACCGCAGAAACGCGAGCGCTTCCAGAGCCAGTTCGGTCTGTCGGCCTACGACGCCAACGTGCTGGCCACCAGCCGTGAGCAAGCGGACTACTTCGAGAAAGTTGCAGCCATCGGCGGCGACGCGAAACTGGCGGCGAACTGGGTGATGGTCGAGTTGGGCAGCCTGCTCAACAAGCAAGGCGTGGACATCGACGAGTCGCCGGTTTCCGCTGAACTGCTGGGCGGCATGCTGCAGCGCATCAAGGACAACACCATCTCCGGCAAGATCGCCAAAGTGGTGTTCGAAGCGATGGCCAACGGTGAAGGCAGCGCGGACGAAATCATCGAGAAACGTGGCCTGAAACAGGTTACCGACAGCGGCGCGATCTCTGCAGTGCTGGACGAAATGCTCGCGGCCAACGCCGAGCAGGTTGAACAGTATCGTGCGGCGGATGAAGCCAAACGCGGCAAGATGTTCGGCTTCTTTGTCGGTCAGGCGATGAAAGCGTCGAAAGGCAAAGCCAACCCGCAGCAAGTGAACGAACTGCTGAAAAGCAAGCTCGAAGGCTGATGAAAATGGAGCCAGACAAACAGCCTGGCTCCATCCCCTGTAGGAGTGAGCCTGCTCGCGATAGCGATTTGACAGTCACTTTTCCGGTGTCTGACATTGCGCTATCGCGAGCAGGCTCACTCCTACATTTGTTTTTGGGAAACCTTGAATGAAGCGTCTGCTCAGCCTTTTCGCCCTGCTCTCCTTGCTGGCCGGTTGCGCCAGTACCGATATCATCGACCCGCACGGTTACGACCAGACCGGTGTCGCCTCTTATTACGGTGCCAAGCACCACGGTAAACGGACCGCCAGTGGCGAGCCGTTCAACCAGAATTCCCTGACCGCCGCCCACCGCCAGCTACCCTTTGGCACACGGGTGAAGGTCACCAACCTGAAAAACGATGAATCCGTTGTGGTCCGCATCAACGACCGTGGCCCGCATACCCGTGGACGCCTGATCGATGTGTCCCGCGAGGCCGCCGAACAACTCGGCATGCTGCGCAGCGGCACCGCGCGGGTTCGCGTGCAGGCCCTCGACGACTGATGGAGCGCTGACCATTTTCGGATTAGCCGATTTACCCCTGATCAGCGTGATCGAACTGCTCGCTGGCCTGTGCCTGCTGATCTTCGGCGCCGAACTGATGGTGCGCGCAGCGGTACGTCTGGCAGCACGCCTGCATGTGCGACCGCTGATCATCGGCCTGACCATCGTCGCCCTCGGCAGCAGCGCACCGCAAATGGCCGTCAGCCTGCAAGCGGCGCTGGCGCATAACCCGGACATCGCCGTCGGCAGTGTGGTCGGCAGCAGCATCTTCAACATCCTTGTCACCCTAGGGCTTTCCGCGCTGATCATTCCTCTGCGCGTCTCGCGGCAACTGGTGCGCCTGGATATTCCGCTGATGATCGGTGCCAGCCTGCTGGTATTCGTGCTGGCATGGAATGAAGAGATCGGGCGCTTCGACGGCATTCTGTTGTTGGCAGCTTTGGCGCTGTATCTCGGTTTACTGCTGCGCCAGTCACGGCATTCGACGCGACCGCATTCGGAACATCCTGAAACGGCGCATGCCTCGTGGTTCAGCAGCCTGTTGATGATCGTTATCGGTCTGGCGATGCTGGTGTTTGCCGGGCATCTGCTGCTGGGCGCCGCTGTCGTGGTGGCCACCGACCTGGGATTCTCCGAGCGAGTGATTGGCCTGACTGTGGTCGCCGTCGGCACGTCGCTGCCGGAACTGGCTACGTCATTGATCGCAGCCTTGCGCGGACAACGCGACATCGCCGTCGGCAACGTGATCGGCGCCAACCTGTTCAACCTGCTCGGGGTGCTCGGCCTGACCGCATTGATCGCACCGACGCCGCTGTCGGTGTCCCCGAACGCGCTGGATTTCGACCTGCCGGTGATGCTCGGCGTCGCCGCACTGTGCCTGCCGGTGTTCTATTCCGGCTACCGCGTGACGCGCGCCGAAGGTTTGCTGTTGCTCGGTTTGTACCTGGCGTACGGGCTGCACGTGGTGTCGTTCACCACCGGCATGCCGCTGGCCGGCAAGCTTGAGCGGCTGATGCTGTTTTATGTCTTGCCGACGCTGTTGACGTTTCTGCTGTTCACGTCGATCCGCGCTTGGCGCCGCCAACACCACAAGAGTGATACGCCATGACCGAATCGAAGAAGTCCGGGGTAGAAGTACGTCGCCAGGTAATGGGCGATGCGTTTGTTGATCGCGCGCTGGGCAACGCCACCGAGTTCACCCAGCCGTTGCAGGATTTCGTCAATGAACATGCCTGGGGTGGCGTGTGGAATCGCGAAGGTCTGCCGCTGAAAACCCGCAGCCTGATCACCCTCGCCGCGCTGACCGCGTTGAAGTGCCCGCAAGAGTTGAAAGGCCATGTGCGCGGCGCGCTGAACAATGGCTGCACGGTCGACGAGATTCGTGAGGCGCTGCTGCATTGCGCGGTGTATGCCGGCGTGCCGGCGGCGATCGATGCGTTTCGTGCAGCTCAGGAAGTGATCGATACCTACCAGAAGCCTGTGTGATTGAACTGACGCCTTCGCGAGCAAGCTCGCTCCCACATTGGAATGCATTTCAAATGTGGGAGCGAGCTTGCTCGCGAAGAGGCCCGGGAGAGCAACCCAAGATTCAGGCTAGATCCACCCACCCCATTGCAAAACAAAGATCCCGATATTGGTGGTAATCGCCGCCATCAACGTGGTCAACACAATGATCGCCGCCGCCAGCTCATGATTGCCCTGCGCCGCCCGGGCCATGACAAAACTCGCCGCCGCCGTCGGGCTGCCGAAGTACAGAAACAGAATCCCCAACTCCGCCCCACGAAAGCCCCACAACCACGCCCCCAGCGTCGCCAGCACCGGTAGACCGATCATCTTCACCAGGCTGGAACTGAGCGCCATGCTACCGCTCTTGCGCAATGCCGCCAGCGACAACGTGCCGCCAATGCAGATCAGCGCCAATGGCAAGGTAGTCTGCGCCAGATACTGGCCGGAAGTTTCCAGCCAACCCGGCAAACCGATCTTGAAATAGGCAAACGGCGCCGCCGCAATCACGCTGATGATCAGCGGATTGCTGAACACGCTTTTGCAGATGCTCCACGGATCGGACTTGATCACCGGGCTGTAAACTGCGAGCACAATGGTCGACAGCGTGTTGTAGAAAAGGATCACCAGCGCCGCGAGAATCGCCCCGAGGGAAATCCCGTAATCGCCGTACATGCTCGCCGCCAGTGCCAGACCGATCACGCCGTTATTGCCGCGAAACGCGCCTTGGGTGTAGATGCCGCGATCTTCACGCGGGCATCTGAAAATCGCCCAGCCCCAGGCCAGGGCAAAACTCACCAGCGTGGCGAGAGAAAAGTAGATCAGCAGGGACGGTTGCAACGCGGCGTGCAGGTCGGCGTGCAGAATGCCGAGGAACAGCAGCGCCGGCATGGTGACGTTGAACACCAGCGACGAGGCCGTGTGGATGAAGTTGTCGTTGATCCAGTCGATGCGCTTGAGCAGCACACCGAGAAACAGCATGGCAAACACCGGCGCGGTGATGTTCAGGGTTTCGAGGAAGATTGCCAGCATGCCGGGAAGCCTTGGGTGAGCGTCGTTAGGGGGCTAATGATAAGCCAAAAGCTTGAAAAGCCCCTCACCCTAACCCTCTCCCCGAGGGAGAGGGGACTGACCGAGGTGTCTTGTGTCATACATCGACCTGCAAGACCGAGTCGATTATGGATTCGGCAAAGCACTTTCAGGTCGATGTACTTCTTAAATATTCCCGGATCGGCCCCCTCTCCCTCCGGGAGAGGGCTGGGGTGAGGGTAGCTTTTGACCCACCCCCAAACCATCAAGTAATCGGCGCCGGATTGAACAACGTAATGTCGTTATGCAGCTTGTGCTTCTCCGCCCACGTCTGCTGCTTGCCGCTCGCCACATCCAGATAATAGTGGAACAGCTCCCAACCCAACTCCTCGATGGTCGCCCGCCCGGTAGCAATTCGCCCGGCGTCGATATCGATCAAATCAGGCCAACGCTGCGCCAACTCTGTCCGCGTCGAAACCTTCACAACCGGTGCCATCGCCAACCCATACGGCGTACCCCGCCCGGTGGTGAACACATGCAGGTTCATCCCCGCCGCCAACTGCAACGTCCCGCAGACAAAATCACTGGCCGGCGTCGCGCAGAAAATCAGCCCCTTCTGCTTGAACCGCTCGCCAGGGCCAAGCACGCCATTGATCGCGCTGCTGCCGGATTTGACGATCGACCCCAGCGACTTCTCGACAATGTTCGACAGCCCGCCCTTCTTGTTGCCGGGCGTGGTATTGGCGCTACGATCCGCTTCACCCTTGGCCAGGTATCGGTCGTACCAGTCCATCTCGCGCACCAGTTCCTCGGCGACGGTTTTGCTTTCGGCGCGCGATGTCAGCAGGTAAATCGCATCGCGCACTTCGGTGACTTCGGAAAACATCACCGTCGCCCCTGCCCGCAACAGCAAATCCGAGGCGTAGCCCAGCGCCGGGTTGGCGGTGATTCCGGAAAACGCATCGCTGCCGCCGCACTGCATACCCAGGATCAACTCGGAGGCCGGCACGGTTTCGCGGCGGCGCTGGTCGAGCTTCTTCAAACGGACTTCGGCCAGCGCCATGATCTGCTCGATCATCTCGGTGAAACCGTGACTGGAATCCTGCAAGCGATACAGCCATGGATCGCTGAGATCCACCGAAGCATCGTCCTCGTGCATGACCTGCCCGGCCTGCAACTTCTCGCAGCCCAGACTGATCACCAGCGCTTCACCACCGAGGTTCGGGTTGCGCGCCAGGTTGCGCACGGTACGAATCGGGATGTAGGCGTCAGTGGCAGTGATCGCCACGCCGCAGCCATAACTGTGAGTCAGCGCCACCACGTCATCGACATGCGGGTACTTCGGCAGCAGTTCTTCCTTGATGCGTTTCACCGCGTGATCGAGCACGCCGGTGACGCACTGCACCGTGGTGGTAATGCCGAGAATATTGCGCGTGCCGACGGTACCGTCAGCGTTGCGATAACCCTCGAACGTGAAGCCTTCCAGCGGTGCCTGCGCGTCCGGCACCTCGGTGGACAGCGGCAGGCTGTCCAGCGGCGGCGCGGTCGGCATGCGCAGTTGATCTTCCTTGATCCAACTGCCACGGCGAATCGGCTGCAACGCGTAGCCAATCACCTGACCGTAGCGAATCACTTGGCCGCCCTCGGGAATGTCTTCGAGGGTGACCTTGTGGCTCTGCGGCACAAATTCCAGCGTCACCAGGCCATCGGCAAATTCAGTGCCGGCCGGAGCGCCCTGGTCGTTGACCACGACCACCACATTGTCCCGCTCGTGCAGGCGGATGTGGCGCGGCGAGTCGGAATGTTCAATCAACTGCATGACGCCGCTCCTCAGGAATGCGCTTGAGACAATTTACCGGTGGCTTCAGTACCGCCATTGGTTGGCGGCTCTTTGAGGACCACGCGTTTGATCGGGCCAACGATCACCAGGTAGCTGAACACCGCCACCAGTGCGTTGGCACCGACAAACACCAGCGCCCATTTGAACGAGCCAGTGGAGCTGATGATGTAGCCAATCACGATCGGCGTGGTAATCGAAGCGATGTTGCCGAAAGTGTTGAACAGGCCACCGCTCAGGCCGGCGATCTGTTTTGGCGAAGTGTCGGAGACCACTGCCCAACCGAGTGCGCCAACGCCTTTGCCGAAGAAGGCCAGAGCCATGAAACCAACCACCATCCATTCCACATCAACATAGTTGCAGGCGACGATACTGCTGGAAACCAGCAGGCCAGCGATGATCGGTGCCTTGCGGGCGAAGGTCAGCGAGTGGCCTTTGCGCAGCAGGTAATCGGAAATCACCCCGCCGAGCACGCCGCCGATGAAGCCGCAGATGGCCGGCAACGAGGCGATGAAACCGGCCTTGAGAATGGTCATGCCACGCTCTTGTACCAGGTACACCGGAAACCAGGTCAGGAAGAAATAGGTGATGCCGTTGATGCAGTATTGACCCAGATACACACCGAGCATCATGCGGTTGGTCAGCAACTGACGGATGTAATCCCACTTCGGACCGTCGGCTTTTTTGCCTTGCTTGACGTCCATGTCGACCATGCCGCCGTTGTCGGCAATGAACTGCACTTCGGCTTCGTTGGCCAGCGGGTGTTGGCGCGGACTGTGGATAACCTTCAGCCAGATGCCAGAGAAGACGATGCCGAACACGCCCATGACGATAAACACGTGTTCCCAGCCGAAGGAGTAAACGATCCAGCCCATGAGCGGAGCGAACAACACGGTGGCAAAGTATTGCGCCGAGTTGAAGATCGCCGAAGCCGTACCGCGCTCGGCGGTCGGGAACCATGCCGCCACGATGCGCGCATTACCGGGGAACGACGGCGCTTCAGCCAGACCGACCAGAAAGCGCAGCATGAACAGCGCAACGATCGCCGTGGACATGCCGAACTCACCGACAAAGCCTTGCAGCACGGTGAACAGCGACCAGGTGAAAATGCTCAGGGCATAGACTTTTTTCGAGCCGAAGCGATCGAGCAGCCAGCCGCCGGGAATTTGCCCGGCCACATAGGCCCAACCGAATGCGGAGAAGATATAGCCGAGGGTGACCGCGTCAATGCCCAGATCTTTTTGCAGGCTGGAGCCGGCGATGGCGATCGTGGCGCGGTCGGCGTAGTTGATCGTGGTCACCAGAAACAGCATGAGCAGGATCAAATAGCGGACGTGAGTCGGCTTGGACGATTGCATGTAGATGTACTCCCACTGATTATTTTTATGCGCGGGTGAATCTTCTTTGGTCTTCCCTGTAGGAGCTGCCGAAGACTGCTCCTACAGGGGTATTGCCTTATCAGGAACCGATGTAACTGGTCTTCACGACCGTGTAGAACTCTTGCGCATAACGGCCTTGCTCACGTGAGCCATAGGATGAACCTTTACGGCCACCGAACGGAACGTGGTAATCGACGCCAGCGGTCGGCAGGTTGACCATCACCATCCCGGCCTGCGAATGACGCTTGAAGTGGTTGGCGTACTTCAGCGAGGTGGTCGCAATACCCGCCGACAGACCGAACTCGGTGTCGTTGGCCATCGCCAGCGCCGCGTCGTAATCGGCCACGCGAACGATGTTGGCCACCGGGCCAAAGATTTCTTCGCGGCTGATGCGCATCGACGCTTCACTGTCGGCAAACAGCGTTGGCGCGAGGAAGTAGCCTTCGGTGTCGCAGGTCACCAGACCGCCGCCGCTGACCAGACGCGCACCTTCGGACTGGCCGATGTCGATGTACTTCATGTCCTGTTCCAGCTGCGCTTGCGAAACCACTGGACCAATATCGGTACCGGATTTCAGCGCGTGGCCGACCTTGATCGACTTCATGCGCTCGGCCATGGCTTCAACGAACTTGTCGTGAATCCCGGCAGTGACGATCAAGCGGCTGGAAGCCGTGCAACGCTGACCGGTGGAGTAGAACGCGCTCTGCACCGACAGCTCGACCGCTTGTTTGAGGTCGGCGTCGTCGAGAATGATCTGCGGGTTCTTGCCGCCCATTTCCAGCTGCACTTTCGCCTGACGCGACACGCAGTTAACGGCGATCTGACGACCCACGCCCACCGAACCGGTGAAGCTGATGCCGTCGACTTTCGGGCTCTGCACCAACGCATCGCCAACCACGCGACCGCTGCCCATCACCAGGTTGAACACGCCAGCCGGGAAGCCGGCGCGGGAGATGATTTCCGCCAATGCCCAGGCACAGCCCGGAACCAGATCGGCGGGTTTCAATACCACGCAGTTGCCGTAGGCCAGGGCTGGGGCGATTTTCCACGCAGGAATCGCGATCGGGAAGTTCCACGGGGTGATCAGACCGACCACGCCCAGCGCTTCGCGAGTCACTTCAACGTTGACGCCCGGGCGCACCGACGGCACGTAGTCGCCGGACAAGCGCAGGCATTCACCGGCGAAGAATTTGAAGATGTTGCCGGCGCGGGTCACTTCACCGATGGCTTCGGGCAGGGTCTTGCCCTCTTCCCGGGCCAGCAGGGTGCCGAGCTCTTCGCGACGGGCGAGAATTTCGCTGCCGACTTTATCCAGCGAATCGTGACGGGCCTGAATGCCCGAAGTCGAGTACGCCGGGAACGCGGCGCGGGCGGCGTCGATGGCGGCGTGAACCTGAGTCAGATCAGCCTTGGCGTAGTCGCCGATGGTGTCACTCAGTTCCGAAGGGTTGATGTTGGCCGAGTAGTCGGCACCGGCAACCCATTCACCGTTGATGTAGTTGTCGTAGCGTTTTGCAGTTGTCACAGGGGCAGCCCTCACATCTCAAAGCCTTCACGCAAAAAGCCGCTGATTGCTCAGCGGCCTCGCTTTTATCGGGTGTTACTGCGCACCTTGCTTGTCGATCAGCGCGGCGAGCATTTCGTACTCTTCGCCGGTCAGATCGGTCAGCGGCGCCCGCACCGGGCCTGCGTCATAGCCGGCGATTTTCGCGCCTGCCTTGACGATGCTCACGGCGTAACCGGCCTTGCGGTTGCGGATGTCGAGGTATGGCAGGAAGAAGTCGTCGATGATCTTGCCGACGGTGGCGTGATCTTCACGGGCGATCGCGTGGTAGAAGTCCATCGCGGTTTTCGGAATGAAGTTGAACACCGCCGAGGAGTAAACCGGCACGCCCAGCGCCTTGTAGGCCGCGGCGTAGACTTCGGCGGTCGGCAGCCCACCCAGGTAGCTGAAGCGATCACCGAGGCGGCGGCGGATCGACACCATCAACTCGATATCGCCCAAGCCATCCTTGTAACCGATCAGGTTCGGGCAGCGCTCGGCCAGACGTTCCAGCAGCGGCGCGTTGAGGCGGCAAACGTTGCGGTTGTAGACGACCACGCCGATGTTGACCGATTTACACACGGCTTCAACGTGAGCGGCAACGCCGTCCTGGCTGGCTTCGGTCAGGTAGTGCGGCAGCAGCAACAAGCCTTTGGCGCCCAGACGCTCGGCTTCCTGAGCGTATTCGATGGCCTGGCGAGTCGAACCGCCGACGCCGGCCAGAATCGGCACGCTGGTTTCGCAGGTGTCGACGGCAGTCTTGATGATTTCCGAGTATTCGCTGGCGGCCAGGGAGAAGAACTCACCGGTGCCGCCGGCGGCGAACAAGGCTGAAGCGCCATACGGAGCCAGCCATTCCAGGCGTTTGATGTAGCCCGCGCGGTTGAAATCGCCCTGCGCGTTGAAATCGGTCACCGGGAAGGACAGCAGGCCGGCAGAGAGGATGGACTTCAGTTCTTGTGGATTCATTATTCGAACACCCTGGTAGCAACGTTTTTTGTGATTGGTCCGTTCAGCCTTCGCTGAAGTTGTAGGTCATCGTACAACTTAAAAGATAACCGTCAACTGCATTTCATCGTTGTGGGTGGTTTTTTGTCGGACAAAGATGTTCAGGGCGCAGGAGGGTTTGTCGCAAAGCCCCGTGTTTACTGGGCTGCATCCCGGAAATGTCTGGTCAAAATTCGTTTACTGAGCATTGGACAAACGCCGGGTAAGGTGCGACGACTGCCACGAAGGATCGTGGCGGACCACCGAAGGAAACTGAAATGTCCACGAATTACGCTGCCCCGACCCTTTCGCAAATCGCCGCTTCGTCCTCCGACATCCTCACGCTTCAGCTATCGACGCTGCCCGATGTGTTGACCGCACTCGTCCCGGATTCCAGCGACTTCCCGGCGAACTGGAGCGTTTACCCGATTCTCGGCGACGACCCGGAAACGCCCCTGTGGGCAGGCGAAGAAGTGGATACCGGCACTTGGGACGATGCTGAAGACGAGATGGAGAAACTAATGGGGATCGAATTGCAGATCACCAAAGAGGCACTGCGTCCGTACCTGAACACGGACGTCGAATTGCGCTACAAGTTTGTCGATGAGTCGAGTATGGAGCCGTTTTCGCAGGCGTTGACGTTGCGGATCGAGGCCTGACGGCTTAACCCCGCTGCGCCTGCGCCTCTTCATGAGCCTGGCGCAGTCTTTCACGGCTGTTGGTCAGGTGCAGACGCATCGCCGCACGCGCGGCATCTGAATCCTGACGGGCAATCGCGTCGTAGATTTCTTCGTGCTCACGGCTCAGGCGGCTCATGTAGTGCTGCTGATCATCATGGGCCAGTCGCGCTGAATTCAGCCGCGTACGCGGAATGATGCTGGTGCCCAGGTGGGTCATGATGTCGGTGAAGTAACGGTTGCCGGTGGACAGCGCGATTTCCAGGTGGAAGGCAAAGTCCGAAGCCACAGCATCACTGGCATGGGCAGCGCTTTCGTTGAGCGCATCGAGGGCGGCGCGCATGGTCGCCAGTTGCTCGGCGCTGCGACGTTGCGCGGCAAGGCCGGCAGATTCGACTTCGAGGCTGATGCGCAATTCGAGAATCGCCAGAACATCCCGCAGGGTGACGACGGTGGCCGGGTCGATGCGGAAACCACTCGGGCTTGGCGTGTCGAGTACGAAAGTGCCGATGCCGTGGCGGGTTTCCACTTGCCCTGCAGCCTGCAAACGGGAAATTGCCTCGCGCACCACGGTGCGGCTGACGCCATGGGCCTCCATGATCGCCGACTCGGTAGGCAGTTTGTCACCGCGCTTGAGCAGGCCATCGCGGATCTGCTCGCTCAGCACCGTCACCAATTCCTGGGCCAGGCTGCGGCGCTTGCGCGGGAGACGCGGGGTGTCGATCAGGTTTTCCATGGTGTGCATCTTGTCTCGAAAATTCGGCTTGGGGGCATCATAGCTCAAGCGGGTTGTACGATCACTTTCCGGTTTACATCGCTTTATGTAGGAGTGAGCCTGCTCGCGATGACGTCCGCACATTCAGCATCAATGTGACTGACCCAACGCTATCGCGAGCAGGCTCACTCCTACAGGGGTTTAACGGTGATCAGGCAGTCACGGTCTGTTCAACCAAGTGCCCGCTGTCGATCCGCACGTGCCGTGGATGGAAGCGTTTCAAGCTGCTGCGATGGCCAACGCTGACAATGCTCAGCCCCGGCAACTGATCGATCAGCGCCTGATAAAGCGTCGCTTCATCCTCTTCATCCATCGCCGAAGTCGCCTCATCCATGTACAGCCACTGCGGTGCATAAAGCAACGCACGGGCGAAAGCCAGTCGTTGCTGCTCACCCGGCGAGAGCATGCGTTGCCAGTGATTGGCCTCGTCCAGTCGCCCAATCAGATGCGGCAAGCGGCAGGTTTCCAGAACTTGTGCATAACGCTCCGGCGCGTAACTGTCGCCCGGCTGTGGATAACTCAACGCCTCGCGCAGAGTGCCGATCGGCAAATACGGTTTCTGCGGCAGGAACAGATACCGCGCCGCCGGCAAACGAATATTGCCGTGCCCCGCCGGCCACAAATGCCCCATCGCCCGCAGCAACGTCGACTTGCCGCTGCCAGAACGGCCGCTGAGCATCACCCGCTCGCCGGGTTCCACAGTCATGTCGGCACTGGTCAACAGATGGCGACCATCGGCCAGATCCAGACCGAGGTTGTGCACTTTCAATTCGCTGCCCTGATTCTGCACATCGATGGCCGGGGTGCGTTCTTCGTTGTTGCTCATCGCATTGCGGAAACTCAGCAACCGGTCACACGTAGCGCGCCACTCTGCCAGATCCTGATAAGCACTGATGAACCAGCTGAAGTTCTCTTGCACATTGCCGAAGGCCGAGTTGATTTGCATCAGCTCACCGAGTTCGATTTTGCCGCTGAAGTACCGTGGGGCCGCCACCATGAACGGAAAAATGATCGCGATCTGCCCATAACCCGAGGTAAAAAACGTGAGCCGCTTGGACACCCGCATGATGTCCCAGAAATTGTGCCAGACCAGCCCGAAACGGTTACTCAGGCGCCGGTTTTCATTCGGCTCGCCGTTGTACAAGGCGATACTCTCTGCATTCTCGCGAACCCGCACCATCGAGAAACGCAGGTCGGCTTCAAAACGTTGCTGGTTGTTGTTCAAACCGATCAGACGCCTGCCAATCAAATGCGTCAGCCAACTACCAATCACCGCGTACACCAATGCACACCAGAACATGTAACCGGGAACAGTGAAACCGAACACCTCAATGCTTCCGGAAACGCCCCACAGGATGATCGAGAACGACACCAGACTGACGACTGTGCGGATCAGACCCAAGCCAAGGGCCAGTGTGTTGGCCGTGAATTTATTAAGGTCTTCGGAGATCCGCTGGTCGGGGTTATCGGTATAGCCACCCTGCTCCAGCTGGTAGTAGTTCTTGTGCTCCAGCCACCGGGTGAAATGCTTTTCGGTGAGCCAGGCACGCCAGCGGATGGTCAGCATTTGCGTCAGATACTGGCGATACACGGAGCCGAGAATCGCCACCGCCGCGATACCGCAGAAATACAGGATCAACTGCCAGAAGGCCGCCTCGTCCTTCTTCTGCAAGGCGTTGTAAAAATCCTTGTACCAACTGTTGAGCCACACCGCGATCCATACGCTGAACAGCGTAAGCGCGATCACGGCAATCAGCAGCGTCCAGGCCTTGCCCTTCTCTTCGCTGCGCCAGTAAGGCGTGATCATCGCCCAAACCTTGCGAAAAAACTGCCCGCGCACAGCATCGTTGACCGCGGAATATTCAGCGTTCTGATTCATGGATAAGGCTCGAAATAGAAAAGAACAGACACGCACCGATCATAGATGATCGGTGCGTTTTATCGCGAGGGCTGGCGATAGTCGTTCAGCGCAGGTTCAGCGACGAACCGGGCGCTTCTGCAGTTTGCGCTGCAGGGTGCGGCGGTGCATGCCCAAGGCGCGGGCAGTGGCGGAGATGTTGCCTTCGTGTTCGGTGAGCACACGCTGGATGTGTTCCCACTGCAGGCGATCGACCGACATCGGGTTTTCCGGCACCAGACTGTCGAGGTCGGCGTGTTCGGACAGCAGCGCGGCCAACACGTCGTCGGCATCGGCGGGTTTGCACAGGTAATTGCAGGCGCCGCGCTTGATCGCTTCGACCGCGGTGGCAATGCTCGAATAACCGGTGAGGATCACCACGCGCATTTCCGGGTCCAGCTCCAGCAGCTTGGGCAGCAGCACCAGACCGGAATCGCCGTCCATTTTCAGGTCGAGCGCGGCGTAATCAGGCAGATCGGCCTGGGCGATGGTCAGGCCTTCTTCCGCAGAACCTGCGGTGCTGACGCGAAAGCCACGGCGAGCCATGGCACGGGCCATTACTCGGGTGAACGTTGCGTCGTCATCGACCAGCAGCAAATGCGGCAGCTCTTCGCCTTCGACTTGGATTTCGTCACTCATGTTGGTCTCCTCGGGCGCCGTGGGGCAGGCGCAGCTCGGTGAGCGTGCCGCCTTCCTCATGACTATAGAGTTTCACTGAGCCGCCGGCGCGTGTCACGCTGGCCTTGCTCAAAAACAGGCCCAGGCCGAAACCTTTGCCCTTGGTGGTAAAAAACGGTTTGCCGATCTGTTCGGCGATGGCCAGCGGCACACCGGCGCCGTGGTCACGAATGCTGATGGTCACGGTTTCCGCGTCCCAGTCCAGGGTCACCTTGAGGTTTTCCGGGCAGGCGTCGGCGGCGTTGTTGAGCAGATTCAGCAAGGCCTGGGTCAGATCCGGCGGCGGCGCCATGCGCGGCACGGTGCCTTGGCCGAGCCGATGGAAACGGTAACTGGCTTCCGGACGCATCAGGTGCCAGCGATTCAGCGCTTCGTCGAGCCAGTCGGTGACGTCCTGCATCTCGACAGCCAGACGCCGGTTGGCCTCGGCGGCCCGCACGAGTTGCTGCAAGGTCTCCTTGCAGAGTTTGACCTGATCCTGCAGCACCTTCAGATCATCCTGCAACATCGGGTCGGGATGATCCTGCTGCATTTCCTTGAGCAACACGCTCATGGTCGCCAACGGCGTGCCGAGTTCATGGGCAGCGCCAGCGGCCTGGGTGGCGACGGCGAGCAATTGCTGATCGCGCAGGCCTTCTTCACGGCGAATCGCGCGTAATTCTTCCTGACGGCGCAGCTCCTCGGCCATGCGTGCGGCGAAGAAGGTGATCACCGCAGCGGCCAGCGCAAAGCTCAGCCACATGCCGTAGATCTGCAGGTTCTCGCGGGCCACCGGCAGGGTTTCCAGCGGATAGAAACGCGTCAGCATCACGGTGTACAGCGCCAATGCGATACCGGAGAGAACTACCGAATAACGCCACGGCAGCGTCACGGCAGCGATGGTCAGCGGCACCAGGTAGTAGGAAACAAACGGGTTGGTCGAACCACCGGAGAAGTACAGCAGCGCACTGTGGATCACCAGATCACAGGCCAGTTGCAGCGCATATTCAAGCTCGGTCACCGGCCACGACGTACGCAGACGTACGGCGGTGAACACGCAAAGCAGTGTCGAGCAGCCAAGGGTCATCGCCAGTTGCACCCACGGCAACGGCAACAATTGCAGCCAGTAGGCCAGGCCAACGGAGCCAGCCTGCGCGGCGAGCACCAGGGTGCGGATGAAAGTCAGCCGCCAGAGGTTCTGGCGAGTGGCGGATGTCAGTTGTACGGGGGCGAGCATGAGCTCTCCTGATGAGCGCTCCAGGCGGATCGCACGGAGTATAACCAAGCCGCGCCCTTGAGAGGCGAAAGTGCGGCAAACGACCACATGGCGGAAACATCTTCGGCGGCTATAAGGACGCCTTCGCGAGCAGGCTCGCTCCCACCTTTGAAATGCATTCCCCTGTGGGAGCGAGCCTGCTCGCGAAGGGCTGCGCAGCAGCCCCGGCCATCTGTATAGAAGTTGTAACTGGGCGAACCGGATCATAAAAGCTAGAGTCTGATGGTTTCACGCAGGCCCCCGAACCATCACCTGCGCCCTCATCAAGGAGCTTTCATGCACACATTTCGCCGCAGCGCCGCCCTTCTCGCCCTGACCGTCGGCAGCATCGCCAGCCTTCCGGCCCTGGCCGCCGATGAGCTGCACTACAACCAGATTTCCCTGCGCGCCGAAGTCAGCACGGAAGTCGCCCGCGACCTGATGATCGTCACCCTCTACACCGAAGAACAAAACACCGACCCGGCCAAACTCGCCGCCGACGTCAGCACTACCATGAACAAGGCCCTGGCCCAGGCCAAGCAAGTCAAAGACATCACCCTGCGCCAGGGTAGCCGCAACAGTTACCCGATCTACGACACCAAAGGCCAGAAAATCACCGGCTGGCGTGAGCGCGCGGAACTGCGTCTGGAAAGCGCCGACTTCGCCGCCCTGTCCAAACTCACCGGCGAACTGCTGGGCGACCTGAAAATGGGCGGCATGGACTTCGCCATCGCCGACCCGACCCGCAAATCCAGTGAAGACCAGTTGCTCAAAGAAGCCGTGACCGCCTTCAAGGCCCGCGCCCAACTGGCGACTGATGCACTGGGCGGCAAGGGTTACAAAATCGTCAACCTGAACCTCAACAGTAACGGTTATCCACAGCCGTACCTGCGCGCACCGATGATGATGAAAGCGGCGGCGATGGACTCGGCGCCAGTGACGCCGGAAGTTGAAGCGGGCACCAGCCAGGTGAGCATGACGGCAGATGGCTCGATTGAAGTGTTGATGCAGTGATTTGATTTGCGCTGAATGAAAAACCGCCGATCGGTGAATGATCGGCGGTTTTTTTGTGCCTGGGATTTGCTGTGGATGAACCACCGTCTTCGCGAGCAAGCTCGCTCCCACAGTTTGAAATGCATTCCACCTGTGGGAGCGAGCTTGCTCGCGAAGAACGATAACGCGGTCTCAGGTCTGCAGATCAACCCGATCCAGCGCCCGATTCACCGCCAGCTCGGCCAGCATGATGATCTGCTGAATCGCCAACGCCGTATTGCGCTCGGGCCGGCCCAGTTGATCGGCAAAGTTACCGGTTAACGTGTTCGCCGACGCCAGTGACTCACAGGCATGCGCCAGCAGGCTTTCGGTGTCGATGTTCGGCTGGATCAGGAACATCGTGCTGGGCTGCCGGGGTTTGACCGGGTCGGGGCTGAGGTAGAAATCCAGGGCGCGTTTGATGGCTTCGCGGATTTTGATCTGGTCTTCGGCGCGGATGGCGTCTTCGAGTGGGGTATCGAGGAGTGGGTCAGGTATCAATTTATCCATGGAAAATTTCCTTATGAACTGACGCCATTCATTTCCGATCTCACTCGAGAAATGAGGTGGCAACTATGCACGGAGTGAGATTACCGGTAAGGAAACCAACCCGGCCGGACAAAAGTCCGCCCGTACATAGCCGCCATAAAAACTGCTGACAGCATGAGCTGGCGGCGATTATGGAGGGGCTTGTGCAGGTTTCCAAATTCAATAACCGGGAATCTCACCTCCCGA
Organism: Pseudomonas sp. ok266; assembly: GCF_900110195.1. Lineage (NCBI taxonomy): Bacteria > Pseudomonadati > Pseudomonadota > Gammaproteobacteria > Pseudomonadales > Pseudomonadaceae > Pseudomonas > Pseudomonas sp. ok266. Next base: position 145,726 of record NZ_FOCU01000010.1, on the reverse strand, counting down.
TCGCTGAGTTTTCAGCGACACCCAGAGCCTAAAGAGCGCACGTCCGACGGACAACCTGAAAACCTTGTGGGAAGGTTCTGGTTATTTACATCAGATTTAAACAGCCAAAAGCCAACCCTCACCCTAGCCCTCTCCCAGAGGGAGAGGGGACTGACCGTGGTGTTTGGGAGAGTTACGCCGACGTGCGATACCGCGTCGAACTGAGGCTTTGAAAAACACACAAATCGGCCCCCTCTCCCTCCGGGAGAGGGCTGGGGTGAGGGGCAAATCCACCACAAAACCAAAGCCGAACACCCGCTTTTCACCACTCAATAGGCCGAGTGTCAGCTCGCCTGCTTTTGATCTTGACCCACCGGCGACGTCGGAAGGCTGAGTGGAGGGATTGATCCGGGGGTGGGAGCGCAGCGACCGTTTGGCGCAGCCAAACACAGCGGGAGTAGGTGCAGCGAAGCAAACCGGAGACGCTGCGCCCGGATCGATCCCGCAGCGAAGGAACCCCGAGCCCCAGCGAGCGGGCCGAACGTAGGAGCAAGCGTTTTTTGCTTACTTTTTTTGGCGCTTGAAAAAAAGTGAGTCGCCGTCAGGGCGAAACCCTAAGCAGCCGTTACCGCAGCAACGGATATGTACCCAAAAAAGCCCCTACATATACCGAGATAGACACTCCAACAGGAAAAACGATATTTCCGAACACCCCCAAATCCCCGCTACCCTCAAAAAACCACCACCTCCAATCTCCGCGGGGACTCCATGCCAAGATTCACTCTAAAACCACTATTAATCACCCTCGCACTAACAACCATAGCCCCGCTGGCAAACGCCGCCACAACCCTGGTCTACTGCTCCGAAGCCAGCCCCGCAGGCTTCGACCCCAGCCAATACACCAGCGGCACCGACTTCGACGCCTCCGCCGAAACCGTCTTCAACCGCCTCACCCAATTCAAACGCGGCGGCACCGACATCGAACCCGGCCTGGCGACAAAATGGGACGTCTCCAGCGACGGCCTGCAATACACCTTCCACCTACGCCAAAACGTAAAATTCCACACCACCGACTACTTCAAACCGACCCGCGACTTCAACGCCGACGACGTGCTCTTCACCTTCCAGCGCCTCCTCGACCCGGATAACGCCTTCCGCAAGGCCTACCCCGCCGAATCCCCCTACTTCACCGACATGGGCCTCAACACCACAATCAAATCGGTAGAAAAACTCGACGAGCAAACCGTGCGCTTCAACCTCAACAACGTCGACGCCGCGTTCGTGCAAAACCTCGCCATGAGCTTCGCCTCGGTGCAATCAGCCGAATACGCCGCGCAACTGTTGAAGGAAGGCAAAGCCGCCGACCTCAACCAGAAACCGATCGGCACCGGCCCGTTCGTATTCAAGCGCTACCAAAAGGACTCGCAGATCCGCTACGCCGCCAACACGGCCTACTGGAAACCCGAGGACGTGAAGATCGACAACCTGATTTTCTCGATCACCCCGGACGCCGCCGTGCGCCTGCAAAAACTCAAGGCCGGCGAATGCCAGGTCAGCGGCTACCCACGCCCGGCCGACATCGAAGTGATGGAAAAAGACCCGAATCTGCGTGTGCTCAAGCAGGCCGGTTTCAACCTCGGCTTCCTCGCCTATAACACCACCCACGCGCCACTCGACCAGCTCAAGGTGCGGCAGGCGCTGGACATGGCCATCGACAAACCGGCAATCATCAAAGCCGTCTACCAAAGCGCCGGCCAACTGGCCCAAAACGCCTTGCCGCCGGCGCAATGGTCGTATGATCCGAACATCAAGGACGCTCCCTACGACCCGGTAAAAGCGCGGGTGCTACTGAAAGAAGCAGGGGTTGCGCCGGGTGCAACCATCAACCTTTGGGCGATGACAGTGCAACGCGCCTCAAACCCGAATGCACGGATGTCGGCGCAGATGATCCAGCAGGATTGGGAGAAAATCGGCATCAAGGCCAACATCGTCAGCTACGAATGGGGCGAGTACATCAAACGCGCGAAAAATGGCGAACACGACGCCATGATTTATGGTTGGACGGGTGACAACGGTGATCCGGACAACTGGCTGGGCGTGCTCTACAGCTGCGCGGCGGTAAAAGGCAGCAACTACGCCAAATGGTGCGATCCGGCCTACGACAAACTGGTGCAACAGGCCAAGTTGGCCACCGACAAAGATCAACGGGTAAAACTGTATCAACAGGCGCAACTGATCCTCAAACAGCAGGTGCCGATCACACCTATTGCCAACTCCACGGTGTTCCAGCCGCTGCGCAAGGAAGTCACTGACTTCCGGATCAGCCCGTTCGGTCTTACCCCCTTCTATGGCGTGGGTATAAATAAGTAACACCAAGCCCCAAGGCGGCGCGCACAACGTGACCAATGCACCGTTTTGGGGCTTCATTTGCACCGTAAAAACCACCCGCAAACGGTCAAATGCGTCAGAAGTTACACAGATGCGACATTAAGGTACGTTCGTGCCACGCTTTGTGGCCGGCAGTCGTTCTGGATCTTGCAATGGGTATGGCCCCTGCATAAGTATCCGCAGGCACGACTCACGAGGTCGTACCTCACAACTAAAAAATGACAACAAATCATGAGGCCAACATGCTTAAACACGCGGTCATTCCGTTTTTAGTCGGCGCAGGCTTGTTAGCCTCCGCACCTTTCGCATCCGCTGCGACTAACCTGGTGTTCTGCTCCGAAGGCAGCCCGGCCGGTTTCGACCCAGGCCAGTACACCACCGGAACCGACTTCGACGCCTCAGCCGAAACCATGTTCAACCGCCTGACCCAGTTCGAGCGCGGCGGCACCGCCGTGATTCCTGGTCTGGCGACCAAGTGGGACATCTCCGATGACGGCCTGACTTACACCTTCCACCTGCGTGAAGGCGTCAAGTTCCACACCACCCCGTATTTCAAGCCGACTCGTGAGTTCAACGCCGACGACGTGCTGTTCACCTTCAATCGCATGATTAACAAGGATGACCCGTTCCGTAAGGCGTACCCGACCGAATTCCCGTACTTCACCGACATGGGGATGGACACCAACATCACCAAGATCGATAAAGTCGACGACCACACCGTCAAGTTCACTCTGAAAGAAGTCGACGCTGCGTTCATCCAGAACATGGCCATGAGCTTCGCCTCGGTACAGTCCGCCGAGTACGCAGCGCAGCTGCTGAAAGAAGGCAAGGCTGCCGACATCAACCAGAAGCCGATCGGCACTGGTCCGTTCGTGTTCAAGAGCTATCAGAAAGACTCCAACATCCGTTACACCGGCAACAAGGATTACTGGAAGCCTGAGGATGTGAAGATCGACAACCTGATCTTCGCCATCACCACTGACCCGTCGGTACGTATTCAGAAGCTGAAAAAGAACGAGTGCCAGGTCACCCTGTTCCCGCGTCCGGCCGACCTGAAAGCGCTGAAAGAAGACAAGACCCTGAAGATGCCTGACCAGGCTGGCTTCAACCTGGGTTACATCGCCTACAACGTGATGGACAAGGTCAAGGGCAGCAACGAAGCCAACCCGCTGGCCGACCTGCGCGTCCGTCAGGCGCTGGACATGGCCGTCAACAAGCCACAGATCATCGACTCGGTTTACCAGGGCGCCGGCCAACTGGCGGTCAACGCCATGCCGCCGACCCAGTGGTCTTACGACACCACCATCAAGGACGCCAAGTACGATCCTGAGAAAGCCAAGCAACTGCTGAAGGAAGCTGGCGTCAAGGAAGGTACCGAAATCGTTCTGTGGGCGATGCCGGTGCAGCGTCCGTACAACCCGAACGCCAAACTGATGGCTGAAATGCTCCAGTCCGACTGGGCCAAGATCGGCTTGAAAGTGAAGATCACCAGCTACGAATGGGGCGAGTACATCAAGCGTTCCAAAGGTGGCGAGAACCAGGCCATGATCATTGGCTGGAGCGGTGACAATGGTGATCCGGACAACTGGCTGAACGTGCTGTTCGGTTGCGACTCGCTCAGCGGCAACAACTTCTCCAAGTGGTGCGACAAGAAGTTCGACGGCCTCGTCAAAGAAGCCAAGCGTACAACCGACCAGGCCAAGCGCACCGAACTGTACAAAGAGGCGCAACACGTCCTCAAAGATGCAGTCCCGATGACACCTATCGCTCACTCGACGGTGTACCAACCCATGCGCGCCAACGTGCAGGATTTCAAGATCAGCCCATTCGGCTTGAACTCCTTCTACGGCGTCAGCGTCAGCAAATAAGGCACTGCAGCGGCGACGTTTATAACGTCGCCGTTGTTTTACCTGCCGAGAAGTTAGGAAATTGCCTACAACCAATTCCGCTGCGGATTACCGCAGAGGTATAGGACGCGTCGCCTTTTCCTACGAGATTTAAGGCATTTACGCATTTACTGCCAGAACCGCGGCCCCTACCGTCGGGTACTGACCAGTGTCTGCGTGGGCCACCGGTTTGCCGTACGTACTGGATTGAGCTCGATGCAACCAAAACGTCTCTGGATGAGGTGACGGTGCATTGAACAACACTAAAAAAAGAGGGAGCGTCATGCGCCATACCTTGATTTATTCCGCATTGCTGGGTGCCGGCCTGTTGGCCGCCTCGTCCGCCAGTTTCGCCGCCAGCAAAAGCCTGGTGTTCTGCTCTGAAGGCAGCCCGGCCGGTTTCGATACCGCGCAGTACACAACAGCGACGGATAACGACGCCGCCGAACCGATCTACAACCGTCTCGTCGAGTTCGAAAAAGGCGCGACCAATGTCGTACCCGGTCTGGCGACCAAGTGGGACATTTCCGAGGATGGTCTCAAGTACACCTTTCACCTGCGTGAAGGTGTGAAATTTCATACAACGCCGTACTTCAAGCCAACTCGCGATTTCAACGCCGACGACGTGCTGTTCACGTTTAATCGCATGCTCGATGCGCAACAACCTTTCCGTAAGGCTTATCCAACCGAGTTCCCGTATTTCAACGGGATGAGCCTGAACAAGAACATCGCCAAGGTCGAGAAGACCGGGCCGCTGACCGTGGAGTTCACGCTCAACAGCGTCGACGCCGCGTTCATCCAGAACATCGCCATGAGCTTCGCCGCCATCCTGTCCGCCGAATACGCCGACAAGCTGCTGGCCGAAGGCAAGCCAAGCGACATCAACCAGAAACCGATCGGCACCGGGCCGTTCGTGTTCAAGAGTTATCAGAAAGACTCGAACATTCGTTACACCGGTAATCAACATTACTGGGATCCGAGCCGGGTCAAACTCGATAACCTGATCTTTGCGATCAACACCGACGCCTCGGTGCGCGTGCAGAAGCTAAAGGCCGGCGAGTGCCAGATCACCCTGCACCCGCGCCCTGCCGATGTTGAAGCGCTGAAGGCCGATCCGAAACTGCAATTGATCTCCAAGCCGGGTTTCAACCTCGGCTACATCGCCTACAACGTTCGCCACAAGCCATTCGACCAGCTCGAAGTGCGTCAGGCGCTGGACATGGCGGTGAATAAACAAGGGATTCTCAACGCTGTTTATCAAGGCGCCGGCCAATTGGCCGTCAACGCCATGCCGCCGACCCAATGGTCCTACGACGACAGCATCAAAGACGCCGCCTACAACCCGGAAAAAGCCAAAGAGCTGCTCAAGGCTGCCGGTGTCAAAGAAGGCACCGAGATCACCCTGTGGGCGATGCCGGTGCAGCGCCCGTACAACCCGAACGCCAAACTGATGGCCGAAATGCTCCAGGCGGACTGGGCCAAGATCGGACTGAAAGTGAAGATCGTCAGCTATGAATGGGGCGAGTACATCAAGCGCACCAAGAACGGCGAGCACGACGTCAGCCTGATCGGCTGGACCGGTGACAACGGGGATCCGGACAACTGGCTCGGCACGCTGTACAGCTGCGATGCCATTGGCGGCAACAACTATTCCATGTGGTGCGATCCGGCTTACGACAAGCTGATCAAAGAGGCCAAGGTCGTCACCGACCGTGACCAACGCACCGTGCTCTACAAACAGGCTCAGCAATTGCTTAAACAGCAAGTGCCGATCACGCCTGTCGCCCACTCGACGGTCAACCAACCGTTAAGCGCCAGGATCGAAGGGTTCAAAGTCAGCCCGTTCGGTCGCAACGTGTTCTCGGGTGTCGGTATCGATTAAACCAGACGATTAGCCGCAATGCTGGGGGGCGCTGTCTAGCCCCTCACGCAAGCGCTTTGCCGAAATTCGCCAATCCGGCTTCTGGCAAACGTTTGCGATGTGTGAACGAGTTCTAAACCAATAACCGGCATACCAAAAAAAAGCCGGCATAAAAAGAAAGTAAAGGAGCTTCACCCATGAAACTGAGCAGCACCGCGATACTGGCCCTGGCCATCAGCAGCATCACCGCCACGGCGTACGCAGAACCTGCAAGTCAGGAGTTCGTCCCTACCACATTGGCCGGCAGTAGCGCCCAAAGCGAGGCCAAAGGCTTTATCGATGGACAAAGCCTGGGCGGCACAACCCGTAACTGGTACGCCAATGAACTGCGTCGTCGTGACGACAGCTTCAGCTACGTGAAAAACAGCGACAAATACACCTCGCCAACGGTAAGAACAAAGACCCCGCGTCGTATCAACTGGGTTCAGGGCACCATCGTCAACTACACCTCGGGCTTCACCCAAGGCACCGTTGGCGTGAGCACCGAAGTTGCCGCTTACAACGCCATCGTTCTCGACCGTGACCGCAAGGATATTGCTGGCGGCTCCAACCGCACCCTCGCCCATTCCGACGGTGATGCGGTCGACCAGTGGAGCAAACTGGGTCTGGCCAACGTCAAGTTCCGCGTGTCCAACACCACGTTGACCGCAGGTCGCCAGAACTTCAGCACGCCGATTGTCGATGTTATCGGCAACCGTCCGCTGCCTTCGAGCTTTGAAGGGATCAGTCTGCATAGCGAAGAGTTGAACAACCTGTCGTTCGACCTCGCCGGTTTCGACCGCGTCTCGCCACGTACCGAGCAGAGCCTGTCGAAATTCCGTTCCGAATACGGCGCCAACGGCGAAGAAACCGACAAGGTCTACACCGCGGGCGTGAACTATCAGCCGCTCAAAAGCCTGAAAACCAGCCTGTACGTCGCCAACGTCGAAGACTTCTGGAACCAGTACTACTTCGGCGGAACCCACGAATTGGGTGACAGCCAGGTATTGAGCCTGACCACCGGCCTGAACTACTACAAGACCGTCGACGAAGGCAAAAAGTTGATGGGCAACATCGACAACGATACCTACTCGCTGTCCTTGGGACTGACCCACCAGGCCCACAGCCTGACCTTCTCGTATCAGCAAGTGAACGGTAACGAGTACTTCGACTACCTGCACGAAACCAACGGCATCTACCTGGCCAACTCCCTGCTGTCGGACTTCAACGGCCCGAACGAGAAATCCTTCCAGATCGCCTACGGCATCAACATGGCCGAGTATGGCGTGCCAGGTCTGAAGTTCAACATCTACCAGGCTCGCGGCTGGGGCATCGACGGTACTCACTACCGTGGCACCGCTTACACCATTCCAGATGACAAGCGCGGCGATCTGAGTCTGATGGACGGCGAATCCCACTACGAATACGGCATCGGTGCTTCCTACGCCGTGCAGAGCGGTCCGCTCAAAGCCACCGCGATTCGCGCGACGTACACCACGCACCGCGCCAGCGAGCATCAGGCTGACGGCAACATCAACGAGTTCCGTCTCGTGACCACGATTCCATTCAACATCCTGTAAAAACGCCAGCCGACGGCTGACTCATGATGAGTCGGCCGTTCGGCTTTTTGTCTTCAACCGATTGCAGAGGGTTATCGATGAAAATGCTTCCCCTACGTGCGGCCATCGCGGCTGCGTTGCTGAGTGTCGCTGTTGGCGTCTCGGCCAAACCCTTGGTGGTCTGCACCGAAGCCAGCCCGGAAGGCTTCGATATGGTCCAGTACACAACTGCAGTCACGGCGGACGCTGTGGCCGAAACCATCTTCAACCGCCTGGCTGACTTCAAGCCCGGCACCACTGAAGTGATCCCGGCACTCGCCGAGTCCTGGGACATCAGCGAAGACGGCCTGACCTACACGTTTCACCTGCGCAAAGGCGTCAAGTTTCACACCACCGAATACTTCAAGCCGACCCGCGACATGAACGCCGACGATGTGGTCTGGAGCTTCCAGCGTCAGCTGGACCCGAATCACCCGTGGCACAAACTGTCGAGCGTGGGCTTCCCGTACTTTGAAAGCATGGGCTTCAAGGAACTGCTGAAAAACGTCGAAAAAGTCGACGACAACACCGTCAAGTTCACCCTGACCCGCCGCGAAGCGCCGTTCCTGGCCGATATCGCGATGGCGTTCTCCTCGATCTACCCGGCCGAATACGCCGACCAATTGCTCAAGGCCAACAAGACAGGTGACTTGAACAACAAGCCGATCGGCACCGGCCCGTTCATCTTCCAGCGTTATGCAAAAGACGCGCAGGTGCGTTTCAAGGCCAACCCGGATTACTTCCGTGGCAAGGCGCCGGCTGACGCGCTGATCCTGGCGATCGCCACCGACAACAACGTGCGCCTGCAGAAGCTCAAGGCCAACGAGTGCCAGATCGCCCTGTATCCGAAGCCGGATGACATCCCGAGCATCAAGAAAGACAGCAACCTGAAAGTCGATGAGCTCGACGCGATGACCGTCTCGTACGTCGCCATGAACACCCAGCACAAGTACATGAGTGACGTGCGCGTGCGCAAAGCCATCGATATCGCCTTTGACAAGGAAGCCTATGTCAACGCGCTGTTCGGCAAAGGCAATGCGTCGGTCGCGGTCAACCCGTACCCGCCGACCCTGCTCGGCTATAACCACGACCTGAAGAACCCGCCACGTGACCTCGATGCCGCCCGCAAGCTGCTCAAGGAAGCCGGGGTTCCGGAAGGCACCGTGTTTACCCTGTTTACCCGCAACGGTGGCGGTCCGACCAACCCCAACCCGATGCTCGGCGCGCAAATGATGCAGGCTGACCTGGCGAAAGTCGGGATCAAGATCGACATTCGCGTGATGGAATGGGGCGAAATGCTTAAACGCGCCAAGGCCGGCGAACACGATATGGTCTCGGCCGGATGGGCGGGCGACAACGGCGACCCGGATAACTTCCTGACGCCTATGCTCAGTTGCGAAGCGGCAAAAAATGGCGAGAACTACGCTCGCTGGTGCAACGAGAAATTCCAGGCACTGCTGGATGAAGCACGGGCTAAAGTAGATCCGGCCGAACGCGCAAAGCTCTACGAACAGGCGCAAGTGCTGTTTAATCAGGATCAGCCATGGATCAGCATGGCCCACACCAGGATGTTTACTGCAATGCGTAACAACGTAGAGGGCTATCACATCAGCCCTCTCACCACTAATAACTTCGCCACTACCCAGGTGAAGTAGATAAGAAACTCCCGGCGTCCCTGACCCCAGGGATGCCGGGCACGCCTAACCGGCTGATGAGGTACCACACACGATGTTTAGTTTTATTGCCCGCCGACTGGGGTTGTTGATCCCCACGTTTTTCGGCATCACCTTGCTGACTTTCGCGTTGATTCGCATGATTCCGGGCGACCCCGTGGAAGTGATGATGGGCGAACGTCGGGTCGACCCCGAAATGCACGCTCAGGCAATGGAACGCCTAGGTCTGAACAAGCCGCTGTATGCCCAGTATCTGGACTACATCGGCAAACTGGCTCACGGCGATCTCGGCGAATCCCTGCGCACGCGTGAAAGCGTATGGACCGAGTTCACCTCCCTCTTCCCGGCGACCTTGGAACTGTCCATGGCCGCCCTGCTGTTTGCCGGCATTCTCGGGCTTCTGGCCGGGGTGATCGCGGCACTCAAGCGAGGATCTCTGTTCGACCACGGGGTGATGGGCATCTCCCTCGCGGGGTATTCGATGCCGATCTTCTGGTGGGGCCTGATCCTGATCATGTTCTTCTCGGTGAGCCTGGGCTGGACCCCGGTTTCCGGGCGCATCGACCTGCTCTATGACATCGAGCCGCGCACTGGTTTCATGCTGATCGACACGCTGCTGGCCGATGACGTCGGCGCCTTCTTCGATGCCCTGCATCACCTGATCCTGCCGGCCATCGTCCTCGGCACCATTCCGCTGGCGGTGATCGCGCGAATGACCCGTTCGTCGATGCTCGAAGTGCTGCGTGAAGACTACATCCGCACCGCCAGGGCCAAAGGCCTGTCGCCGTCGCGCGTGGTGTTCGTGCACGGTCTGCGTAACGCACTGATTCCGGTACTCACCGTGGTCGGCCTGCAAGTCGGCACCCTGCTGGCCGGTGCGGTTCTGACCGAAACGATTTTCTCCTGGCCCGGCATCGGTAAATGGCTGATCGAAGCCATCGGCGCCCGGGACTACCCGGTTGTGCAAAACGGCATCCTGTTAATCGCCTGCCTGGTGATTCTGGTCAACTTCGTAGTGGACATCCTCTACGGCTTTGCCAACCCACGCATCCGTCATCAGCGCTGAGGTCCATACCATGAGCACTCCAACATCCTCAGTAGACACGTCCGCCCCAAACGCGGATCAAAGCCTGCTGTACCCGTCTCCGTACAAAGAATTCTGGCAAGCCTTCTCGAAGAACAAGGGCGCAGTTGCCGGCCTCATGTTCATGCTGCTGATCATCTTCTGCGCGCTGTTCGCGCCGTGGGTTGCGCCGCATAACCCGAGCGAGCAATACCGCGACTTCCTGCTGACGCCGCCGGCGTGGCTGGAAGGCGGGCAGATGCAATTCCTGCTCGGCACCGATGAACTGGGGCGTGACCTGCTGTCGCGTCTGATCCAGGGCTCGCGTCTGTCGCTGCTGATCGGCTTGTCGTCGGTAGTGATGTCGCTGATTCCGGGGATCCTGCTCGGTCTGTTCGCCGGTTTCTTCCCGAAGATGATCGGCCCGACCATCATGCGTCTGATGGACATCATGCTGGCCCTGCCGTCGCTGCTGCTGGCGGTGGCGATTGTCGCCATCCTCGGCCCTGGCCTGATCAACACCGTGATCGCTATCGCTGTGGTTTCGCTGCCGTCCTATGTGCGTCTGACCCGCGCGGCCGTGATGGGCGAACTGAACCGCGACTACGTGACCGCCGCGCGCCTGGCCGGTGCCGGTCTGCCACGTCTGATGTTCATCACCGTGTTGCCCAACTGCATGGCGCCGCTGATCGTGCAGGCGACCCTGAGCTTCTCGTCGGCGATTCTCGATGCCGCAGCGTTGGGCTTCCTCGGCCTTGGCGTACAACCGCCAACCCCTGAGTGGGGCACCATGCTGGCCTCGGCCCGTGACTACATCGAACGCGCCTGGTGGGTGGTGAGCCTGCCTGGTTTGACCATTTTGCTCAGCGTGCTGGCAATCAACTTGATGGGCGACGGTCTGCGCGATGCGCTGGACCCGAAACTCAAGAACGCCGCCTGAGGAGATTCCCATGTCACTGCTAGAAATCAAGAATCTCAACGTTCGCTTCGGCGACAAGACCGCGACCCCGGTGGTCGATGGCCTCGACCTGAAAGTCGACAAAGGCGAAGTACTGGCCATCGTTGGCGAGTCGGGTTCGGGTAAATCCGTGACCATGATGGCGCTGATGGGCCTGATCGAGCACCCCGGCATCGTCACCGCCGACTCGCTCAGCTTTGACGGCAAAGACATGCTCAAGCTGAGCAATCGTCAGCGTCGGCAAATCGTCGGCAAAGACCTGTCGATGGTCTTTCAGGACCCGATGACCGCACTGAACCCGAGCTACACCGTCGGTTTCCAGATCGAAGAAGTGCTGCGTCTGCACCTGAAAATGTCCGGCAAGCAAGCGCGCAAACGTGCGATCGAACTGCTGGAAAAAGTCGAAATCCCGGGCGCCGCCAGCCGTATGGACGCCTACCCGCATCAACTGTCCGGCGGTATGAGCCAGCGCGTTGCGATCGCCATGGCGATTGCCGGCGAACCGAAACTGCTGATCGCCGACGAACCGACCACTGCTCTGGACGTAACGATTCAGGCGCAGATCATGGATCTGCTATTGGCGTTGCAGAAAGAACAGAACATGGGCCTGGTGCTGATCACCCACGACCTCGCGGTCGTGGCCGAAACCGCCCAGCGCGTCTGCGTGATGTACGCAGGGCAAGCCGTTGAAGTCGGTCAGGTGCCGCAACTGTTCGACATCCCGGCACACCCGTACAGCGAAGCGCTGCTCAAGGCGATTCCCGAGCACAGCCTCGGCGCCGCACGCCTGTCGACCCTGCCGGGCATTGTCCCGGGCCGCTACGACCGTCCGCAGGGCTGCCTGCTGTCGCCGCGCTGCCCGTACGTGCAGGACAGCTGCCGCGCGCAGCGTCCAGGCCTTGATCCGAAAAGCCACAGCCTCGCCCGCTGCTTCTTCCCGCTGAACCAGGAGGTGGCGTAATGGCCGTCGTACTTACCGCCCGCGACCTGACCCGTCACTACGAAGTTTCCCGTGGCCTGTTCAAGGGCCATGCGACCGTGCGCGCCCTGAACGGCGTGTCGTTCGAACTGGAAGCCGGCAAGACCCTCGCCGTAGTTGGCGAGTCGGGCTGCGGCAAATCCACCCTCGCCCGCGCGTTGACGCTGATTGAAGATCCGTCTTCCGGATCCTTGAAAATCGCCGGCCAGGAAGTCGCCGGTGCCGACAAGGCCCAGCGCAAGCAACTGCGCAAAGACGTGCAGATGGTCTTTCAAAGCCCGTATGCCTCGTTGAACCCACGGCAGAAAGTCGGTGACCAGCTCGGCGAACCGCTGCTGATCAACACCAACCTCTCCGCCGCCGAGCGTCGCGAGAAAGTCCAGGCGATGATGAAGCAGGTCGGCTTGCGTCCTGAGCACTACCAGCGTTATCCGCACATGTTCTCCGGCGGTCAGCGTCAGCGTATCGCCCTGGCTCGCGCGATGATGCTGCAACCGAAAGTGCTGGTAGCGGATGAACCGACCTCGGCATTGGACGTGTCGATTCAGGCGCAGGTGCTCAACCTGTTCATGGATCTGCAGCAGGAGTTCAACACTGCGTACGTGTTCATCTCGCACAACCTTGCGGTGGTGCAACACGTGGCCGACGACGTGATGGTGATGTACCTCGGTCGCCCGGTGGAGCTGGGGCCGAAGAACGACATCTACGAGCGCCCGCTGCACCCTTACACCCAGGCGCTGCTGTCAGCGACCCCGACCATTCACCCGGACCCGAACAAGCCGAAAATCAAGATCGTCGGCGAACTGCCTAACCCGCTGAACCCGCCACCGGGCTGCGCTTTCCACAAGCGCTGCCCGTACGCGACCGAGCGTTGCAGCACTGAAGAACCAGCCTTGCGCCAGCTCGACAGCCGGCAGGTGGCTTGCCACTACGCCGAGCAGTTCCTCGACGGCGCGGCGTAAGCAAATCTGGAGAGCGATACAAAACACTGTGGGAGCGAGCTTGCTCGCGAAGGCGTTGGATCATTCAACATAAATGTCGCCTGATACACCGCTTTCGCGAGCAAGCTCGCTCCCACAGTGATCGCATTTCAAAGAGAGTGACGTGTTAACCAAACCCCTCCCACCTCAATTGCGCATCAGTCGAGGCGGAAGGGGTTTTCTTTTGTCTGCGATTTACGTCTGGCCATCGCCTTCGTCATCCGGATCATCAGTGTCCGGCTCATCAGTGGTCGAGTCGTCATCATCGGCGCTGCCGCCCTGGTCCTGATCGCCCGGCTCGGACTCAGACTTGGCCAGCATCAAGCCGCTATGCCCGACCTTTCCGTTGAAGGCCTGGGAATCGTGATCCTCGCACTCGGCCCAGGCCGTCGCGGTGCCGAGGGACAGCATGACCATCACTTTCAACAGCAATAAAACCCGTAGCAACCTGCTTTTCATAGCTGACTCCATCCATTTTCAGGTGAGACATTCGTGCCTGACTGGCGCTGTGTGAAATCTAGTTCCGATCCATCGGGTTCACCAGATAGGACGCTAAGGAGCAGGCAGAAATGCCCTTCATGGAAAGACAGTTTTCGAATAATGCTCATAGCCGCAACAGCTAAGCGCCGCCGCGTGATCGCGTGGCCTGCCACGTCAACGGCATGGAAATCAACACCATCAGCGCACTCGCCAGCCACACACTGTGGCCGCCGAAATGACCGTACAACTGGCCACTGAGTACCGGTGACAACAGCGCACTGGCGCTCCAGCTCATAAAGAACAGGCCGAAGTACTGACCGCTTTTACCGCCTTGGGCAAAACGCATGGCCAGCACATTCAGCGGCGGCATGAAAAACGCCTCGCCCAGGGTCCAGATCAGCGTCGACAGGCAGACGTAAAACAGCCCGGAACCGAACGGCAGCATACCGAGTCCGCAGGCCAGCAACACACTGCCGAGCAGCATTTGCCGGCGCATCCCCCAACGCTCGCCCCAGTGCGACAGCGGAATCTGCAGGGCGATCACCAACAACGCATTGAGCCCGAACTGCCAGCCGATCGCCTCGGTGCTCAAATGATAGTAATCACGCAGATAGTTGCCCAGCGTGCTGTAGACCGTGTCGAACGCGATGCCGAGCACGGCCGTCGCTGCCAGCAACCAGAGAAACGGTTTGTCGCGATACGGCACACCCGAACCACCGGCGCCGACTGTGGATGACTCTTCATTGATCAGCACCGGACGCTGCCACGTGGTGCGAACAAACCAGAGCAACGCCAACAACGTCATCGCCGCACTGCCGAAAAACACCCAGCGAAAATCGGTCTGCGCCAACACCCCGCCCGCCACACCGGCGGCGGCCATCCCAAGGTTGCGCGCAACCCGACTCAACGCCTGCGCACGCGAGCGCTGCGTCACCTCGCAATACTCCATGATCAGCCGCTGATGCAGCGTGCGGATGGCCCCATCGATCATCCCACTAAGCAACAGTAATGCAGCGAGCAAAGGCACCTGCGTCACCAGCCCCAGCAGGATCAGCACCCACACCGAAATAAAGAACAGCGTTGCCGTCAGCCGCGCCGTGCGCACATGATCACTGAGCCAGCCACCGAGCATCGACCCCAGCAGCAAACCCGCGCCGTACGCCGACAGCAACCAGCCAACCGTCTCGATCGCCAGCCCCAGTTCCTGACGCAGGTACAACGCCATGAACAGCTTGACCATGCTGCTCAAGCGATTGATGAACAACAGCGCCGCGAGCACCCAGGCCATCACGCCGAAATAGCCGTTCAGCCGTAGCAGGTGAGTCAGCCGACTCGTCATTCCATTGACCTCTCAAAACGACTTGCGTGGAGCTGGAACACTAACGGTCAGCAGGCGGGTTGTCGCGTTCAAGAACATCGAGACCACAAAAAACCGAGTCGTCCTACAGCCATTGCGCGCGATAAAACCGTACCGAAGATCAAAAGCCCCTCACCCTAACCCTCCCGAAACGTCGGACCGCCCGGAGGGAGAGGGGACTGACCGCAGTGATTACGAGAGCTACGCCGACGTGCGATACCGCGTCGAGCTCAGATTCTGAAACAGATCAAAAGCCCCTCACCCTAGCCCTCCCGAAACGTCGGACCGCCCGGAGGGAGAGGGGACTGACTGCAGTGTTTGGGAGAGCTACGCCGACGTGCGATACCGCGTCGAACTGAGGCTTTGAAAAACACACAAATCGGCCCCCTCTCCCTCGGGAGAGGGCTGGGGTGAGGGGCAAATCCAACACAAATCCAAAGCCGACCACGCCCCGCTCTTCACCACTCAACAGGATGAGCGTTAGCTCGGCTGCAGCTCTTGATCTGTAGGGCGACGTCGGAAGGCTGAGTGGAGGGATTGATCCGGGCGTGGGAGCGCAGCGACCGTTTGGCGCAGCCAAACACAGCGGGAGTAGGTGCAGCGAAGCAAACCGGAGACGCTGCGCCCGGATCGATCCCGCAGCGAAGGAACCCCGAGCCCCAGCGAGCGGGCCGTACGTAGGAGCAAGCGTTTTTGGTTACTTTTTAGGCGTTTGTAAAAAGTGACCCGCCGTAAGGGCGGAACCCTAAGCCGCCATCACCCAAAAACGGATATACCCCCAAAACCAAAGCAAAAAAAAGCCCCCTAGGCATACACCTAGAGGGCTTCGGACAAACCAATTCAGAACTTAATGATGCTCACGCGTCGCCCGGAATTTCACATCCGGCCAACGCTCTTCCATCAACGCCAGGTTAACCCGCGTCGGCGCAAGGTAAGTCAGGTGACCACCGCCATCGACCGCCAGGTTCTCCACAGCCTTGTTGGAAAACTCCTCAAGCTTCTTCTTGTCGCTGCAATCGATCCAGCGCGCGGAATACACAGTAATCGGCTCGTACGAGCACTCAACCTTGTATTCCTCCTTCAAACGGCTGGCGACCACATCAAACTGCAGCACACCGACGGCGCCCAGAATGATGTCGTTGCTGCGCTCCGGGAAAAACACCTGCGTCGCGCCCTCTTCAGCCAGTTGCTGCAGACCCTGACGCAACTGCTTGGACTTCAACGGATCACGCAGACGCACACGACGGAACAGCTCCGGCGCAAAGTGCGGAATGCCGGTAAACCCGAGGGTTTCACCTTCACTGAAGGTGTCGCCGATCTGGATCGTGCCGTGGTTGTGCAGACCGATGATGTCGCCGGCAAAAGCTTCTTCAAGCTGTTCCCGCTCGGAGGAGAAGAACGTCAGGGCGTCGCCGATACGCACGTCCTTGCCGGTGCGCACGTGGCGCATCTTCATGCCTTTCTCGTACTTGCCGGAGCAAATGCGCATGAAGGCGATACGGTCGCGGTGTTTCGGGTCCATGTTCGCCTGGATCTTGAAGATGAAGCCCGAGAACTTCTCTTCCACCGGCTCAACGGTACGCTCGTTAGCGACACGGGCCAGCGGACGCGGCGCCCAATCAACAACGGCGTCAAGTACGTGGTCAACACCGAAGTTGCCCAGTGCCGTACCGAAGAACACCGGGGTCAGTTGACCGTCGAGGAATTCCTGCTGGTTGAATTCGTGGCAGGCGCCTTGAACCAGTTCCAGCTGTTCGATGAAGCGGTCGTACTCGTCGCCCAGATGCGCGCGGGCTTCGTCGGAATCGAGCTTCTCGATGATTTTGGTTTCGGTGCGTTCGTGACCGTGACCGGCGGTGTAGACAATGATGTAGTCGTCAGCCAGGTGGTACACGCCCTTGAAGTCACGGTAGCAACCGATCGGCCAGGTGATCGGCGCAGCCTTGATCTTCAGCACGGCTTCGATCTCGTCGAGCAGTTCGATCGGGTCGCGGATGTCACGGTCGAGTTTGTTGATGAAGCTGACGATCGGCGTGTCACGCAGACGGCAGACGTCCATCAGCGCAATGGTCCGTGGCTCGACACCTTTACCGCCGTCGAGGACCATCAATGCCGAGTCCACCGCCGTCAAGGTGCGGTAGGTATCTTCGGAGAAGTCTTCGTGGCCCGGGGTGTCGAGCAGGTTGATCATGTGCTCGCGATACGGGAACTGCATGACCGACGTGGTAATGGAAATACCCCGTTGCTTCTCCATCTCCATCCAGTCGGATGTCGCATGGCGATCGGATTTACGGGATTTCACCGTACCGGCCACTGCAATCGCCTTGCCCATCAACAGGAGCTTTTCGGTGATCGTGGTTTTACCGGCATCGGGGTGGGAAATAATGGCGAAAGTGCGGCGTTTCGCGACTTCGGCGGCCTGGTTGGTCATGGGAAATCGCCTGGCGGTGATTCAAAAAAGGGCCGCGATTATAGCCCAACTCGATGCAATAACCGAACCGTTGAGCACATTAAGGGTGGCCAAATGCTGCCGCAGATGGGAACCTTTTAAAGCCCGGAGACGTCCATCCCCTGTTACGAATTTTCGTCAGGGGCTGAAAAATCAGCAAGTTAGCCTGACGAGGCTGCGCTCATGGCTCGCTTTCAGACCGCTTTTTGCCGGTGCTGAGGGAGCTGCTTCTCGCGAACGTTTATTCCCGGCAGCCATGTATGGCATGCCACACGGGAGGGCGTTCGCCGACTACAAAAAAAGGAGTCCGCCTGTGGCTATCCGCTATGGCAAAGGGCTGATGGGAGGTGCGGTGGTGATCGCGCTCCTGGCCCTGCTGGTCCACTGGATCGGCATCAACACGATCGAACACTACCGCGACGATTTGTTGTTTTACCTGCAAGCTCATCTGATTCTCGTCCTCGCTTCAATGCTGGCCGCCCTTGTCGTGGGCATCCCCGCCGGCATCTTCCTCAGTCGTCCGACCATGGTCGGTCGCGCTGAACGCTTCATGCAGATTTTCAATATCGGTAACACCGTGCCGCCGCTGGCCGTGCTCGCGATTGCTCTGGGCGTCCTCGGCATTGGCAGTGGCCCGGCGATCTTTGCTTTATTCCTCGCTTCGTTGCTGCCGATTGTGCGCAACACCTACGAAGGCCTGAAAAATGTCCAGGGTTCGCTGAAAGAAGCGGCCGTCGGCATCGGCATGACCCCGCGCCAGGTGCTGTGGAAAGTCGAATTGCCCAACGCCGTGCCGATCATTGTCGGCGGTGTGCGCGTGGCTTTGGCGATCAACGTCGGCACCGCGCCGCTGGCCTTCCTGATCGGTGCCAACAGCCTCGGCAGCCTGATCTTCCCTGGCATCGCCCTGAACAATCAGCCGCAACTGCTGCTCGGCGCCGCGTGCACCGCGCTGCTGGCCTTGCTGCTCGATGGCGTCGTCACCCTCGCCAGCCGTCTCTGGCTGGAACGCGGTTTGCGCCCGTCTTAAGGCTTTTGCGAAGGAATGAATATGAAACGACTTAGCTTGATGTTAGGCCTGATGTTGAGCAGTGCCCTGCTGTTTGCAGGCATCGTCCAAGCCGCTGAAAAACCGGTGATCCGCCTCGGCGCCCGAGTCTTCACTGAGCAAACCCTGCTCGCCGAAATCACCGCGCAATACCTGCGCAGCAAAGGTTACGACGCGCAGATTACCGGCGGTCTGGGCAGCAACCTCGCCCGCAGCGCCCACGAAAGCGGACAACTGGACATGCTTTGGGAATACACCGGCGTGTCGCTGGTGGCCTACAACCATGTCACTGAAAAACTCGACAGCGCCCAGTCCTACGCCCGGGTAAAAGAACTCGACGCGAAAAAAGGCCTGGTCTGGCTGACCCCGTCGAAATTCAGCAACACCTACGCCCTCGCCCTCCCTGAAAAGGTCGCCGAGGAATATCCGCAGATCAACAACATCAGCCAGTTGAACGAAGTGCTGCGCGCCGAGGCCAAGACCAATCATCTGGTGGCGCTGGACACCGAGTTTGCCAACCGCTCCGACGGTCTGATCGGCATGGTCGATCTCTACGGCATGAACCTGACCCGCAAAAATATCCGCCAGATGGATGCCGGGCTGGTTTACACGGCATTGCGCAACGGTCAGGTGTTCGCCGGTCTGGTCTACACCACCGACGGTCGCCTCAACGCCTTCGGCCTGAAACTGCTGGAAGACGACAAGCATTACTTCCCCGACTACACCGCCGCACCGGTGGTGCGTCAGGCTTACCTCGACGCGCACCCGCAACTGGCCGAGCAACTCAAGCCATTGGCCGAACTGTTCGATGACGAAACCATGCGCCAGCTCAACGCGCGGGTCGACGTCGATCACGAGAGCCCATCGAAAGTTGCCGCCGATTTTCTGCGCCAGCACCCACTTGATTAAGGAGGAAAAGTCATGGAATTTCTGAACGCCTTTTCCCACCTCGACTGGCAGCAGGTGATGCACCTGACCTGGCAGCACATCACCCTGGTCGGCATCGCCGTGACCCTGGCGATTGTCGTTGGCGTGCCGCTGGGCATTCTGATGACCCGCTTTCCGCCCCTTGCCGGGCCGTTGCAGGCCAGCGCCACGGTGCTGCTGACCGTGCCGTCGATTGCCCTGTTCGGCCTGCTGCTGCCGTTCTACTCCAAGTTCGGCCAGGGCCTCGGGCCGATGCCGGCGATCACCGCCGTGTTCCTTTATTCACTGCTGCCGATCATGCGCAACACCTACCTCGCCCTCACTGGCGTGGAACCGGGCATCCGTGAAGCAGCACGCGGCATCGGCATGACCTTCGGCCAGCGCCTGCGCATGGTCGAGTTGCCGATTGCGGTGCCAGTGATCCTCGCCGGCGTACGCACCGCCGTGGTGATGAACATCGGCGTGATGACCATCGCCGCGACCATCGGCGCCGGCGGCCTCGGTGTGTTGATCCTCGCTTCCATCAGCCGCAGTGACATGTCGATGCTGATCGTCGGCGCGCTGCTGGTCAGTCTTCTGGCGATTTTCGCCGACCTCGTTTTGCAGTGGCTGCAACGCTCGCTGACTCCAAAAGGACTCCTGAAATGATCGAACTTCAAAATCTCAGCAAGACCTTCCAAAGCAACGGCAAAGACGTCAAAGCTGTGGATTCGGTAAGCCTGACCGTCAATGAAGGCGAAATCTGCGTGTTCCTCGGGCCCTCGGGTTGCGGCAAAAGCACCACGCTGAAGATGATCAACCGCCTGATCAAACCGACCTCGGGCAAGATCCTCATCAACGGCGAAGACACCACCGATCTCGACGAAGTAACCCTGCGTCGCAACATCGGTTACGTGATCCAGCAGATCGGCCTGTTCCCGAACATGACCATCGAAGAAAACATTGTCGTCGTGCCGAAACTGCTCGGCTGGGACAAACAGAAATGCCACGACCGCGCCCGCGAGTTGATGAGCATGATCAAGCTGGAGCCCAAGCAGTATCTGCATCGTTACCCACGCGAATTGTCCGGTGGTCAGCAACAGCGCATCGGTGTGATCCGCGCGCTGGCGGCGGATGCGCCGCTGTTGTTGATGGACGAACCGTTCGGTGCGGTCGACCCGATCAACCGCGAGATGATCCAGAACGAATTCTTCGAAATGCAGCGCGCGCTGAACAAGACCGTGATCATGGTCAGCCACGACATCGACGAAGCGATCAAACTCGGCGACAAGATCGCGATCTTCCGCGCCGGTAAACTGCTGCAGATCGATCACCCGGACACGCTGCTGGCGCATCCGGCGGACGATTTTGTCAGCAACTTCGTCGGCCAGGACAGCACGCTCAAGCGCCTGCTGTTGGTGAAGGCTGAAGATGCGGCGGACAACGCGCCATCGGTGAGCCCGGAAACCCCGGTGGCCGATGCGCTGGAATTGATGGATGAGCATGACCGTCGCTACGTGGTGGTCACCTGTGCCGAGAACAAGGCGCTGGGTTATGTGCGTCGTCGCGATCTGCACCGTCAGACCGGTACGTGCGCGCAGTTCCTGCGTGAGTTCAATGCCACAGCGGCGTACGACGAGCATTTGCGCATCCTGCTGTCGCGGATGTACGAGTTCAACCGTTCGTGGCTGCCGGTGATGGATGCCGAGCGGGTGTTCCTTGGCGAGGTGACGCAGGAGTCGATTGCGGCTTATCTGAGTTCGGGTCGTTCGCGCGGGATGAAGACCAACATCGTCTCGCCGGCTGAAGCGGTAGTCGCCTAAAAATACACAACCTGTGGGAGCGAGCTTGCTCGCGAAAGCGCAATATCAGTCAACAACGATGTCGATTGTGAAAATGCCTTCGCGAGCAAGCTCGCTCCCACAGGATCCGGGTGATTTTTTCTTCACTCATCAGGCGGAAAAGAATCTCAACACCTGAGAACCAGGCAGCATGCTCTGGACAGCCTTCCAAACAACCAAAATCCCCCTCTCTCCTTCCTCTCGTGGCCAACGTCGCCGAAGTTGCAGCCATCACACTTACCCACGACTTCGCCGACAAAATCCACGAACGTGCAGGTATTTTTAACACTGGAAAATTCCCGGGGAACATCTGCCCGTCATCTCGGTCGGCTACAAAGAGTGATGAACGCGACGTACGTCAGAAGCGTGCAAAAACGCGACATTTTTAGTTGATCTCAGGCCCCTCACGCCCTAAAGTTTGCGCCGAACGTCCATGCTGGAAACGATCCATCCGGCTCAAGTACTGACGACGAGACAGCAAGGCCAAGGGTAAAACCACCCGTGGCCTTTTTGCTTTCGGCGACATGCCTTGGGAAGTAGGCGAACCAAAGTGGGGATACGGAGGGCGTTCATTTGCACCCATTGTTTAACTTAGTTTGCCAGTAGGAGTTCCCAGCATGTCGATCCAGGTCGAAGACTATTTCGCGCGCGCTACATTCGACAAAATGAAGGCGTTCGCCGACAAACAGGAAACCCCGTTCGTGGTGATCGACACCGCGATGATCGCCCAGGCCTACGATGACCTGCGCGCCGGTTTCGAATTCGCCAAGGTCTACTACGCGGTCAAGGCCAACCCGGCCGTCGAGATCATCGACCTGCTCAAAGAAAAAGGTTCGAGCTTCGACATCGCCTCGATCTACGAGCTGGACAAGGTAATGGATCGTGGCGTCAGCCCGGACCGTATCAGCTACGGCAACACCATCAAGAAATCCAAGGACATCCGCTACTTCTACGAGAAGGGCGTGCGTCTGTTCTCCACCGACTCCGAAGCTGACCTGCGCAACATCGCCAAGGCGGCCCCGGGTTCGAAAGTCTATGTGCGCATCCTCACCGAAGGCTCGACCACGGCTGACTGGCCACTGTCGCGCAAATTCGGCTGCCAGACCGACATGGCCATGGACCTGCTGATCCTCGCTCGCGACCTCGGTCTGGTGCCTTACGGCATCTCGTTCCACGTCGGCTCGCAGCAACGCGACATCAGCGTCTGGGACGCAGCGATCGCCAAGGTCAAAGTGATCTTCGAACGCCTGAAAGAAGAAGACGGCATCCACCTGAAGCTGATCAACATGGGCGGTGGCTTCCCGGCCAACTACATCACCCGCACCAACAGCCTGGAAACCTACGCTGAAGAAATCATCCGCTTCCTCAAGGAAGACTTCGGTGATGACCTGCCGGAAATCATTCTCGAGCCGGGCCGTTCGCTGATTGCCAACGCCGGTATTCTGGTCAGCGAAGTGGTACTGGTTGCACGCAAGTCGCGCACCGCCGTCGAGCGTTGGGTGTATACCGATGTGGGCAAGTTCTCCGGCCTGATCGAAACCATGGACGAAGCGATCAAGTTCCCGATCTGGACCGAGAAAAAAGGCGAGATGGAAGAAGTGGTCATCGCCGGCCCGACTTGCGACAGCGCCGACATCATGTACGAGAACTACAAGTACGGTCTGCCGTTGAACCTGGCGATCGGTGATCGTCTGTACTGGCTGTCGACCGGTGCGTACACCACCAGTTACAGCGCAGTTGAGTTCAATGGCTTCCCGCCGTTGAAGTCGTTTTACGTGTAAGAGCAACTGCGAGTTTCAAGCTGCTAGCTGCAAGTGAAAAGCCCATGACGTGTCATGGGCTTTTTTGTGTCTGTGCGTTCGGCTTGAAGTTTTGCCGGGTACTTGAGACCGAGGCCCCTCACCCCAGCCCTCTCCCGAGGGAGAGGGAGAGGGAGCCGATGTGTAAGCTTTTCAAAATTGAGTTCGACTGGATATCTCAGGTCGATGTATAGCGCCAGAACGACGCGGTCAGTCCCCTCTCCCCCTGGGAGAGGGCTAGGGTGAGGGCTTTGCGAATTCAGACGCGCTGCAAGTCTGTGCATCGAAGCGCGAACTGAGCAGCCATCCCCTGAATCCTGGGATCTGTCGCACCTGACAGCGTCTGACTCGCCACCCGCAGAAAATTCAGATTGCCGCCGGCCAAAGCTTTCTCAAGCCAATCGACCGCCTCATCAATCCGCCCCTCATCCGCTAAAACTGCAGCGAAACTGAACTGCCCACGAAAATCCCCACCGTCGGCCGAACGCCGATACCAATCGCGCGCCGCAACCGGATCCGCCGGGCACACCAGCCCCTCTTCCAGATACCGCCCCAGCAGATTCATCGATTTCGCATGGCCCAGTTCAGCCGCGCGGCGATACAGCGCCAATGCCTGAAGGTGATCTACCGCAACCCCGCGTCCCGTCGCGAGCAGATTGGCGAGGTTGTACATCGCCCAATCCAGTCCGGCATTCGCTGCGATCCGATAATGCTGCGCAGCAACCGACGCATCCGCCGCAATGCCCCAACCATGCTCATGACAACGCCCGAGCATGTTGCGCGCCATCAGGTGCCCACGCCCGGCAGCGATGCCGAACCAGCGCAGCGCCAGCGTTTGATCCTGGGCGATGCCTAGGCCGTCGAGCAGGATTTGCCCAAGCAACGCCTGCGCCTCTACTTCGCCCTCACCCGCCGCGAGCAAAATCGCCTGCGCGGCACGGGCCGGGCTTTCGGCGAGCATGGCGCTAAGTTGTTCGCCGTCGAGGACTTCTTCCCGACGCAGTTGAAAACTCATACCTCGACCCAGCGACGGAGCAAGTTGTGATACGTGCCGGTGAGGCGAATCAGTGACGGGTGATCAGGCAGGTCTTGACTCAGTTGCTGAATCGCCCCGTCCATCTCGAACAACAGCGCGCGCTGGCTATCTTCACGCACCAGACTTTGTGTCCAGAAGAACGACGCATAACGCGCGCCACGTGTGACCGCGTTGACCTTATGCAGGCTGGTGCCGGGGTACAAAACCATGTCGCCGGCCGGCAACTTCACCCGTTGCGTGCCGAAGGTGTCCTGGATCTCCAGCTCGCCGCCGTCGTAATCCTCGGGCTCGCTGAAGAACAGCGTCGCCGACAGATCGGTGCGCACCCGCTCGATGCTGCCCTTGGGTTGGCGCACGGCGTTATCGATGTGGAAATCGAAACTGCCACCGGCCGTGTAACAGTTCACTAACGGCGGGAAGACTTTGTGCGGCAACGCGGCGGACATGAACAGTGGATTTTTCCACAAACGTTCCAGCATCGCTGCGCCGATTTCCTTGGCCAGCGGATGACCTTCGGGCAGCTGCAAATTGTGCTTGGCCTTGGCCGACTGAAAGCCAGCGGTGATCTTGCCATCAGCCCAATCGGCCTGCTCCAGCGCCTCACGGATACGCTGCACTTCGTCTTTCGCGAACAGTCCGGGGATGTGCAGCAGCATGGCGATGTCACCTGATGGCAAAGAGGCGGCAATGGTATTGATTCTTATTGACTGTGTAAAACCCGAGAGACGAATGAACTGGCAAAAACCGTAAGGTTAAATTGTAAAGAATGTAAATTCAGTGCGAATAACAATGTTTCGCAATTGATACGAATAACTGTTTACCCTATATTCCGCGGCCTCAAATCCTTGGGGAGGGGAATAAAAATGGCACGTCAACACGCACAATTACCGGTCAGTTCACCACGTCTGCTCGCCTCTGCAATCGGTGTGGCAATCACCGCCGGTTCCGCTGGCCAGATGGTGTTCGCCGCTGAAAAAACCGACAGCAAAGCCTCCGGCAATGCCATCGCCCTGGACGCCACCGCCATCACCGGCGAAGCCCAGGATTCGACGTCCTATCAGGTCGAAAAAGCCTCCTCGCCCAAGTACACCGCGCCGCTGGTCGATACACCGCGCTCGGTCACCGTTATTCCGCAACAAGTGCTCAAAGACACCGGCGCCCTGAACATGCAGGACGCGCTGCGCACCGTGCCGGGCATCACCTTCGGCGCCGGTGAAGGCGGCAATCCACAGGGCGACCGTCCGTTCATTCGTGGTTTCGACGCGCAGGGCGACACCTACCTCGACGGCGTGCGCGACACCGGTTCGCAAAGCCGCGAAATCTTCGCCGTGGAAAACATTGAAGTCAGCAAGGGCCCGAACTCCGCCATCGGCGGTCGTGGCGCAGCGGGCGGCAGCATCAACCTGGTGAGCAAGAAAGCGCACCTGGGCAATTCGTTCGACGGCGGCTTCACCTGGGGCTCCGACCAGACTCAGCGCTATACCCTCGACGGCAACTACCAGTTCAGCGACACCGCCGCCGGCCGTCTGAACCTGATGAGCCACGAGAGCAATGTCGCCGGTCGCGACAAAGTCGATTACGACCGCTGGGGTATCGCCCCGTCCCTGGCGTTTGGCCTGGGCACCGACACCCGCGTCAACCTCGACTACTACCATCTCGAAAGCAACGACACCCCGGACTCGGGCGTGCCGTACACCATTCCAGCCGGTGGCTCCGCTGCACGCACCAAATCCAATCCGGACAAGCCTTACGCTGGCGGTGACCACAGCAATTTCTACGGTCTGGATCGTGACTTCCGCAAGGGCCGCACTGACACCGCGACCTTCGCCATCGAGCATGACCTGAGCGATTCGCTGACGATCAAGAACACCCTGCGTCACGGCAGCAGCATGCAGGATTACATCCTGACCCAGCCGGACGACAGTAAAGGCAACGTCAACAACGGCACGGTCTGGCGTCGGGCCAATACTCGGGTGAGCAACACCGATACCACCACCAACCAGACTGACCTGTTCGGCAATTTCTACGTCGCCGGCTTCAAGAACAGCTTCTCCACCGGCGTCGAATACACCCGTGAGGAAAGCCAGAAGTCTTCGTACAACGTCAACACCGACACCACGCCGCGCACCAGCGCAGTGACCACTAACTGCAACCCGGGCCTGATCGGCGCCGCCAGTGGCTACAACTGCACCTCGCTGTCGAACCCGAACCCGAACGATCCGTGGAACGGCGCGATTTCGCGCAACTACGCCGGCACCGACACCCAGGCCAACACCTACGCGCTGTATGTGTTCGATACCCTGGAGCTGTCCGAGCAGTGGCTGGTGAACATGGGCCTGCGTTACGACCACTTCGACACCGACTACAAGACCTACAACGCCGCTGGCACCACCACGTCCAAGGGCGATGACACCAGCGAGTTCGTCACCGGTCAGTTCGGCGTCGTCTACAAGCCTGCGGAAAACGGCAGCATCTACGCCTCCTACGCCACCTCGGCCACGCCACCGGGCAACACCTTGGGCGAGGGTCAGGAAGGCAACCCGTTGGGCGGCACCCCGGATCGCAGCGGCAACCTGCTGAGCAGCGACATGGAGCCGGAAACCACCAAGAACTATGAAATCGGCACCAAGTGGGATCTGCTCAACGATCGCCTGTCGCTGACCGCTGACATCTTCCGCACCGAGAAAGAAAACGCTCGTGTGCAAGTCGACACCACGTCGTACGAAAACGCCGGCAAGACCCGTGTGCAAGGTGTCGAGCTCTCGGCCAGCGGCAAGATCACTGACAAGTGGCAAGTGTTCGCCGGTTACGCCTTCATGGACAGCGAACAAGTCGACGGCGGCCCGCTGGGCAAGGCCAACGACGGCAACGAACTGCCTAACACGCCGAAAAACAGCGCCAGCCTATGGACCACTTACCAGGTCACGCCGAAGCTGACCCTCGGTGGCGGCGCGTTCTACGTCGACGATGTGTACGGCAGCGTGGCCAACACCACCATGGTTGACTCGTATGTTCGCTACGACGCGATGGCTGCGTACAAATTGACCAAGAACGTCGACCTGCAACTCAACGTGCAGAACCTGACCAACGAAACCTACTACGACAAAGCCTTCTCGACACACTTCGCCAACCAGGCGGCGGGCCGTACGGCACTGTTGAGCACCAACTTCCACTTCTGACCGATGTGGAAACCTGTGGGAGCGAGCTTGCTCGCGAAAGCGCTGGGTCAGTCAAGTAGAGGCTGACTGACACGACGCCTTCGCGAGCAGGCTCACTCCTACAGGGAATGCGCCGCCAGGCTTGGCCCCGTTCATTCCATTGAACGGGGCTTTTGTGCGTAATAAAGAACGCTTCTCGATAACCCACGGCATAATGCGCGCCGTGAAGACAATTTCCGAATGGACGGCGAGTGACGTGTTGAAGAAAACCCTGTTCCAGTTGCACTGGTTTTTTGGCATCACCGCAGGCCTGGTGCTGGCGTTGATGGGCATCACCGGCGCGGCCTATTCGTTTCAGGACGAAATCCTGCGGGCGCTGAATCCCTCCGTCCTGCAGGTGGAAAAACAAGTCGCCGGTGTCTTGCCGCCCGTCGAACTGGTCGAGCGCATCGAAGCCACGTCGGGGAAAAAAGTCTCGATGCTCTGGGTCGAGACCGACAGCGGCAATGCCGCCAAGGTGTTCTTCACCCCGCCCAAGGGTGAACGTCGCGGCGAGATGCGCTACTTCGACCCGTACACCGCCGAGTTCATGGGCGACGCGGTCGGCCAGGATTTCTTCGGCCTGATGCTGCAACTGCACCGTTTCCTCGCCATGGGCGATACCGGGCGCAACATCACTGGCGCCTGCACGCTGATCCTGCTGTTTTTCTGCCTCTCTGGTTTGTATCTGCGCTGGCCACGGCAGTGGCACAGCTGGCGCGTGTGGCTAACGCTGGACTGGAAGAAAAAGGGCCGCGCCTTCAACTGGAACCTGCATTCGGTAGCCGGTACATGGTGCTTGTTGGTGTATCTGCTGCTGGCACTGACCGGGTTGTCGTGGTCATACGAGTGGTACAACAAAGGCCTGACCAAGCTGCTTTCCGACGCACCACAAAACGAGCGCGTGCGCGGTGGTCGTGGCCCGGCACCGGAAGGCCCTGCGCCGACAGCCGATTACGCGGCGATGTGGAGCAGCATC
This sequence comes from Pseudomonas sp. ok266, assembly GCF_900110195.1. Taxonomy (NCBI): domain Bacteria; kingdom Pseudomonadati; phylum Pseudomonadota; class Gammaproteobacteria; order Pseudomonadales; family Pseudomonadaceae; genus Pseudomonas; species Pseudomonas sp. ok266. The sequence continues at coordinate 117,230 of NZ_FOCU01000010.1, read as the reverse complement.
TACAGCGCCGCTGGCCCGGGTCTGGCCGCGTACAACATCCGCATGCCGGCCATCGCTGGCCAACCGGCGACCGTGTTCTACCTGCTCGACAGCTCGCCGCATGATCGCGCCCTGAACCAGATCACCCTCGACCCGGCCACGGGCCTGGTCAAACGCGTCGACCGTTACGCCGACAAGAGCTTCAAGGCGCAACTGCTGACCAGCATTTATGCGCTGCACGTCGGCAGCTATTTCGGCCTGGTCGGGCGGATCATCATTACCCTCGCGGCAGTGTGCATGCCGCTGTTCTTCATCACCGGCTGGCTGCTGTACCTCGACCGTCGGCGCAAGAAAAAGCAGATCAAGGATGCGCGCAAAGGCCTCGGACAACCGACTGGCAATGCCTCGGCGTGGCTGATCGGTTTCGCCAGCCAGAGTGGTTTTGCCGAACAACTGGCATGGCAGACCGCCGGCCAATTGCAGGCTGCCGGACTGCCGGTGAAAGTGCAGCCGCTGGCGAATGTCAGCGAGCAGGATCTGCGTGAATCGAACAACGCGCTGTTTGTGGTGAGCACGTTCGGCGACGGCGAAGCGCCGGACAGCGCGCGCGGATTCGAGCGCAAAGTGCTGGGCAAAGCGGCAACCCTCGACAGTCTGAATTACTCGGTGCTCGGTCTCGGCGATCGTCAATATCAGCACTTCTGTGGTTTCGCCAAACGCCTGCACCAATGGTTGGCGGAGCACGGCGGCAAGACATTGTTCGCGCCGGTCGAAGTCGACAGCGGTGATCCCTATGCCCTGCGCCATTGGCAAACCCAACTTGGCCTACTCACCGGGCAAGCGCCCGTGGATACCTGGCAAGCACCGAGTTACGACAACTGGACGCTGGTACGCCGCGAACTGATGAACCCGGACAGCAGCGGTGCGCCGGTTTACTTGTTGGGCCTGAGCGCACCGAACACCAGCAGTTGGCTGGCCGGTGATCTGGTCGAAGTGCTGCCGCGCAACTGCCCGTGGGCCATCGAACACTTCCTCGACGGCCTCGGCATTCGTGGCGAAACCACCGTGAAAATCAACGGCCTCGACGAGCCGCTGGAAGTCGCGCTGGCCTCGCGGCAATTGCCCGAGCACCGTGCACATCTGGTCGGTCTGCATGCGCAATCGCTGGTCGACGCGATGGTGCCGCTGGCCATGCGCGAATACTCGATCGCCTCGATTGCCGCCGACGGCGTGCTGGAGTTGATCGTGCGCCAGGAACAGCATGCCGACGGCACCCTTGGCATCGGTTCCGGCTGGCTGACTGAGCACGCGCCCGTGGGCGGAAGTATCAGTTTGCGGGTGCGACGCAACAGTGGTTTCCATCTGCCGAACGAACCGCTGCCGATGATTCTACTGGGCAACGGTACGGGTCTGGCCGGGTTGCGCAGCTTGCTCAAGGCGCGGATTGCCGATGGTCAGCAGCGCCAGTGGTTGCTGTTTGGCGAGCGCAATCGTGAGCACGATTTCCTCTGCCGCGCGGAGCTGGAAGAGTGGTTGATCAATGGTGATCTGGAACGGCTGGACCTGGCGTTTTCGCGGGATCAGGCTGATAAGGTTTATGTGCAGGATCGCTTGCGTGAGTCGGCTGCAGAGTTGAAGAAATGGCTGGCGGACGGGGCGGTTATTTATATCTGTGGCAGCTTGCAGGGGATGGCTTCGGGGGTTGATCAGGTGCTCAATGATATCCTCGGCAGCGCCGAAGTCGAACGCCTGATCGAACAGGGCCGCTATCGCCGCGACGTCTATTAAAAGCCCCTCACCCTAACCCTCTCCCGGAGGGAGAGGGGACTGATTGGGGGAGATTCACGCAATACGCCGACCTGAACGTGCTTCACCGAATCCATAATCGAGAAAGGCTTTGTATCCAATCTCATAATCGATACGGTCTTTCAGGTCGACGTACCTCTTCAGACACCACGGTCGGCCCCCTCTCCCTCTGGGAGAGGGCTGGGCGGGCGGCGTTCCGATGAGGGTTAGCTTTTGATCTTCAAACCGGCTGCAACTTCTGTTCAAAAACCGCCACCCCATTCAAATCCCGCAACACCACGCTCATCTCCCCACTCCCCCCTTCAATATTCACCTCGCCAAAAAACTGAAACCCGGCAAACGGCGAAGTGTTTTGCGCCGGCGGCGCTTTCTCGAACACCACCTCCGGGCCAAAGGTTTTATCCAGTGGATTAGGCCCGAAACTCCCGGCGTTCAGCGGCCCGGCGACAAACTCCCAGAACGGTTCGAAATCCTGAAACGCCGCGCGATCCGGGTGATAGTGATGCGCCGCGCAGTAATGCACATCTGCCGTGAGGAAGACAAAATTGCGCACCTGCTGCGCACGCAGATAGCCGAGCAATTCGGCGATTTCCACCTCGCGCCCCTGCGCAGGTCCCGGATCACCGTTAGCCACCGCTTCCCAACGCGCCACACCCGGACTGACCTCACCATCCGGCACGCCCAGACCGATCGGCATGTCGGCGGCAATGACCTTCCACTGGGCTTTGGATTTCTTCAAGCCGCGCTTGAGCCAGTTCAGTTGCTCACGCCCCAGGAACGGTTTCGCCGCGCCGAGGTTGTCGTCATTGGCGCCGCGATAACTGCGCATGTCGAGCACGAACACATCGAGCATCGGCCCATAACTCAACTTGCGATAAATCCGCCCGCCACCGTCAGCGGCCTGCAAACGCATCGGTGAATATTCCAGCCACGCCTTGCGTGCACGCCCGACCAGGGTGTGGATATCTTTCTCCTGGTAGCGCTCATCAAGCTGCTTGCCCGGCGACCAGTTGTTGACCACTTCATGGTCGTCCCACTGCCAGATCTGCGGCACCTCGGCGTTGAAGCGGCGAATGTTTTCGTCCATCAGGTTGTAGCGGTAATTGCCGCGATAATCGTCGAGGGTCTGCGCGACTTTGCTCTTGGCTTCGGTGGTGAGGTTGCGCCAGATGCGACCGTTTTCCGTGGTGAGCTGCGCGGGTACCGGGCCGTCGGCGTAGATGGTGTCGCCGCTGTGGATAAAGAAGTCCGGCAGGCGCAGACGCATGGCTTCATAGATGCGCATGCCGCCGATGTCCGGGTTGATGCCGAAGCCCTGGCCGACGGTGTCGCCGCTCCAGACGAAACGAATATTGCGCCGCGCCGTCGGAGCGCTGCGCAGGTGACCCAACCACGGTTCGCTGGCGACGCCGGTGCGCGCGTCCTTGAAATACACCCGATAGAAAATCGCCTGATCGGCGGGCAGCCCGGTCAGTTCAACGCGGGCGGTGAAGTCACTGCGGGCATCGGCCAGCGCCGAGACCACCCGGCGCGGGTGACGAAACTGGCTGCGGGTGTCCCACTCGACCACCATATGCGCGGGGCGATCGCTGCGGCTCCAGATCATCGCGCGGTCGCCTTGCAGATCGCCGGACTGCACGCCGTCGGTCAACTGCGGGCGATCCTTGACCGACGCAATCACCGCCGGCGCCAGGCTTGGCATCAGCAGACCGGCACCAACGACTTGCATGACACGCCGGCGACCGGGGTTGAAATCGCTCATGGTGTTCTCCCTGAAAAAAGGAAAACTTAAGCACGCTCACATGACTCGGAAATGACACCAGACACACCACACAACCCATGTGGGAGCGAGCTTGCTCGCGAATGCGTGCTATCAGTCGAAATCTTCTTCGATGACACACCGCTTTCGCGAGCAAGCTCGCTCCCACAGGGTTTTGTGGTGCCAGTTAAGCCTTCGCCGGTTCCAGCGCCAGCTCAACGGCCTCCGGGCGTTTGACCGTCGCATAGACCACAGCCGTCAAGAGGCTCCCCGCGACAATCGCCAGCAAATACAGCAACGCATGATTGATCGCATTCGGAATCGCCAGCACAAACAAGCCACCGTGCGGCGCCATCAGTTTGCAGCCGAAGTACATCGACAATGCACCTGTCAGCGCGCCACCAGCGATGCTCGCCGGAATCACCCGCAACGGATCTTTCGCGGCAAACGGAATCGCCCCTTCGGAGATAAAGCACAGCCCCAGCACGAAGGCAGCCTTGCCGGCCTCGCGTTCAGTCTGGGCGAATTTGCGCCGCGCAATGAATGTGGCGATGCCCAGACCAATCGGCGGCACCATTCCTGCAGCCATGGTCGCGGCCATCGGTGCATAACTCTGCGACGCCAGCAGACCTACCGAGAACGCGTACGCGGCTTTGTTGATCGGCCCGCCGAGGTCGACGCACATCATGCCACCGAGCAGCACACCGAGCAGAATCGCGTTGGTGGTGCCCATGCTGTCGAGGAAATGCGTGAGCGCCCCGAGCATGCCGGCGACCGGTTTACCGACCACGTAAATCATCACCAGACCGGTGATCAGGCTGGCAAACAACGGGATGATCAGAATCGGTTTCAGCGCTTCGAGACTTTGCGGCAAGGCGACATATCGACTGATAGCTTTGGCCGCATAACCGGCGATAAACCCGGCGATGATGCCGCCGATAAACCCGGCGCCCAGCGTACTGGCAAGCAAACCACCAATCATCCCCGGCGCCAAGCCCGGACGGTCGGCGATCGAGTAAGCGATGTAACCGGCCAGCAGCGGCACCATCAACTTGAACGCCGTCTCACCGCCGATCTGCATCAGCGCAGCGGCCAACGTGCCTTCTTCCTTGAACGCGGTGATGCCGAAGACGAACGACAGCGCGATCATCAAACCGCCGGCCACGACCATCGGCAACATGAATGACACGCCGGTCAGCAGGTGTTTATAGATGCCGGTTTTCTCTTGCCTGGCCGGTGCCTGGCCGTCACTCGCGGCGCTTTCCACAGCGCCTTCGGCCAAGGCTTTTTTCAGCGTGGCTTCGGACTGCTTCAAGGCGATCCCGGTGCTGCAGCGATAGATCTTCTTGCCGGCAAAACGCTCGGTGGCGACTTCGATATCCGCCGCCAGCAACACCACGTCTGCGTCGGCAATCGCCGCCGCGCTCAACGGGGTTTTTGCGCCCACCGAGCCTTGGGTTTCGACTTGCAAGTCATAGCCCAGGCGCTTAGCGGTTTGCTGCAAGGCTTCGGCGGCCATGAAGGTGTGCGCGACACCGGTCGGGCACGCGGTGATGGCGACGATGCGCGGTGCACGCGGCGCATCAGCGATCGGTTCAGCCGCGCTGGCGACGTAAACCTCAGCCTCTTCAGCACCACGACGCAGCACCGCTTCGACATCCTGCAACGCCTGCGCCGGGGCGATCTGGAACACCCGTTTGCCGACAAAGCGGCTCATGTCCACCGTGCCGGTGGTGACCAGCAACACCCATTCCGCCGCCGCAATGGTCGCAGCCGACAATTCGCGCTCAGGGTGCGCTGCATCGACCACTTCAACGCTGGTGCTCCAGCCCTGACGCTGCGCCGCCGCATCGAGCAGACGCGCGCACAGCACACTGGTGACCATGCCGTTCGGGCAAGCCGTAACAATGGCTAATTTCATGACAAACCCTCTTATTGTTCTGTCAGGGGACGCACGCGCACGCCCTGTTCGAGCTGCGCCAGTTGCGCCGCGTCGTTGATGCCAAAACCGATCTGGGTCACCGCCATCGCCGCAATCGCGGTGGCCGTGCGCAGGGTTTGCTCGGGCGTATCGGCGCTGAGCAAACCGTGGAGCATGCCGGCCAACAGCGAATCACCAGCACCGACCGTGCTGGCAACGCTGACCTTCGGTGGCGTGGCGTGCAGTGCCGAACCGACGCTGAACCAGTTCACGCCATCAGCACCGTGAGAAATCACCACGTGCTCGATACCTTGCGCATGCAAGCGCGCCGCTGCTTGCGCTTCCGCCGCGTGGGAAACCACGTCGCAACCGAGCGCGTCGGCGAGTTCTTCGGTGTTCGGTTTGATCAGCCATGGACTGGCTTTCAAAGCTTCGCGCAATGCTGCGCCGCTGCTGTCGAGAGCGACTTTCAAACCGAGCTGGTTGAGACGCTCGATCAGTTCACGCAACCACTGCGCCGTCACGCCACGCGGCAAACTGCCAGCTACCACCACCGCATCGTGACCCGGTGCAATCTGCACCAGTCGATCGAGCAACGCTTGCTGCGCGGCGGCATCGACCACCGGTCCAGGGCCGTTGATGTCGGTGATGCGGCCACTCTGTTCAGCTACTTTGATGTTGCTGCGCGTCTCGCCCGGCACGCGGATAAACGCGTCGACAAAACCACGCTTGGCGAACAGGGTTTCGAACGCTTGCAGATTGTCTTCACCGAGAAAGCCGCTGACCGTCAGTTGATGGCCGAGGTCGGCCAGCACCTGCGCGACGTTCACGCCTTTGCCGGCAGCGTGGGTGTGCATCTCGTCGCTGCGATTGACCTGACCCGCCTCCAGGCGTGGCAGTTCGACGGTGAGGTCGAGCGCCGGATTGAGGGTCAGGGTAAGAATCTTGGCCATTACAGGGCCTCCACTAATGCGCGCACTTCGTTCGCGCTGCCCACGGCCAGGGCGTGTTGAGCAAGGGTTTGCGCCTGGGTCAGGCTGAGTTCGCGGATGCGCGCCTTGACTTCGGCAATGCTGCGACCGGAAACGCTGAGTTCATCGACACCGAGGCCGACCAGCACCGGCACCGCCAGCGGATCTGCCGCCAGCTCACCGCAGACGCCGACCCATTTGCCGTGGGCATGGGCCGCGCGCACGGTGATGTCGATCAGTTGCAGCACCGCCGGGTGCAAGCCATCCGCCTGCGCCGACAGGGTCGGGTGACCACGGTCGATGGCCAGTGTGTACTGGGTCAGGTCGTTGGTGCCGACACTGAAGAAGTCGACCTCCTTGGCCAGTACCGGTGCGAGCAGAGCGGCGGACGGCACTTCAATCATGATCCCCAGTTGCAGATCAGCAACCGGGATTTCCAGGCGCAGACGTTCGGTCATGTCGCGGGCCTGACGCCACTCTTCGACGCTGCCAACCATAGGGAACATGATCCGCAGCGGACGGTTATCCGCCGAACGCAGCAGGGCGCGCAATTGCGCTTCCATGATCTGCGGACGTTGCAGGGTCAGGCGAATACCGCGCACACCGAGGAACGGGTTTTCTTCTTTGGCAATCGGCCAATACGGCAGCGGTTTGTCGCCGCCGACATCCAGCGTGCGCACCACCAGCGGACGACCGGCGAGGCCATCGAGGACGCGGCGGTATTCGGCTTCTTGCGTGGCTTCGTCGGGCGCTTGCGGGTGGGCCATGAAAATCAGTTCGGTACGCAGCAGGCCAATGCCTTCGGCGCCCTGCTCCACCGCACTGATCACGCCCGCGCTTTCGCCGATGTTGGCGAACACTTCGACCGCGTGGCCATCGGTGGTGTGTGCTGGTTGATGGCGTTGTTCGGCGGCAATCTTCAAGCGTTGCTCACGGGTGTCGCGTTCTTCGGTGGCGCGTTGCAGGGTCGCCGCATCGGCGTCGACGTGCAGGCGACCGCGTTGGCCGTCGAGCAGCAACGGTGTGCCCGGCGTCAGCAACAACACCGCTGCGCCAGCGCCGACCAGCGCTGGAATTCCGAGAGCACGGGCGACGATTGCACTGTGCGCCGTGGCGCCGCCGCGCGCGGTGAGAATCCCCGCCACGCGCACCGGATCCAGCCGCGCGACATCGGACGGACCGACCTCGTCCATCACCAGAATGTACGGTTGCTCAGGCTCGCTCGCCGTTTGCACGCCACACAGTTGCGCCAACACGCGACGACCAACGTCACGCAGGTCCGCCGCCCGTTCGGCGAGCAACGCGTCCTGTAGCGATTCCTGTTGTTTGGCCGCCGCTTCGATCACCGCCATCCACGCCGCTTCGGCGCTTTCGCCTTGCTTGAGGCGGGTGTCGACTTCATCGGTGAGTTCCGGATCGTCGAGCATTTCCTGATGGGTGATAAAGATCTCGCGGATGGCTTTGGCTTTGCTGCGTTCGATCAGGCCCTGAATGTCACTGCGCACGTCGCTGAGCGCTTGCTTGAGACGTTCGCGCTCAACGGCGGCGGACTCGCCGCGCAGCGGGTAATCGATGGTTTGCTGAACCTGAATATGCGCAGGCCCGATGGCAATGCCAGGGGCTGCCGGGATCGCCTGCAACTGAGCGCCGGACGCCGGGGCGATCAGCACTTCGGCGATGTCGGCAATGACCTCGCGCTGCTGGCTTACGGCTGGCAGCGGCTCGACTTCTTCGCCGAGGCCTTCTTCGATCGCGGCCAAGAGTGCCGGCAAGGCGTCAGCGGCGATGCTCGGTTCCGCGATCAACTCCAGCACCTGACCGCGACGGGCGCCGAGGCTGAGCAGCTTGCTCAGGCTCTTCACCGACACGGCGCTGTCCTGGCCGTCGACGATGCGCACACGAATTTCGCCATCAAAACTCTTCGCCAGTTGCGCAAGGATCTTCGCCGGGCGCGCGTGTAAACCATGGGCGTTGGCCAGGGCAATGCGTGCGCTCGGCCAATCGGCGGGCAATTCACCGCCGAGCACTTCAAGGACTTTACGGCTGCTGGTGGCGCGGCCCAGCTCATGGCCGCGACCTTCAATCAGCAACGCGCAAAGACGTTCAAGCAACGCCTGATGCGCTTCGCCAAGGCTGGCCAGACAGAACAGACCGCTGAGCGGCTGACCGAGGTAGCGCATCGGTTTGTCCGGCGTCACGAACGCCAGGCCCGGACGCTTCACGGTCTGCTCGCTGTGCAGCCACCACAGGCCATCGCCCAGCGGCAGCGCTTCGACTTGTTGCAACACACCGGCAAAACCGTTGCTCACACAATCGGCCTGACGCAACAGACGCGCGCCACGCCAAACCAGTTCTTCGAAATCGTCAGCCGACACGCCGAGGCCAATCATCTGTGCATCCAGCGCCAGTTCCTGTGGCGCGCCTTGCAGCAATTTCAGCAGCGCTTCGGGGGAACTGGCACGACGCAGAGCCTGGCCCAGATCGGTCTCGCCGAGGGCGCGGGTCAGCAGTTGCAGCAGGCGCAGGTGTTCGTCGGATTTGGCGGCGATGCCGATGGCCAGATAAACGATCTGGCCATCGCCCCAATCCACGCCTTCCGGGAACTGCATCAGGCGCACGCCAGTGGCGAACACCTGATCACGGGTTTGCGGCGTTCCGTGGGGAATGGCAATACCTTGACCGAGAAAGGTCGAGCCCTGGGCTTCCCGTGCCTGCAATCCAGCGAGGTAACCGTCAGCAACCAGACCATCGGCCACCAGGTGATTGGCGAGTAGTTGCAGGGCAGCGGGTTTATCCACAGCCGATTGGCCCATGGATATCTGCTCTATAGTGAGCTCGAGCATGCGATCTCCTTTTTGGCGCTTTATGAGTGCCAGGTATTGTTTTGGATGGTTTGCAGCTTAGGCGCTTTACCGCTTTGCTTTTTAGCGGCAGTTTTGGCGGTTTCACGGCAGAACCGGCCAAAGACGTCTAAAACGTAGAAAATACGCCTGCTGAAACGTTTAATCTAGATTGATCGGCACGTTACTCGATAATGTCCCATCCTTGAAGTCCAACTTGTCGGATGCGCTGCGACAATAGTCGCCTGCCCTAATCGGGTAGGATTGGCGAAAATGTCGCGGCAAGCTCGAAAAAACAAGGAAATCCCGGGTTGAAACTCAGTGATATTGCGCGGTTGGCCGGAGTGTCCGTGACCACCGCCAGCTACGTCATCAACGGCAAGGCCGAACAGCAACGCATCAGCACCGCCACCGTCGAGCGGGTGCGGGCGGTGGTCGATCTGCACGGCTTCACGCCAAACCCACAAGCGGCCGGGCTGCGCAGTCGGCACACGCGCACGCTGGGCTTTATTCTGCCGGATCTGGAAAACCCCAGTTACGCGCGGATCGCCAAGCTGCTCGAGCAAGGTGCGCGAGCACGCGGCTATCAGTTGCTGATCGCCAGCTCCGACGATGCGCCAGACAGCGAGCGGCAGTTGCTGCAACTGTTCAAGGCGCGCCGCTGCGATGCGCTGATCGTCGCCAGTTGCCTTCCGGCCGGCGATGACAGTTATCGGCAGTTGCAGGCCAAAGGTCTGCCGATCATCGCCATCGACCGGGTCATGGAACCCGAGCATTTCTGCTCGGTGATCAGTGACGACCGCGAAGCCAGCCTGCACCTGACCCAGAGTCTGCTTGACCCGCAACCGAAGCAGATCGTACTGCTCGGCGCGCGTCCGGAACTGAGCATCAGTCAGGAACGTGCCGCCGGTTTCAAAGAGGCACTGGTCGACTTCAAAGGCGAAGTGCTGGTCGAACACGCCGAATCCTTCAGTCGCGAATGCGGCAAGCAATTGATGGAAGAACTCCTGCAGCGTCTGGGACATTTGCCGGATGCGCTGGTGACAACGTCCTACGTGCTGCTGCAAGGCGTGTTCGATGCGCTGCATGACTTCCCGCTGAAATCGCGGCCGCTGCGCCTCGGCACCTTCGGTGATACGCAGTTGCTGGATTTCCTGCCGCTGCCGGTCAATGCCATGGCCCAGCAGCACCAGTTGATCGCCGACAAGGCGCTGGAACTGGCGCTGGCCGCTGTCGAGCAGTCGGAGTACAAGCCTGGCGTGCAGGCCATTGCGCGGACCTTCAAGCAACGTATTCACCGGGACTGAACCGTGGAGCTGATCGACAGCCACACCCACCTCGACTTCCCCGACTTCGACGCCGACCGCTCGGCGTTGCTCGCCGAAAGCCGCGCCCTCGGGGTGCGGCGGATGGTCGTGCTGGGCGTCTATGAGGGCAATTGGCAACGGGTGTGGGATCTGGTGCAGAGCGATGTCGATTTGTACGCGGCATTCGGCCTGCACCCGGTGTATCTCGATCAGCATCGACCCGAAGATTTATCGGCGCTCGGTGATTGGCTGACGCGATTGCGCGGTCATCGGCAATTGTGTGCGGTGGGCGAGATCGGTCTGGATTACTTCATCGAAACCCTCGACCGCGAGCGGCAACAGGCGCTGTTCGAGGCGCAACTGCAACTGGCCGCAGACTTTCAGTTGCCAGCGCTGATCCATGTGCGACGCAGCCACGCGGCGGTGATCGCGACGCTCAAGCGCTTCAAGCTCAAACGCGCGGGGATCATCCACGCCTTTGCCGGCAGCCGTGAAGAGGCGCGGGAATACATCAAACTCGGTTTCAAACTGGGCCTCGGCGGCGCACCGACCTGGCCACAAGCGTTGCGCATGCATCGGGTGCTGGCGGAACTGCCACTGGATTCGATTGTGCTGGAAACCGATTCACCGGACATGGCACCTGTCATGTTTCCCGGTCAGCGCAACAGTCCGGCGCACTTGCCGGCGATCTGCGAGGCGCTGGCCGGACTGATGAATATCAGCCCGCAACAACTGGCCACGGCCAGTACCGCCAACAGCTGCGAAGTATTCGGCTGGTAATCAGTCGGCGTGCGCCTTGGCCGCCTCCAGAATCAGCGTCAGGTGTTGCCGCTGGCGCGCGTAACGGACGACCACGAAGTACACAAAGATCGTGATCAGTGACGCGTTCAGTTGCTCAGTGACGCTAAGCAGTCCCACCCATTCCATCACCAGCGCCACCAGCAGCGCGGTGCACACCGTCAACGAAGCACTGAAACGCAGCAGCGCCAGTGAGTCGAGCGACTTGAAGCGCTTGATCTGTTGCGGGCATCGCAGCTCGAGCGCTTTCTGGCAATGCTCGCAGGTAAACGGTTCATTGATCGAGATGGCATTGAGCTGCCAGGGTTTGAGCAGCAGCGTGGTCTGGCAATGAGCGCAACGGCCCAGAACCCCCAAGGTTGCGGCAGACATGAGCGACCTCCTCTACGCGAACGATTGGGTATGGATACTGGCTCATTGATGGGGAAATGCCAGAGCCTGGAGGGAAACAGGATTGGGCTTACGGCCGGAAGTGAAGAAGTACTACAAAGGGTTCTGACAAAACCCAAAACCCTGTGGGAGCGAGCCTGCTCGCGAAGGCGGTGTATCAGGTGACAGAGATGTCACTGACAGATTGCATTCGCGAGCAGGCTCCCACAGTTTTTCGTGCGTGCCTCAGACGAGGAACGCGCTGATCAGCTGTTTAAGCTCAACGACCTGGGCTGACAGCGCCCGGCTGGCATCTTCGGTCTGATGCGCACCTTGCGCCGTGCGCTCGCCGGCGCGGTTGATCTCGACGATGTTCTGATCGATGTCGTGGGCCACCGCAGTTTGCTGTTCAACCGCAGCGGCGATCTGCTGGTTCTGATCGACGATCATGCCGACCGCACCGAGGATGTTTTCCAGCGCCTGCTGGACTTTTTCCGACTGCCCCACCGTGCCATTGGCCATCTGATGGCTGACGCCCATGGCTTTCACCGCCGCGCCGACGCCGCCGTGCAGCTTGGCGATCATCTGTTCGATTTCTTCAGTTGATTGCTGAGTGCGTTTGGCTAGCGTGCGCACCTCGTCGGCGACCACGGCAAAACCGCGTCCCTGCTCGCCGGCACGCGCCGCTTCAATCGCAGCGTTGAGCGCCAGCAGGTTGGTTTGTTCGGCGATGCTTTTGATCACTTCCAGTACGCGGCTGATCGACTGACTATCGCTGGCTAACTGGTTGATCACCACCACCGACTGGTCGATTTCGCTGGCCAGCGCAGCAATGCTGCCCTGCTGCGACTCGACCAGGCCACGGCCACTGATGGTCTCGTCATTGACGCTATGGGCGCTGCTCACCGCTGCCGCCGCACTGCGCGCCACCTCCAGTGAAGTCGCCGACATCTGGTTCATCGCCGTTGCCACTTGCTCGATCTGCGTGCGTTGCCCGGCGACCGCCTGATTGCTCTGCGCAGAGACGTTTTCAACCTGCCCGGCCTGGCGCTCGACCTCAGCGACAGTCAGACCTACACGCTCGATCAAGTCGTGAATCTTCCTCACCGTGCCATTGAAGACTTCGCCCAACTCGCCCAGCTCATCGCGGCTATTGGCTTTGAAGTTGACCGTCATGTCGCCGGCCGCGACCTTGTCCATCATCGCCCCGAGGCGTTTCAGTGTGGTGCGGGTCGAGGCGTAGAAACCGCCGTAGAGATAGAAAATCAGCACGAACACCACCGACAGCGCCACCGCCTGCAAGACCATGTGTGTGCGGTTCTGCGCCAGACGCTGCTGCAATTGCGTGTCGAGAAATTTCAACGTGGCGTCGTTGAGCTGGTAAGTCCTGTCGATCAGCGCGGTGACCTGATCGTAAAACGCCTGCCACGGCGCATCGAGGGTGTCGGCCATCACCACCTGTTCCTCGAACAGTTCGCTGGCCTGTTTCAGCGAGGCCTTGCTGCTGTCGGCCGCCGTGCTGAGGGTATCCCGCGCGGCTTTGCTCGAGCCGAGGGCGTCCTGCAGCTTCAGACCGTACTCAGCCAGGAGTTTTTCGATCTGCACCAGCAACTCATCGAAACGCGTACTCGAAGAACTGTTGAGAAAACCCTGGCCCAATGAATACGAGCCCATGGCCCGACCTTCGCCAAGGGTTTGCGTGACGGTCGGGGTGATCAGGGTGACCAGTTCGCTGAGCTGACGGATATCGCTCTGGTTGTCGCGGCTCAGGCCGGCCTGACTGGTGATGATCTGGCTGAAAATCTGCGCACTGGCGAGCACTTTGCTGATCAACGCGCTTTTGCTCTGCAGTGAGTTTTCCGCTTGCTGGGCCTTGAACGCGGCAATCATTTCGTCGCGTTTACCATCGAAGACCTGAATCTGCTCGGGATCGTCGGTCATCGCCGTCAGCCCTTGCAGGCGTGCCATAACCGCTTGTTCGAGCGTAGTGATCTGCGCCTCGATATTCCCGGCCTTGCCGGACTGGCCGAGGGTGACGTTGATCTGTACCAGATTGTTGAGCGTTTCCAGATCCCGACGCAGGGCCAGGCTACTGCCCAGCAGATCAAGGCTTTGCAGCTCGACCCGAGTGCCCTGGAATTCGCGATAGGAATCGCGCACCAGATAAAAATTGGTCACCAGCATCGGCACCAGAAACAGCACGCTGATCAGGCTGAACTTCATGCCGAAGCTCAGACGGTTCATCAGCGAGACGGCGGGATAGAGCAAGCTCTTCACTGGAAGTCTCCCTTGGTTTTTCTTGTTTTTATTGGCAGGCGCGGGGCGACAGCAGATAGCCACTATCGAGCGCCATCTCTGTATAGCTCAAATCGGAGGGAGGTTTTGTAACTTAAGGTTAACGAAAAAACCTCGCAGCCTGCGGCAGCTCCTTCAGGAAATACACAATCCCTGTGTAGGAGCGGCCGCAGGCTGCGATCTTCGGATCTTTGTTTAAATCAATGAAATCAGTGGATCAAGACGGTCCACAAGGCAAACCCGGCGTACCACAGCACCGCCGCGCGCAAGAGCAATTCCCACAGGCAATCGAGGGTGTTGATGCCGTCCGGACCGACCACGGGAGGTGGAATCTCCCCCGCCGCCAGACCGACCCGGTTGATCAATTGTGCAGCGCTGATGTTCCAGTTCAGCAGTTCATGCAGCATTACCCGGCTGACCGCGACAAAGTTGCCGACCAGCGCCAGACTCGCCGCCAGCAAGCGTACCGGCAGCCAGTCAAAGGCATGCCGCAGTTGCGCGGCGCGCTCGACCAGCGCCGGGTTCTGGCCGTGCTCCTGCGCCAGCGCCAACAGGCGATACGCCAAAGCCGCCACCGGGCCGAGCACGAAATACCAGAATATCACCGCAAAAAAGCTCTGATAGGCCTGCCACAGCAGATGCCCCTGCACGCTTTCAAGCAACTGCTCGCCGCTGTCGGCGCAGATATCCAGATCGCGCTTGGCCACATGCGCTGCGGCTTGCAGATCTTCACGCCGCCAGGCATCACGGAATGGCCCGAGACCGCCGAGCAAATCGCCGCGCCCCAGGCTGTAAATCACCACCAGCAAATGCACCGGCAACGCCAGCAAGCCGTAGGCCACAGGCTCCAGTACCAAGAGCAACAACGCCAACAGCGCCACCGGGAACAGCACCAGAATCGTCAGCACCAGCCAAGGCTGTCTGGCCAGGCGCGTGCTGGTTTCGAGTTTGTTCAGTTCGCGGATCCATCCGCCATCGCGTTGAACCCGATGACGCAGGGCCGAAAACTTCTCGATCCACAACGCCAGCAGTAACACCAGAAAACTCATTGTCCTTCCTCTTGTGCCAGGGCCGCGCGGTAACGCGCCCAGTCGAATGCCGGGCCAGGATCGGTCTTACGCCCGGGTGCTATGTCGCTGTGCCCACAAATGCGGGCGCCGGTGATGGCCGGAAATGCGCTTTGCAACTGGCGGGTCAACGCCGTCAACACCTGATACTGCGCGTCGGTGAACGGCAGATCATCGGTGCCTTCGAGCTCGATGCCCACGGAAAAATCGTTACAGGTTTCTCGTCCATCGAAGACCGAGACGCCGGCATGCCACGCTCGCTCAAGACAGGAGACAAACTGGGTGACCTTGCCGTCACGTTCAATCAGAAAGTGCGCCGAGACGCGCAGGTCAGCAATCCCTGCAAAATAGGGATGTTCGGTGACATCCAGACGATTCTGGAAAAATTCCTGCACCTTGCCCGTGGCGAACTGCGCCGGCGGCAGGCTGATGTTGTGGATGACCAACAGGGAAATTTCGCCCGCTGGGCGCTCATTGAAGTTGGGCGATGGGCAGACCTGCACCCCATGACACCACCCGCTAGCGGGATCCAACTGCATACCGATTCCTTCAACGCCGACTGTGTTGGCGCCCAGTATGCCGTGATCGGCCCCCGACGCGCGATCACTTGCCGCGATTGAGTCGTCGCAGATTGCCCAGCACCGACTCCAGCGCGCGATCGAACAACAAGGTGTCGTCCAGCGCACGCACCGCTCCGCGCTCGAATTCCAAGGCCAGTGCAATGCGGCTGCGCTCCAGCACCTTCATCCCGGTGCGATCGACAAATACATACTTGCCGGTGACTTCGATGATGGCCGCGAGTTTGCAGCGCAGACTGTTTTCATCGTCTTCCTGAAACGCCACCCAACTGCCAAGACGCAGTTGCTCGACCTGGCGCAGACCGGCGGCGTCGTGAGGCAAACGTACCGAGGTCAACGCCGCGCTGCCTTCATCAGCGGTTTGCAGGATGATCTGTTGCGACACCTCGACCATGGGCAAAGCCTGCTCGGCCTGCTCGGAGCGCTCCAGCACCCGCACATGCAAGGCTTCCAGCTCACTGAAAAACTCGCTGGTGGCGAACGGATCGAACGCCGAACTGCTCAGACCATCACGCAGTGCCTTGAGCAAGCCCGGCACCAGCGCCAGCAAGCGCAGGCTGGATTCAGCGTCGTCATGGCGCTGCACACTCCAGATCAGTTGCTCCATTGTTTGCACATCGGCCTGCCATTCAGCGGACTGATCGCCATGTTTAAGGCACGTCAGCAGCAGTACTTTGCTCCAGGCGTCCTGGACGAAGGTGACCACGGTCGGCGGCAGGGTCTTGCCCAGCAGCGCTTGATTCAACGCGCGCTCGACCCGACGCCGCGCCAGTTCGGTTTTTGCCCGCCCCTCTTCAGCATCACGCAGGCGCTGTTCAAGCAGCTCGCTGCGGCGGCGTTCATCGCTGGTGAAGGCGAGAAAGTCAGCCAGCAACTCGGAAAAAATCGCCGGGTCGTCGACGAAATCGTTGAGCAGGCGCTGCACCACTTGTTCGATACGCAGGTACAAGCTGTCGCGTGCCTCACCGTCGCAATCGCCCCAGCCCATGGCCGCCGCGGCGATTTCGTTGAGCAGGCGCCGCGCCGGGTGGGTGCTGCGGCTGAAGAAACTCTTGTCGAGTACCGCGACCTTGAGCATCGGGATCTGCAACCGGGCGATCAGGGCCTTGAGCGAATCCGGCACATTGCGGTCTTCAAGAATGCAGTCAAAGACCATCGCGATCAGGTTGATCACGTCTTCGTCCGCATCGCCGACGATCCGCGATTTGCCGCTTCTGACGCTGACCCGGGTCAACAGTTGTTCGAGCTGATTGCGCAGATCAAAGTCATCCTGCGCCGCCAGCGCGGGCACGTACTGTTGCAAATGCGAGAGCAGGCGCAGCAGGTCGCGGGTGGAAATCGGTTGCGCCGCGACGCTGGGTTCCAGCGTCGGCGCGACACTGCCGCGCACCTGTGCGAGCAACTTCTGCAACGCGGCGAAAACCTCCTGCACGCCTTCGTCGACGGGCGGCGTGTCGTCGCGTTCCTCGCTGTGCACATTGGCGATCGCACGATCAATTGCGCGACGTGCAGGGGCCGCTTTCAACTCGGGCAACACACCGGTGGCGAGCAACAATTGATTGGCTTCGGCGTAAAGCTGCTCGGTGTCGGCCAATACATAGCGCTCGAACAGTTTGAGCAGGATCAGCTTGACCTTGATTTCCACGCCCAGATTACGCCCGGCCTGGAGGAAAAACTCGCAGAGCCGCGCCGGGCCGAGCGGGTTGTGCTGATCGTCGAGGGTGTTGCCGAGCAGCGCGTTAAGGCGCGCGGTCAGTTGATCGAGGGCGAAGCCGTCACGCTTGAGCACGCGACCGACCATGGTCTCGACCGCCACGCTGCGCTCCATGTCGTCGCTGCGCGGTGCCAGCTCGTCGTAGATCAGGGCGTGCGGCAGCGTGTTGTGCGTGGGATCGTATTGCGTCAGGCCGACGAAGGCTTCGAAAAATTGCTCAAGGAAGCCACGCTCGATGTTTTTGCGCTTGAGGCGCAAGTCGCGCATGGCTTCGAAAAAGATATTCTGCTCGACATCGTTGCGCGCCCGGTCGGCCATTTCGAACAGCGTGTCGTCAGCGTTATCGAACAGCTCCTGCAAGCCGTGGCGCAGTTGCTGGGCAGCCTTGTCGCGAACCTGAAGCAGAATCACAGGCAGGCGGGCGAGCGGCGAGTGATTTGCCTGATCGGTAGCGCCCTTGTGCAAAGGCACCACTTTCCCGTCGTTGTGCATCCAAGCCTCCTGAAACGGTGATTCGTTCGGTCACTTGCAACATAAGCCTCCTGTGGGAGCGAGCTTGCTCGCGAAGGCGATCTGTCAGTGACATGGTTGGTGACTGACACTGCGCTTTCGCGAGCAAGCTCGCTCCCACAGGTCTCAACAACTTCGGCCGCATTGCACGTCAAAGCTATGACGTCAAATGCAAGGCGGATTATCTTTCATAACTTGCCCACGGCGCCATAGTCGTCAGGGTTTCCCCTATGCCCTCTCAATGACCCTGTCCGGGCGCGTTTTACTCAAAGAAAATCGACCGGATGCAGGCAAGCACGCGCGTTCTCGCCTTGGGTTGGCTCGCGCCATGCCCCTATAATCGAACCACTTTGTTTGTGGAGCCCGTTATGCCGAATCTACGTCTCGCCGATTTGACCGCCGAAATCGAAGCCAACGTGCGCCGTGCGTTGCTCGAAGACATCGGCAGCGGCGACATCACCGCGCAACTGATCCCGGCCGAACGTCTGGCCAAAGCCACCATCATCACGCGCGATGCCGCCGTCATCTGCGGCACGGCGTGGGTCGATGCCGTGTTTCGTCAGCTCGATCCACGGGTCGCGGTGCACTGGCAAGTGGTCGATGGCGAGCGGGTGAAACCCAATCAGCCGCTGTTTCATCTGGAAGGGCCGGCCCGTTCGCTGCTGACCGGGGAACGCAGTGCGCTGAACTTCTTGCAACTGCTGTCGGGTGTGGCGACTCGCGCGCAGTACCTGGCCGATTTCGTCGGTACTACCCAGGTCAAACTGCTCGACACCCGCAAAACCCTGCCAGGCCTGCGTCTGGCGCAGAAATACGCGGTGACCTGCGGTGGCTGCCACAACCATCGCATCGGTCTGTACGACGCGTTCCTGATCAAGGAAAACCACATCGCCGCCAGCGGTGGCATTCCACAAGCCATTGCCGCCGCGCACAAGATCGCGCCGGGCAAACCGGTGGAAGTCGAAGTGGAAAGTCTGGGGGAGCTGAAGGAGTCACTGGCCGCCGGCGCCGACATCATCATGCTCGACGAGCTGAGCCTGGATGACATGCGCGAAGCCGTGCGCCTGAACGGCGGCAAGGCGAAGCTGGAAGCCAGCGGTGGCATCAACGAAAGCACGTTGCTGCCGATTGCCGAGACCGGCGTGGATTACATCTCGATCGGTGCGATGACCAAGGATGTGAAAGCGGTGGATCTGTCGATGCGCTTGAGCCTCTGAAGGTTTCACGCAATAAAAAACGCCAGCCCGGTTGAGGCTGGCGTTTTTGTTTCAGACCACCAGATTATTCATCTCGCAGTATTCTTCCCACTCGACACCCAGCACTTCCGCCGCCTCTTTGTGCAGCACAAGGCGCTGCGCCTCGAACTCTTCCGGCGTGCTCGTGTACTTGAGCGTCAGTTCCCACGGCTGCAAGCCCTGGGCTTCGGCTTCATCTTCGAAGGCCCACTGAATCTGATCTTTCTGATCATCGGGACTGAGATCCTTGATCTCTTCCAACAGCTGCGGGGCGTCGAGTTTGTACTTTTCCAGCGCCTGTACGTGACGTTGCTCTTGAGTTAATTCGGTCATGGCGTTCTCGCTGATCTTAGGAATGGAGGATGGATCTGGATCATCAAGGATCTCTCTGACGCGGATTGACCGGCCTTCGGAACCATTCGGGATCATCTGAAAACTGCTAAGCGATGCTCATGCAGGCACCGAATATAGGACGTTTGCATGACGAATTACACGGGTCTTTACATCTCTCCCACAAAAAGCTGACCTGCGGAACATAAATCCACATGGGGATAAGTGAGAGTGATCAAGAAGGTGGTGCCCGAGACAGGAATCGAACCTGCGACCTTCGCGTTACGAGTGCGCTGCTCTACCGGCTGAGCTACACGGGCGGTGGGCTAAACCTAGCACCGGTCTCGGGCTCCGGCAACTTTGTACCTTGACCTTTTCTGGCAGACAAAAAAATGCCCCGCCGTTTTCACGGCGGGGCATTTTCATTGCGCTAAAGCCTGGGGGTGATTAAACGCCCGAAGCCTTGGCCGCTGCCACGTCTTTGATGGACAGCTTGATACGGCCGCGGTTGTCCACGTCCAGTACCAGCACTTCCACTTCCTGGCCTTCTTTCAGGATGTCGGTCACTTTCTCTACGCGAGCGTCGCTCAGCATCGAGATGTGCACCAGACCATCCTTGCCCGGCAGGATGTTGACGAATGCGCCGAAGTCGACGATGCGCTCAACCTTGCCGACGTAGATCTTGCCGATCTCGGCTTCAGCGGTGATACCCAGAACGCGCTGACGTGCTGCTTCAGCCGCTTCCTTGGTTTCGCCGAAGATCTTGATCGAACCGTCGTCTTCGATGTCGATCGAAGCCTTGGTTTCTTCGCAGATCGCACGGATGGTCGCGCCACCTTTACCGATAACGTCACGGATCTTGTCGGTGTCGATTTTCATCGCGATCATGGTCGGAGCGTTGGCCGACAGTTCGGTACGCGACTGGCCGATGATCTGGTTCATCTGACCGAGGATGTTCAGGCGCGCTTCCAGGGCTTGGCCCAGAGCGATTTCCATGATCTCTTCGGTGATGCCCTTGATCTTGATGTCCATCTGCAGCGCAGTAACGCCTTTGGCGGTACCGGCTACTTTGAAGTCCATGTCGCCCAGGTGGTCTTCGTCACCAAGGATGTCGGTCAGGACGGCGAACTTCTCGCCTTCTTTAACCAGACCCATGGCGATACCGGCAACCGGCGCCTTCATCGGCACACCAGCATCCATCAGGGCCAGGGAAGCGCCGCAAACGGAAGCCATCGAGCTCGAACCGTTGGATTCGGTGATTTCCGAAACTACACGGATGGTGTACGGGAACACGTCAGCGGCTGGCAGCATGGCCGAAACCGAACGACGGGCCAGACGGCCGTGACCGATTTCACGACGACCAGCGCCACCCATGCGACCACACTCGCCCACCGAGAACGGAGGGAAGTTGTAGTGCAGCATGAACGGGTCTTTTTTCTCGCCTTCCAGGGTGTCCAGCAGTTGTGCGTCACGGGCAGTACCCAGTGTTGCAACGACCAGAGCCTGGGTTTCACCACGGGTGAACAGCGCCGAACCGTGAGTCTTCGGCAGAACGCCGACTTCGATGTTCAGCGGACGTACGGTTTTGGTGTCGCGACCGTCGATACGTGGC
This sequence comes from Pseudomonas sp. ok266, assembly GCF_900110195.1. Lineage (NCBI taxonomy): Bacteria > Pseudomonadati > Pseudomonadota > Gammaproteobacteria > Pseudomonadales > Pseudomonadaceae > Pseudomonas > Pseudomonas sp. ok266. Next base: position 96,139 of record NZ_FOCU01000010.1, on the reverse strand, counting down.
TTGCCGTTAACGATGTTTTCGCGAACGGTGCGGTATTCGATTTCGCCGAAAGCGGCTTTGACTTCGCTGGACGAAGGCTGGCCTTCTTCACCGGACAGCTTGGCAACGACTTGATCCTTCAGCTCGCCCAGACGCGCGTAACGGTCGGCCTTGACGGTGATGGTGTAAGCCTGGGAGATCGCTTCGCCGAACTCGGCACGGATAGCGCCCAGCAGTTCGGTGGCTTCTGGCGCAGGCGCCCAGGTCCAGGTCGGCTTGGCAGCTTCGGCAGCCAGTTCTTTAACGGCGTTGATCACCACCTGGAACTCGTCGTGAGCAAACAGTACCGCGCCCAGCATCTGGTCTTCGGTCAGCTCTTTGGCTTCCGATTCAACCATCAGTACGGCGTCGGAAGTACCGGCAACGACCATGTCCAGGCTCGAAGCAGCTTGCTGCTCGTAAGTCGGGTTCAGCAGGTAGCCGGTGCTTTCGTGGAAAGCTACACGAGCGGCGCCGATCGGGCCGTCGAACGGAATGCCCGAGATGGCCAGGGCAGCCGAGGTACCGATCATCGCAGCGATGTCCGGATCGGTTTTCTTGCTGGTGGAAACGACGGTGCAGACAACCTGCACTTCGTTCATGAAGCCTTCAGGGAACAGTGGACGGATCGGACGGTCGATCAGTCGGGAAGTCAGGGTTTCTTTCTCGGAAGGACGGCCTTCACGCTTGAAGAAACCACCAGGGATCTTACCGGCAGCGTAAGTCTTTTCCTGGTAGTGAACGGACAGAGGGAAGAAGCCCTTGCCCGGATCGGCTTGTTTTGCGCCGACTACAGTCACCAATACGCTGACGTCGTCGTCAACGGTGACCAATACTGCGCCGGAGGCCTGACGGGCGATACGGCCAGTCTCGAGGGTAACGGTCGATTGACCGAACTGGAATTTTTTGATTACCGGGTTCACGGTGTCCTACCTTCTTTGTGGCTCTTGGGGGAACTGGTTTCTTGCGAATTCTTGGGCAATGTCGGGAATCGGCCCAACCGTTGTCCGGGGTAAAACGTGTATCCAGATAAAACTTGAGGCTGGGAGCCTGCAAGCCGCCAGCGGTAAACCGCAGACGTCCGACAGACAACCAACCTCATAGCGCAATCGCTGATTAGCGACGCAGACCCAGGCGACCGATCAGAGTCTGATAACGACCCAGATCCTTGCCTTTCAGGTAGTCCAGCAGCTTGCGACGCTGGTTTACCATGCGGATCAGACCACGACGGGAGTGGTGATCTTTACCGTTGGCCTTGAAGTGACCTTGCAGCTTGTTGATGTTGTGGGTCAGCAGTGCAACTTGCACTTCTGGCGAACCAGTGTCACCAACAGCTTGCTGGTAGTCAGCAACGATTTGAGCTTTTTCTTGAACGTCGAGAGCCATGAGGCAATCCTTTTTATCAGGAAACTGTTTCAGGGAAACAGCTTCAACAGGCCAGGGACAAATCCCTGTATCTATAAATGAGTAGTGACCGTGCCTGTTAACAGCCACCCTCGCCAGCCTGCTTTGACACAGACCGGTTTCGGTCATTCCGACCGAATCAGTCGACGTGGTGCAATGCGCCCGTCTTCGCTCACTTCACCGATACCGATGAAGCGACCATTGTGATCCTGTACCCGTACCATGCCGAACTTCGGAGCATCCGGGGCACGTACCGGCTGGCCGTTGAGCCAGTAGAACGCACTCGCTTCCGAGAAGTGCAGCAACGGCCAATCCAGCAGGCCGCTGTCCGATGGCATCAGGAAGCGATCAACCGCTTCGTTGCCGCCTTCGGCATGTACTGCTTCAAGCTCTTCGAGGGTAACCGTCTGCGCCAGGGTGAAAGGCCCGGCCTGGGTACGACGCAATTCAGCGACGTACGCACCACAACCGAGTTGCTCACCGATATCCTCCACCAGGGTGCGAATATAGGTGCCCTTGCTGCAATCCACCGCAAGACGCGCAGTATCGCCTTCGAAGGCCAGTAATTCCAAGCGCGCAATAGTAACAGAACGCGGTTCGCGCTCCACTACTTCGCCTGCACGAGCCAGCTTATACAGCGGCTGGCCATCACGCTTGAGCGCCGAGTACATCGGCGGTATCTGACTGATTTGCCCGCGAAATTTCGGCAGAACCGCTTCGACATCGGCGCGACCAACGGTCACCGGGCGCTCCTGCAAAACCTCACCTTCGGCATCTGCCGTGGTGGTGGTCTTGCCCAGTTGCGCCAGGGTTTCATAACCCTTGTCGGAATCGAGCAGGTATTGCGAGAACTTGGTGGCCTCACCGAAGCACAACGGCAAAACGCCGGTGGCCAGTGGGTCTAGGCTACCGGTGTGACCGGCCTTCTCGGCATTGAGCAGCCAGCGGACCTTCTGCAACGCAGCGTTGGAGGTGAACCCCAACGGTTTGTCGAGCAAGATGATGCCGCTGACATTACGACGGATACGTTTGACCTGAGCCACCGAATTACTCCTTGGTGTCTTCAGGTTCAGCAACGACCGGATGCTGATTGTCTTCAGCCACGGCACGCTCGATCAGCGCCGACAGGTGCGCGCCACGCACGACGGATTCATCGTAGTGGAAGTGCAATTGCGGCACGCTGCGCAGCTTCATTTCACGGGCCAGCTGCATGCGCAGGAAACCTGCGGCGGCGTTGAGCACCTTGATGCTTTGCGCGATATCTTCAGCGTTGTCCTGGCCCATCACGGTAATGAAAATCTTGGCGTGACCGACGTCACGGCTGACTTCCACAGCGGTAATGGTGACCAGACCCACGCGTGGATCTTTGACTTCGCGACGGATCAGTTGGGCCAGCTCACGCTGCATCTGATCGCCGATACGTTGGGTACGGCTGTATTCTTTTGCCATGATTTGTTACCTGTTACTGCCCTGCGGTGAAACCCGCAAGGTCTGAAAGCGGCAAACGCCCGGCCTGACAAAAGCCAGACCGGGCGTTGCGTTTAGAGTCCGGGTGATGCGCCGCACCGTTGAGTACGACAGCCCATCACGGCTCCTGAAGTGTGCGAGTTAGAGGCTGCGAGCAACCTGAACCTTCTCGAAGACTTCGATCTTGTCGCCGACTTTGACGTCGTTGTAGCTCTTCACGCCGATACCGCATTCCATGCCGGCACGTACTTCGGAAGCGTCATCCTTGAAGCGGCGCAGGGATTCCAGCTCGCCTTCGAAGATAACGATGTCTTCACGCAGTACACGGATCGGACGGTTACGGTGCACAACACCTTCGATCACCATGCAGCCTGCGATCGCGCCAAACTTCGGCGAACGGAACACGTCACGCACTTCGGCCACACCCAGGATGTTCTCGCGAACATCGCTGCCGAGCATGCCGGTCAGGGCTTTCTTGACGTCTTCGATGATGTCGTAGATCACGTTGTAGTAACGCATGTCCAGACCTTCCTGCTCGACGATCTTCCGTGCGCCAGCATCGGCACGCACGTTGAAGCCGAACAGTACAGCGTTGGAAGCCAGTGCCAGGTTAGCGTCGGATTCGGTGATACCACCAACGCCGCCGCCGACTACACGCACTTGTACTTCGTCGTTGCCCAGGCCATTCAAGGCACCGTTCAACGCTTCCAGCGAACCACGGACGTCGGATTTGAGGACGATGTTGAGCGTCTTCTTCTCGGCCTGACCCATGTTTTCGAAGATGTTTTCCAGCTTGCCGGCGTGAGCGCGAGCCAGTTTGACTTCGCGGAACTTGCCTTGACGGAACAGAGCCACTTCACGGGCTTTCTTCTCGTCAGCAACCACGCTCATCTCGTCGCCAGCGTCCGGGGTACCGTCCAGGCCGAGGATCTCGACAGGGATGGAAGGACCGGCTTCTTTGATTGGCTTGCCGTTCTCGTCGAGCATGGCACGCACGCGGCCATAGTTCGAACCGACCAGAACCATGTCGCCTTGGCGCAGGGTACCGTCTTGAACCAGAACGGTTGCCACCGGGCCACGACCTTTGTCGAGACGCGATTCAACCACAACGCCACGGCCAGGAGCCGATGGAGTTGCTTTCAGTTCGAGAACTTCAGCTTGCAGCAGAACGGCTTCAAGTAACTCGTCCACGCCAGTACCGACTTTCGCCGAAACCGGAACGAACGGCGTATCACCGCCCCACTCTTCGGAAGTCACGCCGTGAACCGACAGTTCGCTACGGATGCGATCGAGATCGGCGCCCGGCTTGTCGATTTTGTTCACGGCTACAACCAGTGGAACGCCAGCCGCTACAGCGTGCTGAACAGCTTCAATGGTCTGCGGCATCACGCCGTCGTCCGCTGCAACCACCAGGATCACGATGTCGGTCGCCTTGGCACCACGAGCACGCATTGCGGTAAACGCGGCGTGACCCGGGGTGTCGAGGAAAGTGACCATGCCGCGTTCGGTTTCAACGTGGTATGCACCGATGTGCTGAGTAATACCGCCGGCTTCGCCAGCAGCTACCTTGGCACGACGGATGTAGTCGAGCAGGGACGTTTTACCGTGGTCAACGTGGCCCATTACGGTCACGACTGGCGCACGGGAGAACGACTCACCTTCAAACTTCAGGGACTCGGCCAGGGAATCTTCCAGGGCGGTGTCGCTGACCAGGGTCACTTTGTGGCCCAGTTCTTCGGCTACCAGTTGAGCAGTTTCCTGATCAAGCACCTGGTTGATGGTCGCTGGAGTACCCAGTTTGAACATGAACTTGATGATTTCAGCAGCCTTGACCGACATCTGATTGGCAAGATCGCCAACAGTGATGGTCTCGCCGATCTGCACATCACGCACGACAGGGCCGGTTGGGCTCTGGAAACCGTGTGCGTTGCGCTTCTTCAGCTTGGCCTTGCCGCGACCACCACGACGGAAGCCATCGCTTTCTTCGTCGGTAGTGCGTGGTGCCACGCGTGGAGCCGGCGCTTTTTCTTTGACCGAGGCGCGATGCGGAGCGTTTTTGCGCTCGCCATCACCGCCACCGCTGCGACGATTGTTATCGTCAGCACGTGGCTTGTCCGGACGGCGCTGTTCGTTCTGCTTGTTGCGAACGTCAGCAGACGGAGCTGGAGCAACGGCAACCACCGGTGCGCTTTCGCGAACAGGTTCGGCAACTGCAGCCGGCGCCGCAACGGCGTCGCTGGTAGCGTTCTGCGCAGCAGCAGGCTGATTACGCGCTTCTACTTCGGCGCGTTGCTTGGCTTCTTCTTCAGCCTTCTGACGGGCAGCATTTTCTACTGCGCGACGCTCATCCAGTTCACGCTTGCGCTCGGCTTCGATTTCTTCCGGGCTGCGCTGTACGAAAACTTTCTTCTTGCGGACTTCAACGCTGATGCTTTTGCTGCCAGCAACACGCAGGGTGCTGGTGGTTTTACGCTGCAGCGTGATCTTGCGTGGTTCTTCCACTTTCGCCTTGTGGCTGCTTTTCAAGTGAGTCAGCAGGGACTGCTTCTCACTGTCAGTCACATTTTCTTCGGCGGCGGTGTGCGGCAGACCTGCCTCACGCATCTGCTGCAACAGGCGCTCTACCGGTGTTTTGACCTCATCGGCCAGTTGTTTCACCGTGACTTGCGTCATGCACTTCTCTCCTCAGGCCGCGCCTAATTACTCGAACCAGTGGGCTCGGGCGGCCATGATCAACTTGCCGGCACGATCATCGTCAATGCCGTCGATGTCGAGCAGGTCGTCAATAGACTGCTCGGCCAGGTCTTCGCGGGTAATTACGCCGCGCACCGCCAGTTCCATCGCCAAATCCTTGTCCATACCCTCAAGCGAGAGCAGGTCTTCGGCCGGATGGGCGTCTGCCAGCTTTTCCTCAGTAGCGATGGCTTTGGTCAACAAACGATCCTTAGCACGAGCGCGAAGCTCGTTGACGATATCTTCGTCAAAGCCGTCGATGTTGAGCATTTCTTCCAACGGTACGTAGGCAATCTCTTCCAGGCTGGTGAAGCCTTCATCTACCAGCACCTGAGCCAGTTCTTCGTCGACTTCCAGCTCGTCGATGAAGTTGCGCAGGATGTCGCCGGTTTCTGCTTGCTGCTTAGCCTGGATGTCCGATTCGGTCATCACGTTCAGGGTCCAGCCAGTCAACTGGCTCGCCAGACGCACGTTCTGACCACCTCGACCGATGGCCTGAGCCAGATTGTCTGCGCCAACGGCGATGTCCATTGCATGGGCATCTTCGTCAACGATAATTGCCGCAACCTCAGCCGGGGACATGGCGTTGATCACGAACTGAGCCGGGTTGTCATCCCACAGGACGATATCAACACGCTCACCGCCCAACTCGCCCGACACTGCCTGGACGCGCGAACCGCGCATACCAATGCAAGCGCCCTGCGGGTCGATGCGTTTGTCCTTGGAGCGGACGGCGATCTTGGCGCGCGAACCCGGATCACGGGACGCTGCCATTACTTCGATCAGGCCTTCGGCAATTTCCGGCACTTCGATGCGGAACAGCTCGATCAGCATTTCCGGCGCGGTACGCGACAGGATCAGCTGCGGGCCGCGGTTCTCGGTGCGGATTTCCTTGAGCAGCGCACGCAGGCGCACGCCGACACGGAAAGTTTCGCGAGAAATGATGTCTTCACGGGCCAGCAACGCTTCAGCGTTGTTACCCAGATCGACGATCACGTTGTCGCGGGTGACTTTTTTCACGGTGCCGGAGATGATTTCTCCCAGGCGCTCGCGATAGGCGTCGACCACTTGAGCGCGCTCGGCTTCGCGAACTTTCTGCACGATGACCTGCTTGGCAGTCTGTGCAGCGATGCGGCCGAACTCGATGGATTCGATCTTTTCTTCAACGACGTCGCCAACCTTGGCGCCAGGATGCGTTTCAGCAACCTTGGTTGGCCAGGTTTCGATGGCCGGATCGTCGAGATCATTCTCTTCAACGACCGTCCAGCGACGGAAAGTTTCGTAAGAACCGGTGTGGCGATTAATCTCCACACGCAGGTCTACTTCGTCTTCAAAACGCTTTTTGGTAGCAGTGGCCAGAGCCAGCTCCAGCGCTTCAAAAATTACGCTTGCCGGTACGCCCTTTTCATTGGATACCGACTCAACAACCAGCAGTACTTCTTTGCTCATCGTACGCCTCGCCTTTCGCAAGCCATTGGATCCGCGGGATCCGCGTCTCAGTCAAAACTGGGAATAATGTTGGCCTTGTCGATCATATCGATCGGCAACAGGAACTCATGGTCGTCTACCTGCACCACGACATCCTGTTCTTCTACACCGCGCAGAAGGCCCTGAAAGTTGCGTCGACCTTCAAAAGGCGAGCGCAGCTTGATCTTCACTTGTTCACCGGCAAATTTTGCAAACTGCTCAAGAGTGAACAGTGGGCGCTCCATGCCAGGCGAGGAAACTTCGAGGGTGTATTCAACGGAAATTGGATCTTCAACATCCAGTACACCGCTGATCTGACGGCTGACAATGGCGCAATCGTCCACCAGCACGCCACCCTCTTTATCGATATAAACGCGCAACATCGAGTGACGACCCTGAGCCGAAAACTCGATACCCCAGCATTCATAGCCCAGGGCCACGACCACCGGGGCCAGCAAGGCCTGCAACTCTTCTAGCTTGCTCGACACCTGAACCCCCTAGTGCATGATATGTGCATGCTTTGCAAAATAAAAAAATGGGCTTAACGCCCATCCTTGAAACGCCGTCGAACAGCGGCGTTGAAAGTGTCCAGCTAACAAAAAGCCCCTTAAAAGGGGCTCCTTAAACTGGTTGCGGGGGCCGGATTTGAACCGACGACCTTCGGGTTATGAGCCCGACGAGCTACCAGACTGCTCCACCCCGCGACAAAGCTGGGGCGGAAGTATACGACCGATCCCTGATAGGGTCAATGTAACCTTCCACCTGCAAGAAAGCCCGCAACAGCGGGCTCTCCTGACTAATTGGTACCGAGAAGGGGACTCGAACCCCTACACCCTATGGGCACAACCACCTCAAGGTTGCGTGTCTACCAATTCCACCACCTCGGCAAAACTACGTTGAAACCCTTCTTACTTCTGCTCTTGAGCTGGAGGTACGTCAGTCGCTGGAGTAGCCGACTTTTGCTCTTGAAGCACCGGGACATCATCAGAAGCCGGTTGTTGTTGCTTAGGCACTTCCAACACTGCTGGATTTGGGAGACCTGCCTGAGTCAGCTGATGAGCCTTCTCTTTAGCAAAGTAACCTAACCCCAAGCTGGTTATGAAGAAACCGGCGGCAAGTATAGCAGTAAACTTACTAAGAAAGGTAGAGGAACCTTGGCTTCCGAACACAGTATTTGAAGCACCTGCTCCGAAAGACGCGCCAGCGTCCGCACCCTTACCCTGCTGCAGCAAAACCAGAGCAACTACGCCCAATGCACCCAGCAGATGAAAAACGACTACGACTGTTTCCAGCATTTTTTCAGTTTCCCGCGGCGCGACAGATCGCACCGAACTCATCTGCATTCAGGGAAGCTCCACCAATGAGCCCCCCATCGATATCCGGCATGCCGAACAGTTCGACCGCATTGGCCGCCTTCACGCTGCCGCCGTATAGAAGGCGCACACCTCGTGCGACTTCAGAATTCTCTGCCGCCAACTGCTCGCGAATGGCTTTATGCACATCCTGAGCCTGTTGCGGCGTTGCAGTCAGTCCGGTACCAATGGCCCAGACAGGCTCGTAAGCGATGACTGCCTTGGCAAAAGCACCTACACCCAGCTCCTCGATGATGCTGCCCAGCTGACGCCCGACAACCTCAAGAGTTTTTCCAGCTTCGCGTTGCTCAAGGGTTTCCCCTATACATAACACCGGAATCAAGCCACATGCCTGTGCCGCTGCAAACTTGCGATTCAGCATCCCGTCTCGCTCGCCCATTATCTGGCGGCGTTCGGAGTGCCCGACAAGCACAAGGGAACAACCTGCATCCACCAACTGACTCGGTGCAATCTCACCGGTCAATGCACCTTGCATGGATTCCACCGCAGAATTCTGCGCACCGACCGAAATCGATTTGCCTTTCAAGCCATCAATCACTTGATTGATATACAAGCAAGGCGGGAATACCGCGACATCAACACCGCTTGGCAAGGCCAGATGACGAAGGCCGTTGATCAGCTCAGCGACGCTGGCGCGGGTACCGTGCATCTTCCAGTTACCAGCTACCATAGGGCGACGCATGCTGTACCTCGTCGGTCAAAGTGGGCGCAGATGTTACCCAACACAATCATGGCTTGCAAGCCGTATCAGGCAGAAACTTCAGTTACCAGTTTTGCCAGCTCTTCGGCGTAGTTGCGAACCTGGGTTTCATCCTCGCCTTCGACCATTACCCGCACCAGAGGCTCTGTCCCGGACTTGCGCAAAAGCACGCGCCCGCGTCCCGCCATTGCCTGGGTGACGCGCGCACTGGCCTCCTTGACAGCCGGGTGCTCCAGCGGACTTTCGCCACCACCAAAACGCACATTGATCAGTACTTGAGGGCACTTGCGCAATGCCTGGCGGGTTTGCGCCAAACCTTCATTACGGGTCTTCAGCGCCATCAGCACCTGCAACGCAGCGATGATCGCATCACCGGTCGTGGTGTGATTGAAGCAAACGATATGCCCCGAGTTTTCTCCGCCGACCAGCCAGTTGCGTTCAAGCAACTCGGCAATCACGTAACGGTCGCCGACATTGGCACGAATAAATGGAATCGAAAGATCCGCCAGCGCGAGTTCCAGCCCCAGATTACTCATCAGGGTACCAACGACACCGCCCTGCAATTTGCCCCGCTCATGCAGATCACGAGCGATGATAAACAGCAATTCATCACCATCGACGATGGCGCCAGTGTGATCGACCATCAGCACCCGATCACCATCACCATCGAAAGCGATACCCAGGTCGGCATGCTCGGCGAGCACCGCAGCCTGCAACTGACCCATATGGGTCGAGCCGCAGTTTTCATTGATATTCAGACCGTTTGGCTGCGCTGACAGCACGACGACTTCTGCCCCCAACTCGCGGAAGACACTCGGAGCCACCTTATAGGTCGCACCGTGCGCACAGTCGATAACGATCTTGAGACCGGAAAAACTGGTTCCGGTTGGCACACTGCTTTTGCAGAACTCAATGTAGCGACCTGATGCATCGTTGATTCGCGACACTTTGCCGATCTTGCTCGATTCGACCACAGTCATCGGGGTATCGAGCAGCTCTTCAATCATCAGCTCCAGCTCATCCGGCAGCTTGGTGCCTTTACCGGAGAAGAACTTGATGCCGTTATCGTCATGCGGATTGTGCGAGGCACTGATCACGATACCGGCCTCAGCCTGAAACGTACGCGACAGATAGGCAATGGCCGGCGTCGGCATAGGACCCAGCAACATCACATCAGCCCCCGCCGATGTCAGACCAGCCTCAAGTGCCGACTCGAACATATAACCGGAAATCCGCGTGTCCTTGCCGACCAGCACCTTGCAAGCGCCCATTTTGCGGAACGCCATGCCGGCAGCCCAGCCGAGCTTGAGCATGAAGTCAGGAGTAATCGGGTATTCACCGACTCGACCACGAATGCCGTCAGTACCAAAGTATTTCTTGCTCATAACTACTCCATCATTCTTATTCGGCTGATTCCACGGCCGCGATCATGCGCACCACGTCTACCGTTTCCGCTACATCATGGACGCGCAATATACGCGCCCCCTTCACCGATGCCAGCGCCGCCAGTGCCAGACCACCATGCAGCCGCTCGCCGACAGGACGATTCAAGGCCTGCCCGATCATGCTTTTTCGGGAAACACCGACAAGCAGTGGCCGGCCCAACGCATGGAGGGCTTCCATGTGCTTGAACAAGCTTAGGTTGTGCTGCAGGGTTTTGGCGAAACCGAAACCCGGGTCAAGAATGATCCGCCCCTCAGGAATACCGGCCGCCGCACACTGCGCCATGCGCTCGGCTAGAAAATCACCGACTTCGCGCGTGACATCCTGATACTGCGGATTGTCCTGCATGTCTCCAGGCTCACCGAGCATATGCATGAGACACACCGGCAAACCCGTAGCCGCCGCCGCATCCAGCGCGCCATCGCGCCGCAGTGACCGCACATCGTTGATCAACCCGGCACCCAATCGTGCGGTTTCGCGCATAACGGCTGGCGTAGAAGTGTCCACCGAAATGATCACATCCAACTCGCGATTGATCAGCTCGACGATCGGCGCCACACGCTCAAGCTCTTCGAGCGGTGACACTGCGCGCGCGCCTGGGCGAGTGGACTCGCCACCGACATCAATCAGCGTCGCACCCGCTGCAACCATAGCCTCGGCGTGGCGCAAAGCCGCATCGAGCTGGCTGTATTGGCCGCCGTCGGAGAAAGAATCAGGGGTGACATTGAGAATACCCATGACATGCGTCTGGGCCAAATCAAGAACCCGGTTGCCGCAAGGCAACCGGGTCAGGGACTGTACAGAAGTCATTTCAAACCTTAAACGTCAGCAGCCGGACCGCCAATCGGTGTTTCCGGACGCTCGTCACGAACCACCGGAGGTGGTGGTGTACCAGTGCCCCCCGACCAATCACGTGGCTCGCGTGGTGTACGTCCCGCCATGATGTCGTCGATCTGTTCAGCATCGATCGTTTCATACTTCATCAACGCATCAGCCATCGCATCAAGCTTGTCACGGTTGTCCGTGAGAATCTGTTTGGCCGTGCCGTAGCACTGATCAATGATGCTGCGCACTTCGGAGTCGATCAGCTTGGCTGTCTCACCGGAGAAGCTGGCAGCTTGACCGCCACCGCCGCGACCGAGGAACACTTCACCCTCTTCTTCGGCGTACATCAACGGACCGAGTTTTTCCGACAGGCCCCACTTGGTGACCATGTTCCGCGCAATCTGACTAGCACGCATAATGTCGTTGGAAGCGCCGGTGGTCACACCGTCGAAACCGAGGGTCATTTCCTCAGCGATACGGCCGCCGTACAGCGAGCAGATCTGGCTGATCAGCGCACGCTTGGACAGACTGTAACGATCTTCTTCCGGCAGGAACATGGTCACACCCAGCGCACGACCGCGCGGAATGATCGATACCTTGTAGACCGGATCATGCTCAGGCACGACGCGACCGACAATGGCGTGGCCAGCTTCGTGATAAGCGGTGTTCTGTTTCTCTTTCTCGGACATGACCATGGATTTGCGCTCGGCGCCCATCATGATCTTGTCTTTGGCCAGTTCGAACTCTTTCATTTCGACGATGCGCTTGCCGCTACGTGCAGCGAACAAAGACGCTTCGTTGACCAGGTTGGCCAGGTCAGCACCGGAGAACCCCGGAGTACCACGCGCGATAACGGCCGGAGCGACGTCGTCACCCATTGGCACTTTGCGCATGTGTACTTTGAGGATTTGCTCACGACCACGGATATCTGGCAGACCAACGACAACCTGACGGTCGAAACGGCCCGGACGCAGCAGCGCAGGGTCGAGGACGTCTGGGCGGTTGGTTGCAGCGATAACAATGATGCCATCGTTCATTTCGAAGCCGTCCATCTCAACCAGCAACTGGTTGAGGGTCTGCTCACGCTCATCGTGACCGCCACCCATGCCGGCGCCACGATGGCGACCGACGGCGTCGATTTCGTCGATGAAGATGATGCAAGGAGCGTGCTTCTTGGCCTGCTCGAACATGTCGCGAACACGGCTGGCACCGACACCGACGAACATCTCGACGAAGTCAGAACCGGAAATGGTGAAGAACGGAACCTTGGCTTCGCCGGCAATCGCCTTGGCCAGCAGGGTTTTGCCGGTACCCGGAGGACCGACCATCAGCACACCGCGAGGAATACGACCGCCCAGGCGCTGGAACTTGCCCGGGTCACGGAGGAATTCAACCAGCTCGCCGACTTCTTCCTTGGCTTCGTCGCAACCGGCAACGTCAGCCAGAGTGGTTTTCACCTGATCTTCGGAGAGCAGGCGCGCCTTGCTCTTGCCGAAGCTCATCGGTCCGCCCTTGCCGCCGGCACCGCCCTGCATCTGGCGCATGAAGAACATGAACACCGCGATGATCACCAGGATCGGGAAGCTGGCTACCAGCAATTGAGTCCAGATGCTTTGCTGCTCAGGCTGCTTGCCTTCAACCACAACGTGGTTGTCGACCAGGTCGCCGATCAGGCCATTGTCCTGGATTGCCGGACGAATGGTCTTGAAGCTATCGCCATCATTGCGCTTGCCGGTAATCACATAACCATCAACGGCTACGCGCTCGACCTTGCCATCCTTGACCTGCTGGATGAAGTCGGAATAGTTGAGGGTCTGCGGCTCGTTAGGGCTGGAGAAGTTGTTCATCACCGTCACCAGGACAGCCGCGATGATCAACCACAGGATCAGATTCTTTGCCATATCGTTCAATTAACTACCCTCTGAAGCAAGCTCCGCTACTGGCGCGCGCTTCGCATGATATTCACCGGCCTAACTTACTACATTACCTACAACTCTGGCAGGCGCCGTCTGTAACCCTTTGTGAAACACTTTCTACACAATATTCGCTTATGCACGCGGAGCGAAATACGAAAAACCTATCACCCCACCAAAAAACCTCGTTTTACTCGCTACGACCGCGGTAACCCCAAGCCAGCATGTATTGCTCACGTGAGCTGCCACGAGATGAGTCTGGTTTGATCATCTGGATCTTGTCGAACTTTTTGCGAGCGTCCTTCAGGTAAACATCAAACCCTTCGCCCTGAAAAATCTTGATCACAAAATTTCCACCCGGCTTGAGGATCCGTTCCGCCAGATCAAGCGCCAACTCGCAAAGGAACATGGCTTTCGGCATATCCACTTCAGGCGTACCACTCATATTGGGGGCCATATCGGAAATCACAAGGTCCACCTGCGAATTACCCACGGCTTCGAGAATCCGCCCGAGCACTTCGTCCTCGGTGAAATCGCCCTGAATGAAAGTCACGTCCGGAATGCTGTCCATTTCCAGGATGTCCGAGGCGATCAGACGCCCCTGACCACCGATCAGCCGGCTAGTCACCTGCGACCAGCCACCGGGCGCCGCACCCAGGTCGACAACGCTCATACCGGGACGGATCAGCTTGTATTTCTCCTGGATCTCCAGAAGTTTGTAACTCGCACGCGAGCGGTAGCCATCCTTCTGTGCTTGCTTCACATAGGGATCGTTGACATGTCGTTTCAGCCAACCAAGGCTTGTCTTGGAACGCGCCATTGGGCACCTCGATGATTAGGGTCGTGATTAATTGGGCGGATCCACGAGCCCTCGGGTAAAATGGCCGCCATTTTACAGAATCCAGACGAAAGGGTCAGATTATGCCGCTCACTCCAGAGCAGAAGAAACAGTACAAATCCATTGGCCACCACCTGAAACCCGTTTTGACGGTGGCTGACAACGGTTTGACTGAAGGTGTTTTAGCCGAACTTGAACGCGCCTTGGCGGACCACGAGCTGATCAAGATCAAGCTCAACATCCTCGATCGCGAGTCGCGCATGGCGCATATCGCAGAACTGTGCAAGGTCGGCAAAGCGGACCTGGTACAGGTCATCGGCAAGATGGCACTGGTTTACCGCAAGAACTTCAGCGTCAACAAGCAGCTGTCGAACGTTCATCGCTTCAAGTGATGACAAGGGTCAAGGGTGTGCTTCGCGCACCCTGCCACTCCATCCTGGCACCGGCTGCATCACCAGCACCAGCCCGGAAAAGCCCAGAACCAGATAACTGAAGACCTGCCAGCGCTGCGCATCCGGCCAGCCGACACGCACTGCGACAAACATCGCACACGCATACAACGCCATCAGCAACACCTGTCCGCGAAAATCTCGCCATAGACTGACAAGGCCCTCGGCCTGTACCAGCACCAAAGCCTGAAAAATAACGCATACGGCGGCAAAACCTACCACCAGCACTTCAAATGCACTGGCCACCTCATCGATCAGCAGCGGTGCCAGGCCAATCTTGCCCAATGCCGGCTGCAAACCGAGATGAATCAGCCATAGACCGCCAACCCAAAGCATCTGGGTCAGCTGCCAAAGCATGGCGCCCGCATGCAGCGGGCGCCCTTTTTCATATGTGACGGACTTCGACAATCTCGTACTCGATCACGCCGCTTGGCGTTTTCACGGCGACCACATCGCCCTCTTCCTTGCCAATCAAGGCACGGGCCAAAGGCGAGCCGACCGAAATCTTGCCAAGTTTGAAGTCAGCCTCATCCTCACCCACGATGTGGTAAGTGACGCTTTCGTCAGTCTCGACGTTGGCGATTTCGACGGTGGTACCGAAAATCACTTTGCCAGTGTGCGGAATGGTCGTGACATCGATAATGACCTGATTCTGAATCCGGCCTTCGATATCACGAATCCGCGCCTCGACCATGCCTTGCTGTTCGCGGGCAGCATGGTATTCAGCGTTTTCCTTCAAGTCACCCAACTCGCGAGCCGTACCAATGTCCTGGCTGAGCTTCGGACGGACGACCTTGGTCAGGTGAGCGTGTTCTTCTTCCAGGGCTTTGGCGCCCTGGACGGTCATTGGGTATTTGATCATGCCTTCAATCCTGCGTGTAGATCCTGCAAGCGGCGCACGGTTTTTTCAGGACCGAACTTCAGCGCTTCACAGATAGCTTCGCCAGCAGCAATAGTGGTTGTGCAGTAAATCTTGTGCTGCAAGGCATTACGACGAATGGAGTACGAATCAGCGATCGACTGACGACCTTCAGTGGTGTTGATGATCAGGGTGACTTCGTCATTCTTGATCATGTCGACCACGTGCGGACGACCCTCGGTCACCTTGTTCACACGGCGCACTTTCAGACCTGCGGCTTCGATCAGCTTGGCAGTGCCGGCAGTGGCTACCACTTCGAAGCCCAAGTTGATCAGATCGCGGGCCACGCCTGCAACCAGTGGCTTGTCGTCGTCACGCACGCTGATGAATGCTGTACCGCCAGTCGGCAGCACTTCGCTGGCGCCCATCTGGGCTTTGGCGAATGCTTCACCGAAGGTGTCGCCGACGCCCATCACTTCACCGGTCGACTTCATCTCTGGGCCGAGAATCGGGTCAACGCCAGGGAACTTGGCGAACGGGAACACCGCCTCTTTCACGCTATAGAAGTTCGGGATGATTTCTTTGGTGAAGCCGATTTCTTTCAGGGTCTTACCGGCCATCACGCGGGCAGCGATCATCGCCAGGGAGACACCGATGCACTTCGACACGAACGGTACGGTACGGGAAGCGCGCGGGTTGACTTCGATGACGTAGATGTCTTCGCCTTGCAGCGCCAACTGCACGTTCATCAGGCCGACAACGCCCAGTTCCAGAGCCATTTTCTTAACCTGTTCGCGCATCTCGTCCTGGATGTGCGCCGGCAGCGAGTACGGCGGCAGCGAGCACGCGGAGTCACCGGAGTGAACGCCAGCCTGTTCGATGTGCTGCATGATCGCGCCGATCACCACATCTTTGCCGTCACAGACCGCATCCACGTCCATTTCGATGGCGCAGTTGAGGAAGTGGTCGAGCAGCACAGGGCTGTCGTTGGACACTTGCACCGCGTCACGCAGGTAACGCTTGAGCTCGTCTTCCTTGTAAACGATTTCCATCGCACGGCCGCCCAGTACATAGGACGGGCGCACCACCAGCGGATAACCGATCTTCGCGGCAGCACGAACAGCTTCGTCTTCGCTGCGCACGGTGGCGTTTGGCGGCTGACGCAGATTCAGGCGCTCAACCATTTGCTGGAAACGCTCACGGTCTTCGGCGCGGTCGATGGCGTCAGGACTGGTGCCGATGATCGGCACGCCAGCGGCTTCCAGGGCACGAGCCAGTTTCAGCGGAGTCTGGCCGCCGTACTGGACGATCACGCCTTTCGGCTTCTCGACGCGGCAGATTTCCAGCACGTCTTCCAGAGTTACCGGTTCGAAGTACAGACGGTCGGAAGTGTCGTAGTCGGTGGAAACGGTTTCCGGGTTGCAGTTGACCATGATGGTTTCGTAGCCGTCTTCGCGCAGGGCGAGAGCAGCGTGAACGCAGCAGTAGTCGAACTCGATGCCCTGGCCGATACGGTTCGGACCACCGCCCAGAATCATGATCTTGTCGCGACCCGACGGCGCAGCTTCACACTCTTCCTCGTAGGTGGAGTAGAGGTAAGCGGTGTCAGTGGCGAACTCGGCGGCGCAGGTGTCAACGCGCTTGTAGACCGGGAACACTTCCAGCTTCTGGCGATGAGTGCGCAGGTTCTTCTCGGTCACGCCCAACAGTTTGGCCAGACGCTGATCGGAGAAGCCTTTGCGCTTGAGCTTGAACATCAGGTCGCGGTCGATAGCGGACAGACCGAGGGTCTTGACCTTCTCTTCTTCCTTGATCAGATCTTCGATCTGCACCAGGAACCACGGGTCAATCATGTTCATGCCGAAGATGTCTTCGACCGACAGGCCAGCGCGGAAAGCATCTGCCACGTACCAGATACGCTCGGCGCCCGGCACGGTCAGTTCGCGCTTGAGCACGCTCATGCTTTCCGGGTTGCTCAGGTCGAGCTTCTCGTCCAGACCGCAAACGCCGACTTCCAGACCGCGCAGGGCTTTCTGCAGGGATTCCTGGAAGGTACGGCCGATGGCCATGACTTCACCGACCGACTTCATTTGCGTGGTCAGGCGTGCGTCAGCCTTGGCGAACTTCTCGAAGGCGAAGCGTGGCAGCTTGGTGACGACGTAGTCGATCGACGGCTCGAAGGACGCCGGGGTCTTGCCGCCGGTGATGTCGTTCGACAGTTCGTCGAGGGTGTAACCCACAGCCAGCTTGGCCGCGACTTTGGCGATCGGGAAACCGGTGGCTTTCGAAGCCAGTGCCGAGGAACGCGATACACGCGGGTTCATTTCGATCACGACCATACGGCCGGTGTTCGGGCAGATACCGAATTGAACGTTGGAACCGCCAGTCTCGACGCCGATCTCACGCAGTACCGCCAGCGAGGCGTTACGCAGGATCTGGTATTCCTTGTCGGTCAGGGTTTGCGCAGGAGCTACGGTGATCGAGTCACCGGTGTGCACGCCCATCGGGTCGAAGTTTTCGATCGAGCAGACGATGATGCAGTTGTCCTTTTTGTCGCGGACAACTTCCATTTCATATTCTTTCCAGCCGATCAGCGATTCGTCGATCAGCAGCTCTTTGGTCGGCGACAGGTCCAGACCACGGGCGCAGATTTCTTCGAACTCTTCACGGTTGTACGCGATACCGCCACCGGTGCCGCCCATGGTGAAGGACGGACGGATGATGCACGGGAAGCCCAGGGTTTCGAGAACCGCGTTGGCTTCTTCCATGCTGTGGGCGATACCGGAACGCGGGCACGCCAGGCCGATGGACTTCATCGCCTTGTCGAAACGCGAACGGTCTTCAGCCTTGTCGATGGTGTCAGCGTTGGCGCCGATCATTTCCACGCCGAACTTCTCCAGAACGCCTTCGCGCTCCAGATCCAGGGCGCAGTTCAGAGCAGTCTGGCCGCCCATGGTCGGCAGCACGGCGTCCGGGCGTTCTTTTTCGATGATCTTGGCAACGGTCTGCCACTTGATCGGCTCGATGTAGGTCGCGTCGGCCATGTCCGGGTCGGTCATGATGGTGGCCGGGTTGGAGTTCACCAGGATGACGCGGTAACCCTCTTCGCGCAGGGCTTTACAGGCCTGGGCGCCGGAGTAGTCGAATTCGCAGGCCTGGCCGATAACGATCGGGCCAGCGCCGAGAATCAGGATGCTTTTAATGTCTGTACGTTTTGGCATGGGTTTGTCACTCAAATCCGCAGGTCAGTCGGCAAGCCGTCTTGATCGATTTCTGAAGTCCCGAGGGGGCCGCCGGTGTCGGGGCCGCCCTCGAGGGCTTCTCTCTACAGTCTCAAGGCGAACGCTTAGCGTCGCTTGGCCATCTCGTTGATGAAGCGGTCGAACAGTGGCGCGACATCGTTCGGGCCCGGGCTCGCTTCAGGGTGGCCCTGGAAGCTGAACGCGCTCTTGTCGGTGCGCTCGATGCCTTGCAGGGTGCCGTCGAACAGCGATTTGTGGATCGCGCGCACGTTGGCTGGCAGGGTTTCTTCGTCTACCGCAAAACCGTGGTTCTGGCTGGTGATCATCACGACGCCAGTGTCCAGATCCTGCACCGGGTGGTTGGCACCGTGGTGGCCGTGGCCCATTTTCAGGGTCTTGGCGCCGGAGGCCAGAGCCAGCAGTTGGTGACCGAGGCAGATGCCGAATACCGGAATTTCGGTTTCCAGCACTTCCTTGATCGCCTTGATCGCGTAGTCGCATGGCTCTGGATCACCAGGGCCGTTGGACAGGAACACGCCGTCCGGCTTCAGTGCCAGCACATCAGCGGCAGGCGTCTGCGCAGGTACGACGGTGACGCGGCAGCCGCGCTCAACCAGCATGCGCAGGATGTTGACCTTGACGCCGTAGTCGTAGGCAACCACGTGGTAAGGCAGCTCGGAAGCGTCGATGGTCGCGTGGCTGTCGGTTTTCAGATCCCAGACAGTCGAGCGCCATTCGTATTGGGTCTTGGTGCTGACGACTTTCGCCAGATCCATGCCCTTCAGGCCCGGGAAACCTTGCGCAGCGGCGATGGCCGCCTCTTCGGAGATGTTGTCGCCGGCCATGATGCAGCCGTTCTGTGCGCCTTTTTCACGCAGGATGCGGGTCAGGCGACGGGTGTCGATACCGGCGATTGCCACAACGTTGTTGGCTTTCAGGTAATCGGACAGGGACATCGTGTTACGCCAGTTGCTCGCTACCAGCGGCAGGTCGCGAATAACCAGGCCAGCGGACCAGACGCGGTCGGACTCGGCATCTTCCGGCGTGGTGCCGGTGTTGCCGATGTGCGGGTAAGTCAGGGTAACGATCTGTTGGGCGTAGGAAGGATCGGTAAGGATTTCCTGATAGCCGGTCATTGCGGTGTTGAACACCACCTCACCAACGGTTTGACCGTCGGCACCAATGGCTTCGCCGCGAAAAATGCTGCCATCAGCAAGGGCAAGTATGGCTGGCTTAGTCAAGAAGACCTCCCGTAAATAACGCATGAAAGGGCGATCGCAGGTTGTAAAAAAGCGGAGTGACGTATGGACACGTCACCCCGCTTCTTCACTGAATTATTCTGCGCGCTTTTAGTGGACACACTAAAGCTGTAGCTTACAGAAAAAGCCTTTTTTGGTCCACCGCTAAAGAGCCAAAAAGGCCGGAGAATGCGACAGGTCGTCGCCGAGCGGAGAAAAACCAGCGCAAACAGGGCGTTTGCGCCGGGTTCAGCAGTGTATCAACGCAGGTCGAGCACGTCTTGCATGTCGTACAGACCCGGCTCGCGACCATCCAGCCACAGCGCCGCACGCACCGCGCCCTTGGCGAACGTCATACGGCTAGACGCCTTGTGCGTGATCTCCAGGCGCTCACCTTCGCAGGCGAACAACACGGTGTGATCACCGACCACATCACCACCACGCACAGTGGCAAAACCGATGGTTTCACGCTCACGAGCGCCGGTATGACCCTCACGACCGTACACCGCGACTTTCTGTAAATCACGATCAAGCGCACTGGCAATCACTTCACCCATGCGCAACGCCGTACCCGACGGCGCATCGATCTTGTGCCGGTGATGGGCTTCGATGATTTCGATATCCGCATCATCACCCAGCACGCGCGCCGCCATGTCGAGCAGCTTCAGCGACAGATTGACACCGACACTGAAGTTGGCCGCGAACACGATCGGAATATCTTTGCCCGCGTCGGCCAGCAACTGCTTCTGCGCCGCATCCAGCCCGGTGGTGCCAATGACCATGGCCTTGCCGGCCTTGCGGCAGAACACGAGGTTTTTCAGCATCACTTCCGGCAGCGTGAAGTCGATCAACACATCGAACTCTTCAGCCACGGCTTCGATATGCCCGGACAGCGGCACACCGATACGCCCCAGCGAGGCCAGCTCCCCCGCATCGACGCCGATCAGCGTGCTGCCAGGACGAACCACGGCGGCGGTCAAACCGGTCAGCGGCGCGCGCTGCTGCACGGCCTCGACCAGAATCTTACCCATGCGCCCAGCAGCGCCCATCACAGCTATACGTCGCATGCCGACTCCTTACAGATCGCCGAAGAAGCGCTTCACGCCGTCGAACCAACCGGTGGTTTTCGGCGAGTGGCTATTGTCGTCGGCCAGCGAGCTGCGGAATTCTTCCAGCAGTTCGCGCTGACGACGGTTCAGATTGACCGGCGTTTCGACCGCAACGCGGCACATCAGATCGCCTGCACCGCCGCCACGCACCGGCGCCACGCCTTTGCCGCGTACACGGAACTGCTTGCCGGTCTGAGTGCCTTCAGGGATTTTCAGTTTGACGCGACCGTCGAGGGTCGGGATTTCCAGTTCGCCGCCCAGTGCTGCGTCGACGAAGCTGATCGGCACTTCGCAGAACAGATGCTTGCCATCGCGCTGGAAGATGTCGTGCTCGCGGACATTGATAACCACATACAGGTCGCCCGTCGGGCCGCCCTGCGTACCCGCTTCGCCTTCGCCGGACAGACGAATGCGGTCACCGGTATCGACGCCGGCCGGCACTTTGACCGATAGGGTTTTGTACTCTTCAACGCGACCGTCACCGTGGCAGGAATCGCACGGATCGGAAATGATCTTGCCCTGACCATGGCAACGCGGGCAGGTTTGCTGCACCGAGAAGAAGCCCTGCTGCATGCGCACCTGGCCGATGCCGCCGCAAGTCGGGCACGTCGATGGAGAGGAGCCTTTCTTGGCACCCGAACCGTCGCACGGCTTGCAGTTGACCAGCGTCGGAACGCGGATATTCACCGACGTGCCGCGCACCGCTTCTTCCAGATTCAGCTCCAGGGTGTAGCGCAAGTCGCTGCCACGCTGAGCGCCGCCACGGGAACCGCCGCGACCGCCACCGAAGAAATCACTGAAGACATCACCGAAGATGTCCGAGAAGTTCTGACCACCGAAACCGGCACCACCGCCACCCATGCTCGGGTCGACGCCGGCATGGCCGTACTGATCGTACGCCGCACGCTTGCTCGAGTCGGACAGCACTTCATAGGCCTCGTTGGCCTCTTTGAACATTTCTTCCGATGCTTTGTCATCGGGATTACGGTCCGGGTGGTGCTTCATCGCCAGACGACGGTAAGCCTTCTTCAGGTCCGCATCGCTTGAGCCACGCTCAACACCCAACACTTCGTAATAGTCACGCTTTGCCATAAGTCTTCTGCACTCTTGAGGACGTTCGGCAAACCCCTCCTGAGGATGGCCAAACTCGTTGAGCCCCAATACAGGCCCGGACCCAACTCACGTCAATTCAACGATCCTGGTCTTTGTTTCTTGCGGTACTTGCGGCGCGAAAAGCAGGAGCATTCCCGGCCATACCGCCAACATCCGAACCTTGTCGCATGCTGTAAAAATTCGCGTATTCCAGATACGCCAACGCGGGAGCTAGCTCCCGCGCGGCGACATCCTACCAGTCACTGCCTAAAGGCAGTCAACCGGCCGACCAACAACTTACTTGTGGTCTTTGACTTCTTCGAACTCTGCATCGACAACGTCGTCAGCCTTCTCAGCCGATTCGCCTTGCGGGGCTGCGCCATCAGCTGGCTGAGCCTGTTCGGCGTACATCTTCTGAGCAACCGGAGCGGAGACTTTCGACAGCTCTTCAACCTTGGCTTCGATGGCAGCCTTGTCGTCGCCTTTGACAGCGGCTTCCAGAGCAACCACAGCAGCTTCGATCGCAGTCTTCTCTTCGGCGGTGACTTTGTCGCCCGCATCAGCAATCATTTTGCGCGTCGAGTGAACCAGTGCGTCACCCTGGTTACGGGCAGCGGCCAGTTCTTCGAACTTGCGGTCTTCCTCAGCGTTGGCTTCGGCATCACGCACCATGCGCTCGATTTCTTCGTCGGACAGACCGGAGTTGGCCTTGATCACGATCGACTGGGTCTTGCCGGTGGCCTTGTCTTTCGCACCAACGTGCAGGATGCCGTTAGCGTCGATGTCGAAGGTCACTTCGATCTGCGGCACGCCACGTGGAGCAGGTGGAATGTCGGCCAGGTCGAACTTGCCCAGGGACTTGTTCTGAGTGGCTTGCTTACGCTCGCCCTGCAGAACGTGAATGGTCACAGCGCCCTGGTTGTCGTCAGCAGTCGAGAACACTTGCGATTTCTTGGTAGGAATCGTGGTGTTTTTCTCGATCAGCGCGGTCATCACGCCACCCATGGTTTCGATACCCAGGGTCAGCGGGCTGACGTCGAGCAGCAGAACGTCTTTCACGTCACCAGCCAGAACAGCGCCCTGAATCGCAGCACCCATGGCAACAGCTTCGTCCGGGTTAACGTCTTTACGAGCTTCTTTACCGAAGAAATCGGTAACCAGCTTCTGTACCAGCGGCATACGGGTCTGACCACCGACCAGAATCACGTCGTTGATCGCGCCAACGTCCAGACCGGCGTCTTTCATGGCGATGCGGCAAGGTTCGATGGTGCGCTGAACCAGGTCTTCAACCAGTGCTTCGAGCTTGGCACGCGAGATCTTCACGTTCAGGTGCTTAGGACCGGTCGCGTCTGCAGTGATGTACGGCAGGTTGACGTCGGTCGACTGAGCGGACGACAGTTCGATCTTGGCTTTCTCAGCGGCTTCTTTCAGGCGCTGCATGGCCAGCGGGTCACCTTTGAGGTTCATGCCGCTTTCTTTCTTGAATTCGTCAACGAGGTAGTCGATCAGACGAATGTCAAAGTCTTCACCGCCGAGGAACGTGTCACCGTTGGTGGCCAGAACTTCGAACTGGTGCTCGCCATCAACTTCAGCGATCTCGATCACGGAAACGTCGAAAGTACCGCCACCCAGGTCATAAACGATCACGGTGTGATCGCCCTTGGCCTTGTCCATACCGTAAGCCAGAGCAGCTGCGGTCGGTTCGTTGATGATGCGTTTTACGTCCAGACCAGCGATGCGGCCGGCGTCTTTAGTCGCCTGACGCTGGCTGTCGTTGAAGTAGGCCGGAACGGTGATCACCGCTTCGGTCACGGTCTCGCCGAGGTAGTCTTCGGCGGTCTTCTTCATCTTCTTCAGAATTTCAGCCGAGATTTGTGGCGGTGCCATTTTCTGGCCGTTCACTTCAACCCAGGCGTCGTTGTTGTCAGCCTTGACGATCTTGTAAGGGACCATCTGGATGTCTTTCTGCACAACTTCTTCGTCGAAACGACGACCGATCAGACGCTTCACCGCGTACAGAGTGTTGTGCGGGTTGGTCACAGCCTGACGCTTGGCCGACTGACCTACCAGAATTTCGCCATCGTTGGCGTAAGCGATGATCGACGGCGTGGTACGCGCGCCTTCAGCGTTTTCAATAACTTTTGCTTTGCCGTTTTCCAGCACGGAGACGCAGGAGTTGGTGGTCCCCAGGTCGATACCGATAATTTTGCCCATGTTAACTCTCCCGAAACTTTGGATTTTTTTGCCGCAGCAGTGGTGGCTGACTGCGGTAATACTTAAACGCTTGACTTCTAAATGGGGGCCTTGCGGCTAATTTCAAGCCTTCTCGTCAATCGAAGGCGAAATTGGCGCAGGCGCCTTGCTGACCACAACCATGGCCGGACGCAGCAGGCGACCGTTGAGCTGGTAGCCCTTCTGGAACACCTTCAGAACGCTGTTCGGTTCTACGTCGGCGCTTTCTTGCATGGCCATCGCCTGATGCTGAACGGCGTTGAACGGTTCGCCGTGCGGATCGATCGCTTCCAGCTGATAACGCTTGAGGGTGTCGTGGAACATCTTCAGCGTCAGCTCGATGCCTTCGCGCATCGGACGAATGCTTTCGTCGTCCGGGTTCGACAGCTCAAGGCCGCGCTCCAGGCTGTCGACGATCGGCAACAGGTCGCCAGCGAATTTTTCCAGGGCAAACTTGTGCGCCTTCTCGACATCCTGCTCGGCACGGCGACGGACGTTCTGCAGATCGGCAGCAACACGCAGAGATTGATCCTGCGCGGCGGCCAATTGCTCTTCGAGCACTTGTACACGGGTCGCCAGGTCATCACCCGAACCTTCGGGCGCCTGATTGGCTTCTGGGTTTTGCGTATCTACTGTCTGTTCGTCAGCCATAGAATTCTCCTTTCAATTTCGTCCGCGAGCCTGACTCGCGCTTCTGCCCCGATATATGGGGCCGCAAAATCAGGCTTCAAGGGCCTTCAAACATTAACCCTACAAAAAAGTGTCGAATCTTCATTCCTCAATGCGCTAAGCAGATTTTCGGTTCAAGCAAATCGACCTAAGGGAGGGCATTGTCAGCGCGAAACAAAACACTGTATAAATAACCAGACCTTTAGCTTGGGAGCGGCCTTTATGCTGGTGCACCTGTCCGTACATAACTACGCCATCGTTGAACATCTCGATCTCGAACTTGATCGCGGGATGAGCGTGATCACGGGTGAAACCGGCGCCGGCAAGTCGATCATGCTCGACGCGCTGGGCCTGACCCTCGGCGATCGTGCCGACAGCGGCGTGGTGCGCCCCGGCGCCGACAAGGCCGACATCCTCGCGACCTTCGATCTGGCGGACATCCCTGAAGCCAGCGCATGGCTGGCCGAGCGTGACCTGGAGACCGACGGCCCGTGCATTCTGCGCCGGGTGATCACCTCCGAAGGTCGTTCACGCGGCTACATCAACGGCACCCCCTGCCCGCTCGGCGACCTCAAGTCATTGGGCGAGTTGTTGATCGATATCCATAGCCAGCATGAACACCAGTCCCTGCTGAAAACCGATACTCACCGCCGCCTGCTGGACGAGTACGCCGGCGCTACCGACCTGGCCCGCCAGGTTCAGCTCGCCGCCCAGCGCTGGCGCCAGACTCGCCAGGAGCTGGAGCGCCTCTCCAATTCCGGCGACGAACAACGCGCCCGCCATCAATTGCTGAGCTATCAACTTGAAGAGCTGGAAAACCTCGGCCTCGGTGATAACGAGCTGGAGCAACTTGAGCAGGAACACAAAAACCTGACCAACGCCGAAACCTTGCTGGGCATTTGTCGGCAAGTGGTCGAACAATGCAGCGAAAGCGATTCCGGCAATGTATTGAATGCACTGACCGCCAGCCTTAATCGCCTGTCGAGCGTGAACAATTCCGTTGGCGCACTGGGCGAAGCGAGCAGTTTGCTCACCAGCGCACAGATTCAGGTCGAAGAAGCCGTTGGCGAACTGAATCGCTTCCTCGATAACTTCGATGCCGATCCGGCGCGCCTGCAATATCTGGAAGAACGTCTCGACGCTATTTATACCCTGGCGCGCAAACACCGGATTCAACCCACCGAAGTCGGCGAAATGCAGCAGAAACTGCTGGATGAGATCGAAACCCTCAACGCCAATGACGAATCCATTGAGCGCCTGGGTGAAGAATTGGCCTCCTACGCCCGCCACTATCAGGAGAAAGCCCGAGAACTGAGCGATTTGCGTCATCAGGCCGCCGGCAGTCTCGCCAGCGCGGTTGAGCAGGAAATTCAGCGACTGGGCATGCCGGGGGGTCGCTTCACCATCGAATTGAAGGCCAACAGCAGCGACGAGTTATTGCCCAACGGGCTGGAACAGGTCGAATTGCTGGTCAGCGCCAACCCGGGCCAGCCGCTGAAGGCGCTGGCGAAAGTCGCTTCCGGCGGTGAGCTGTCACGGATCAGCCTGGCGATTCAGGTCATCACCGCACAGACATCCCGTGTTCCGACGCTGGTATTCGACGAAGTGGACGTCGGCATCGGTGGCCCGACCGCAGAAATTGTCGGCCAACTGTTGCGCCGTCTCGGCGATCGCGGCCAGGTACTGACTGTCACGCACTTGCCGCAAGTGGCCGCGCAAGGCCATCAGCATCTGTTCGTGCACAAGGTGCGCGGTGAAGAGGCAACGCACACTGCCGTTTCCAAACTGAGCAAGAATGACCGTATAGAAGAAGTGGCACGGATGCTCGGCGGCATCGATCTGACCAAGGAATCCCTGGCCCACGCGAAAAAAATGGTGGTCACTGCCAAGGTTTAGCAATGACAGAAAGCACAAAGGCGACCCTTGGGTCGCCTTCGTTCGTTTCGCGAATGTGAAATTCGCGCGACATGCTTACTTTTTCTTGCGCACGTACAGCACCAGATTGTGATCTACCAGATCAACACCGTGCTCCTCGGCAATTGCCTTCTGGAGCTTTTCGATTTCCGGGCTGACGAATTCGACGACTTCACCGGTTTCCACGTTGACCATATGGTCGTGGTGGCCACCGTCGGCCAATTCGAATACCGCATGGCCGCCGTCGAAGTTGTGACGGACCACGAGGCCAGCCGCTTCGAACTGGGTCAGAACACGGTAAACCGTGGCCAGACCGACGTCCTCACCAGCCTCCATCAACGCCTTGTAGACGTCCTCGGCACTCATGTGACGCTGCTCTGTAGAGTCGAGCATTTGCAGGATCTTGACCCGTGGCAGGGTCACTTTGAGGCCGGCTTTGCGTAGTTCGCTATTTTCAACCATGGTCAGCTTTCTCGCGATGCTGCTTCGCAGCTTCTCTTAATGCGGGTATGATCGGCGTTTACGTTGTCCCAGCCAAGATAGTGGAAGTCGCCCACCGATGCAAAACACCAAGCTCTTGCTAACCAGTTTCACCTTTGTGGGACTGCTCGCACTCGCCGGTTGTTCATTCCCCGGGGTTTACAAAATCGACATCCAGCAGGGCAATGTCGTCACGCAGGACATGATAGACCAGTTACGCCCGGGAATGACCCGGCCGCAAGTACGGTTTATCATGGGTAACCCTCTGCTTGTCGACACGTTCCATGCCGATCGCTGGGATTATCTGTACAGCCTGCAACCGGGTGGCGGTGAACGCCAACAGGAACGCATCAGCGTTATTTTCAACTCAAACGACCAGCTTGTCAGCCTGTCCGGTGACTTTATGCCGGGCGTAAGCCGTGACGAAGCCATTCTCGGCAAGGACAATGGCACGACCGTGACCGCTCCTGCTGAAAACGCCGAGAAGCCAAAACCGGAAAAACCGGTCAAGCCAGGTTCCTTGCTGGATCAGATCCAGAAGGACGTCGATGGTGTGGAAACCGTTCCGGTTCCAACACCAGAGCCGCTGGACACCTCGCCGCAATAATTTGCGACGCAATAAAAAACCCGGAAATTCCGGGTTTTTTATTGCCTGCGATTTGGCTTTTTACGCGTTTCGCGCTTTGGCCTCGGCAGCCTTGGCCGCTCGCAAGCGCCGAACCTCTTTCGGATCGGCAAGCAATGGGCGGTAAATCTCGATGCGCTCCCCTGCATGAATAACCCGCGAGTCCGGGTCAGCAACCACTTTGCCAAAGATGCCCAGCGGGCACTCCGCCAGATTCAACTCGGGAAACTCGCTAGCGATACCCGACGCAAGCACCGCAGCCCGCACCGTCGCACCTTCATTGACGCTGAACGAGCGCAATACCTGACGATCCACCGCCGCGTATACCACCTCTACCTCGATCACCGGCTCAACCATGCATCTGCTTGGCGCGCTGACAGAACGCGTCCACCAGCGTATTGGCCGCCTGATTGAACAGCGGCCCCAGCGTCGCGCGCACCAGCGGTCCGGCGTAATCGAACGACAGATCCAGACTGATCTTGCAGGCCTTCTCGTTCAACACCTTGAACACCCACACACCGTGCAACTGATTGAACGGGCCTTCTTCCAGGTTCATTTCAATCGACTGCCCCGGCACCAGCGTATTACGCGTCACGAAATGCTGACTGAGGCCGCCCTTGGCCACGCCAACACTGGCGCGCATATGCTCCGACGAGCTTTCCAGCACTTCCGCCGAGGAGCACCACGGCAGAAATTCCGGGTAGCGCGCCACGTCGTTGACCAGGTCGTAGAGAAATTGCGCCGGGTACGGCAGCAACGCCGATCGTTGAATATGTGTCGTCATGTGAGCGTTACTTCCAGAGCTGAGCGGCAAACACTACAAGAATGCCGATGGGCGCCACGTAGCGCATCAAGAACAAAGACAGGGCGAACAATAGCGGATTGCGGATCGACAACTCGTCGCGTACCGCTTCACGCCCCATCACCCATCCGGCAAACAGCACGAAACACAGGCCACCGAGCGGCAGCATGATCCGTGAGGTGAAGAAATCGATCACACCAAAGAAGTCCAGACCGCTCTGCGCACCCCATTGGTAGAGATGGAACATCCCGCCTTCGTTCACGAAAAATTTGGCTTCCTTCCAGATATTGAAGGAGAACACCGTGCCCAGACCGACGAACCAGCAAGTGAAGGCAAGCCAGAAAGTCACCCACGCGCGGCTGACTTTGGTGCGCTCAACCAAGTAGGCAACCATCGGTTCCAGAAGGGAGATCGCCGAGCTCCAGGCGGCAATCGCCACCAGCACAAAGAACACCACGCCCATCAGTTGCCCGAACGCCACATTACCAAAGGCAAATGGCAGACTGACGAACATCAGCCCCGGCCCTTCGCTAGGGTTCAGGCCGCCGGCAAATACAATCGGGAACAAGGCCAGACCGGCGATCAGCGAAACAAAGGTATCGAGCAGTGCCACGCCGACAACGGTGCCCGACAACGATGAACTCTTCGGCATATAAGCACCGTAGATCATGATCGAACCGACACCGACGCTCAGCGAGAAGAACGCGTGCCCCATTGCCGGCAACAAGCCGTCGAGGACTTTTTCCGGGTGGAAGTCGAACATGAAATGCACGCCCTCCATGAAATGCCCGGTGGTCATGCTGTAACCCAGCAACACCAGAATCATCACGAACAGCAGCGGCATCATGATGCGCAGGCTGCGCTCAAGCCCGGCGACCACGCCCTTGGCGATGACGAAGGCCGACAGCAGCATGAAAATCGTATGCCAAAGTGTCAGACGCCATGGATTGGAGATGACATTGCCGAAATAGGCGCCGACCTGATCGGCTGTGGCGCCCTGGAAGTCGCCGCGGCCCATATCGACAATGTAGTCCAGCGACCAGCCGCCGACCACACTATAGAAAGACAGGATCAACAATGCCGTGATCATCCCGGCAAATGCGCCCCACGACCACTTGCCCGAATGTCCGGCTTCCAGCGCCAGCACCTTCAAGGCGTTCGCCGGACTCTGGCGGGCGCGCCGGCCGATCAGGGTTTCAGCGAGCATGACCGGGATGCCGATCAGCGCGATGCACGCCAGAAACATCAGCACAAAGGCGCCGCCGCCGTAGACCCCGACCATGTAGGGGAACTTCCAGATACTACCCAGTCCCACGGCCGAACCGGTCGCGGCGAGTATGAATACCCAGCGGCTAGCCCAACTGCCGTGGACAGAAACCTTGTCTGTCGACATCGTTTATCACGCCCAAGCGTTAGAAAAAGAGGCCGCATTGTCCGGGATTCACTCAACCTGCTCAAGCACGCAGCAACACCGTAGCCGACGGCGGTTTATCTCCATATAATGCCGCCCCTATGGCTAAACAGAAGAAACACCCAACAGGGACCATCGCGCAGAACAAAAAGGCGCGACACGATTACTTCATCGAGCACAAGTTCGAGGCTGGTCTGGTCCTGGCCGGCTGGGAAGTAAAAAGTCTGCGGGCAAGCAAGCTACAGCTGGTCGACAGCTATGTCCTGCTCAAGGATGGCGAAGCATGGTTGCTCGGCAGCCACATCACGCCTCTGATGACCGCAAGCACCCACGTCATCGCTGACCCGGTGCGCACACGCAAATTGCTGCTCAACCGCCGCGAGCTGGAAAAGCTCGCCGCCGCTGTGCAGCAAAAGGGTTACGCCTGCGTCTGCCTGTCCTGGTACTGGAGCAAGCACATGGTCAAGTGCGAAATTGCTCTGGGCAAGGGCAAGAAGGAATACGACAAGCGTGATACCGAGCGCGAGCGCGACGCTGGTCGTGAACTGCAGCGTGCGGTGCGCAACAAGGGCAAGGAAGATTAATTTCCTCTGTCTTTAAAGCGTATTCGCGAGCAAGCTCGCTCCCACCTTGGAATGCATTTCAATGTGGGAGCGAGCTTGCTCGCGAAAGCTATTGCAGCATCAACACAAAAACAACTGATCACATCCCCTTGCGCCGCTCCGCCCGGGCCATGCGCTGAACCTCTTGCCGCACCTCTTCCAGCACTTCCTGCACATACAAAATATGTCGGCTGGAAACCTCACGTGCCTGCTCCGCGCGACCTTCAATAATCGCCAGATACAATTCCCGATGCTGGGTAATCAGCATGTCGCGGGTTTCCGTGCGCTGCTTATACATGCCGCCGATGTTGGTAACGACGTTACGCTTGAGCAGATCAAACAAGCCACGAATGGTGTGCAGCAGCACCGCGTTATGACTGGCTTCAGCAATCGCCAGATGAAATTTCGCATCCGCCGCGCCCTCCTCCGCCCGACTGACCTCATCGTGACGCGAATAGCAGTCCTGCAGCTCTTCAAACGCGGCGGTCAGCCGCTCACGATCGACATCGGTGGCGCGCAATGCGGCGTAATAGGCGCACGATGCCTCCAAAGTATGCCGAAACTCCAGTAGATCGCGCTGTGCTTCAGGATTGCTTTCGAGCAACTGCAGCAGCGGATCACTGAACGTCGAGCCGAGGCTTTCCACGACATAGTTGCCGCCACCCTGACGACTGACCAGCAGACCTTTGGCCGCCAGTTTCTGGATCGCTTCACGCAGCGACGGCCGTGATACGCCAAATTGTTCTGCCAGCGTGCGCTCCGCCGGCAACCGCTCACCGGACTTCAGCGTGCCCTCAAGGATCATCCCCTCAAGTCGCTCGACAATATCGTCAGACAAACGGCGCTGACGTATCTGATCAAACCCCATAACTCATTTCTCCACGATCCCGACCGCTCGCCGGGCTCTCTATTCTGGCCTATCGGCGCCTTGCCGACACCTACCAGACACCACTTGCGCAAACCAGATCAGATGCGATCTGCACCGCTTGTTCGACAAAAGTTTCAGGGCGACAAATTGACACACCGACACCAAGGCTTTTACCCTAGCCAACAGCGATTGTAAATTGGTATTACCAATTATCCAAGAACGCTGACAGTGCCTGACCAACAACAATTAGGGGCCACCCCATATGCAAACCTGGCAACAGCTCTACAGCCCGCTCGGCAGTCTCGGCGTGTCCGCACTCGCGGCCGTCATCCCCATCGTGTTCTTTTTCCTCGCATTGGCGGTGTTCCGCCTCAAAGGCCATGTAGCCGGGAGCATCACCCTCGCCCTGTCGATTGCCGTGGCGATCTTCGCGTTCCAGATGCCGGTCGACATGGCCTTCGCCGCTGCCGGATATGGCTTCGCCTACGGCCTGTGGCCGATTGCCTGGATCATTGTCGCGGCGGTGTTCCTCTACAAACTGACGGTCAAAAGTGGTCAGTTCGAGGTCATTCGCAGCTCGGTGTTATCGATTACTGACGACCAGCGCCTGCAAGTGCTGCTGATCGGTTTCTGCTTCGGAGCGTTCCTGGAAGGTGCCGCCGGTTTCGGCGCACCCGTGGCGATTACTGCCGCGTTGCTGGTCGGACTGGGCTTCAACCCCCTGTACGCCGCTGGCCTGTGCCTGATCGCCAACACCGCACCGGTAGCGTTCGGTGCACTGGGGATCCCGATCATCGTCGCCGGCCAAGTCACCGGTATCGACGCGTTCAAGATCGGCGCCATGACCGGTCGCCAACTGCCGCTGCTGTCGCTGTTCGTGCCGTTCTGGCTGGTGTTCATGATGGACGGCCTGCGCGGCGTACGTGAAACCTGGCCAGCGGCGTTGGTTGCGGGCCTGAGCTTCGCCATCACCCAATACTTCACCTCGAACTTCATTGGGCCAGAATTGCCGGACATCACCTCGGCGCTGGCCAGCCTGATATCGCTGACCCTGTTCCTGAAAATCTGGCAGCCAAAACGCACCGCAGGCGCGCAAATCGCCGGCGCCACGTCGAGCGCAGCGATCACCGCCAGCGTCGGCGGTTTCGGCCAGAAGCGCACCACCGTGGCGTCGCCTTACAGCCTCGGGGAAATTTTCAAAGCCTGGTCACCGTTCCTGATCCTCACCGTGCTGGTAACGATCTGGACGCTGAAGCCTTTCAAGGCGATGTTCGCCGCTGGCGGTTCGATGTACAGCTGGGTGTTCAACTTCGCGATCCCACACCTTGATCAATTAGTGATCAAAACCGCACCGATCGTAGCCGTCCCGACTGCCATTCCAGCGGTGTTCAAACTCGATCCGATTTCCGCGACCGGCACGGCGATTTTCTTCTCCGCGCTGATCTCGATGCTGGTCTTGAAGATCAATTTCAAAACTGGTCTGACCACTTTGAAAGAGACCTTCTACGAACTGCGCTGGCCAATCCTGTCGATCGGCATGGTGCTGGCGTTCGCCTTCGTCACCAACTACTCCGGCATGTCTTCGACCATGGCGCTGGTATTGGCAGCGACCGGCGCGGCGTTCCCGTTCTTCTCACCGTTCCTTGGCTGGCTGGGCGTGTTCCTCACCGGTTCGGATACTTCATCCAACGCCCTGTTCAGCTCGCTGCAAGCGACCACCGCTCACCAGATCGGCGTCAACGACACCTTGTTGGTGGCGGCGAACACCAGTGGCGGCGTGACCGGCAAGATGATCTCGCCACAATCGATCGCCGTGGCCTGCGCCGCGACCGGTCTGGTGGGCAAGGAGTCGGATCTGTTCCGCTTCACCCTCAAGCACAGCCTATTCTTTGCAACGATTGTCGGTTTGATCACCCTGGCTCAGGCCTACTGGTTCACCGGCATGCTGGTGCACTAAACCTACACGCGAAACAGAAATAACCGACGCCGATCCGTGATTTCGGCGTCAGCAATTCACAACCCGGTCTGTAAGGCTGCTGAAAGCAACGCTCTTTATATTCAGCAGCCGCCACAGACGGATAACCGGGCCCACCCGGAGACACGCCTGATGAGCGAGCTTTTTTACAACGCTGTGCCAAACGCGACCCGCGTGGCACCGCCACTGCCCGAACCTCGGCAATACCCCAGCGAGAAACCGTCGCGGGTCTACCTGTTCGGCACGTGTGTGGTCGACCTGTTCTACCCCGAAGCCGGGATGGACGCGATCCACTTGCTGGAGCGCGAAGGGATCCGGGTCGAGTATCCGCAAGGGCAGAGTTGCTGCGGCCAACCGGCCTACACCTCGGGTTACACCGAGCAGGCGCGGATGGTAGCGCGCTCGCAACTGGCGCTGTTTGCCGGGGATTATCCGGTGGTGGTGCCGTCGGGTTCCTGCGCCGGCATGCTGCGTGAGCATTACGCCGACTTGTTCAAGGACGAGCCGGAGACGTTGAAACAGGTTCAGGCACTTGCGGCCCGCACCTATGAACTGGCCGAGTTTCTGCTGTTTGTCTGCAAGGTGCAGTTCAAGGACGGCGGTGAGCCGGTCAAAGTCGCGCTGCACACTTCGTGTTCGGCACGCCGTGAAATGAACACCCACCTGCACGGCCGCGAGTTGTTGGCGCAGTTGAGCAACGTGGAACGGGTCAACCATGACCACGAAAGCGAATGCTGTGGCTTCGGTGGGACATTCAGCGTCCGTATGCCAGACATTTCCGGCGCGATGGTGGCTGACAAGACCCAAGCGTTGAAGGATTCAGGCGCGCACAAGGTGTTGAGCGCCGACTGTGGCTGTTTGATGAACATCAACGGCGCATTGGAGAAACAAAAAGAAGCGCTGCGCGGGCAACATCTCGCGAGCTTCTTGTGGCAACGAACCGGAGGTGCGCAATGAGCACTTCCGCGATTATTCCTACGGTCGCCGTAGAAGAAGATTTCCGCACCCGGGCACACAATGCCTTGGGCGATCAGCAGCTACGGAACAATTTCCGCACTGCCATGGACTCACTGATGGTCAAGCGGGCAGCCGCTTTCAGTGATGCCCACGAAAGAGAACATTTGCGCGCACTGGGCAATTCGATCAAGGCCCGCGCGCTGTCCAAGCTGCCCGACCTGCTCGAGCAACTGGAACAGAACCTGACCCGCAACGGTGTGACAGTGCACTGGGCGGAAACGGTGGACGAGGCCAATGGCATCGTCTTATCGATCATCCGCGCTCACGAGGCGCGGCAAGTGATCAAGGGCAAATCGATGGTCAGCGAAGAGATGGAGATGAACCATTTCCTCGAGGCTCGGGACATTGAATGTCTGGAGTCCGATATGGGGGAATACATCGTCCAGCTCGACCACGAGAAGCCTTCACACATCATTATGCCGGCGATCCACAAGAATGCCGGTCAGGTCGCGTCCTTGTTCCACGACAAACTTGGCGTGGAATACACCAAGGACGTTGACCAACTCATTCAGATCGGTCGCAGAGTCCTGCGGCAGAAATTCTTTGAAGCGGACATCGGCGTCTCCGGTGTCAACTTCGCCGTCGCCGAAACCGGCACCCTGTTGCTGGTGGAAAACGAAGGCAACGGGCGCATGACCACCACCGTGCCACCGGTGCACATCGCCGTCACCGGCATCGAAAAAGTCGTGGAAAACCTGCGTGACGTGGTGCCGTTGCTGTCACTGCTGACGCGTTCGGCGCTGGGCATTCCGATCACCACTTACGTCAACATGATCTCCGGCCCGCGCAAGGAACACGAGCTCGACGGACCGCAGGAAGTGCATCTGGTGTTGCTCGACAACGGTCGCAGTCAGGCCTTCGCCGACAGTGAATTGCGTCAGACCTTGAACTGCATCCGCTGCGGCGCCTGCATGAACCATTGCCCGGTCTACACCCGCGTCGGTGGCCACACCTATGGCGAGGTGTACCCGGGACCGATCGGCAAAATCATCACCCCGCACATGGTCGGTCTGGCCAAAGTCCCCGATCACCCGAGCGCTTCGTCGCTGTGCGGTGCCTGCGGTGAAGTGTGCCCAGTAAAAATTCCGATCCCGGCAATCCTGCGGCGCCTGCGCGAAGAGAACGTCAAAGCCCCGGACAGCCCGAATCAAGTGATGCGCGGCCAGGGCAGCAAGTATTCGCGCAAGGAACGTTTCATCTGGAACGCCTGGGCCAAGCTCAACAGCTCTCCGACCTTGTATCGATTGTTCGGCTTCTTCGCCACGCGCCTGCGTGCCCTGACCCCGAGCAATGTCGGCCCATGGACACAAAATCACAGCGCGCCGAAACCCGCTGCCCGCTCACTGCACGACATGGCCCGCGAGCATCTGGCCAAACAGGGAGACCGCTGATGAGCGCCAAGCACAATATCCTCGCCAAGCTGCGGAAAAGTCTGACTGGCGCCACGCCGATTGCCGACAACTTCGATGTCGATCTGGTGACGCTGCCTTACACCTACAGCGCCGAACAACGCATCCCGCAACTGCGCAAATTGATGGAAGCGGTGCACACCGAAATCCACCTGACCTCGGGCGAAGAATGGCCGGCATTGCTCGCACAATTGTTGCGCGACCGCCAGTTGCCGAGTCTGTTGATCGCACCGACGACAGCGTACGGGCAGAAAATCACACAGCATTGGGCGAACAATCCTGATCTGCCAACACTGAAATCCTACGACCGGCCGATGGAAGAGTGGAAAGCCGAACTGTTCAACGACACCCCGGCCAGCCTCACCGGCACCCTCGGTGCAATCGCCGCCACCGGCAGCTTGATCCTCTGGCCAACCCGCGAAGAACCGCGGTTGATGAGCCTGGTACCGCCGGTACATTTCGCCCTGCTCAAGGCCAGCGAAATCCGTGACAACTTCTATCAGGTGCAAGAGGAATTCGTGTGGGCCCAGGGCATGCCGACCAATGCGTTGCTGGTGTCCGGCCCGTCGAAAACAGCGGACATCGAGCAAGTGCTGGCTTACGGCGCCCACGGCCCGAAAGACCTCGTGGTGCTGATCCTGGAGGACCAATGACGCTTCCGGTGAATTTCCTGCGTGATGCGCAACAACTGATTCCAGCCGAGCGCCGTTTTGATGACCCGTTATCGACTCTGGCCTTTGGTACGGATGCCAGTTTTTATCGACTGATCCCGAAGCTGGTAATCCGCGTCGAGTCCGAAGATGAAGTGGTGGCGCTGCTAAAACTGGCTCAGCGCGACCATGTTCCAGTGACCTTCCGTGCGGCGGGCACCAGCCTCTCCGGTCAGGCGATCAGCGATTCCGTTTTGATCGTGCTTGGGGATAACTGGAACGCCCGCGAGATTCGCGGCCAAGGCATGCAGATTCGCCTGCAACCGGGAGTGATTGGCGCACAGGCCAACGCATGGCTGGCACCGTTCGGGCGCAAGATCGGCCCCGATCCGGCGTCGATCAACGCCTGCAAGATTGGCGGCATCGTCGCTAACAATGCCAGCGGCATGTGCTGCGGCACCGCGCAAAACACCTACCACACGCTGGCCGGGATTCGCCTGGTGCTGGCCGATGGCACACGTCTGGATACTGAAGACGCTGCCAGTGTCGCGGCATTCAGCGTAAGCCACGGCGATCTGCTCGAACGCTTGGCGACATTGGGCCGCGAGACCCGCGCCAACGCCGAACTGGCTGCACGAATCCGCCACAAATACCGTCTGAAAAATACCACCGGCCTTTCGCTCAACGCCTTGGTGGATTTCGATGAGCCTGTGGATATCTTGAGCCACTTGCTGGTCGGCTCCGAAGGCACCCTCGGTTTTATCAGCGCGGTGACTTACGACACGGTGATCGACCACCCGAACAAGGCCTCGGCGCTGATCGTGTTTCCGGATGTGGAAACCTGCTGCAACGCGGTCACCGTACTGAAAAGCCAACCGGTGTCCGCCGTAGAACTGCTGGATCGGCGCAGCCTGCGCTCGGTGCAAGACAAACCGGGCATGCCCGCTTTCGTACAACAGCTGTCGAACAATGCCTGCGCGCTGCTGATCGAATCCCGCGCCGCATCTTCCACTTTGCTACAGGAACAACTGGCGCAGATCATGGCGTCGCTCAGCGGTTTCCCGGTGGAGAAGCAGGTCGACTTTACCGAAGACCCTGCCGAGAACGCCAAGCTCTGGGCGATCCGCAAGGACACCTTCCCCGCCGTCGGCGCAGTGCGCAAAACCGGCACCACGGTGATCATCGAAGACGTGACCTTCCCGGTCGAACAACTGGCGATCGGCGTCAATCGCCTGATCGAGCTGTTCGACAAACATGCCTACGATGAAGCGATCCTTTTCGGACACGCACTGGAAGGCAATCTGCACTTCGTCTTCACCCAAGGCTTCAACAACCCGGAAGAAGTCGCACGCTATCAAGCGTTCATGGACGACGTCGCGCAACTGGTGGCGGTGGAGTTCGGCGGCTCGTTAAAGGCTGAACACGGCACCGGGCGCAACATGGCGCCATTCGTGGAACTGGAATGGGGCAGCGACGCCTATCAACTGATGTGGCAGCTCAAACGTCTGCTCGACCCGAACGGCATTCTCAATCCCGACGTGGTGCTCAGCGAAGATCCGCAGATCCACCTCAAACATCTGAAGCCGCTGCCGGCGGCCGACGAGATTGTCGATAAGTGCATCGAGTGCGGCTTCTGCGAACCGGTCTGCCCGTCGAAAGGACTGACCCTGAGCCCGCGCCAGCGCATTGTGATCTGGCGCGATATTCAGGCGAAAAAACGTGCAGGTGTCGACACCACCGAACTGGAAAAAGCCTACGAGTACCAAGGCATCGACACCTGCGCCGCCACCGGTCTGTGCGCGCAACGTTGCCCTGTAGGCATCAATACCGGTGAGTTGGTGAAAAAACTCCGAGCCCGACACGCGACGCATCAGAAAACCGCTGACTGGATCGAAGGAAATTTCGCCAAGACCCTGCAAGGCGCGCGCTTCACCCTGCATGTGGCCAACGGCGCACGAATGATGCTCGGTGCACCGCGTCTGGCGAAACTTTCGGCAACCATTACGCGCCTGTCCAAAGGCCAGGTGCCGTTGTGGACGAATGCGATGCCGCAACCGGAGAAGGCCATTCGCTTCAGCCCCAGCGTGTCGGACGAGCGCCCGCGTGTGGTCTATCTAGCCGCGTGTGTGTCGCGAGTGATGGGCCCGGCGGCGGGTGACAAAGAGCAAATGTCGCTCTACGACAAAACCCGTGGCTTGCTGGAGAAGGCCGGCTACCAAGTGGTCTTCCCGGACAATCAGGACAACCTCTGCTGCGGCCAGCCCTTCGCCTCAAAAGGCTACGCCGAGCAGGCCGAACACAAACGCCAAGAGCTGATCAGCGCCCTGTTGCACGCCAGTCGCGGCGGACTCGATCCGATCTATTGCGACACCAGTCCGTGCACGTTGCGCCTGGTTCAGGACGTAGGAGAAACCCGCCTGGATCTGTACGACCCGGTGCGCTTCATCCGTACGCATCTGCTTGATCGATTGGACTTCACTCCACAAGAAGCACCGATTGCTGTGCACGTAACGTGCAGCACTCAGCATCTGGGCGAAAGCCAGGCGTTGATCGATCTGGCGCGCAAGTGCAGCAACAACGTGGTGATCCCGGAAGGCATTCACTGCTGCGGATTTGCCGGCGACAAGGGCTTCACCACTCCGGAGCTGAACAGCCACTCGCTGCGCACGCTCAAGGATGCCGTACAGCATTGCAGCGAGGGAATTTCCACCAGTCGGACTTGTGAGATCGGTCTGACGCAACATGGCGGAATTGACTACCACGGACTGGTCTATCTGGTGGATCGCGTGACCCGGGCGAAGGCCTGCTGAAGAAAAATAGAACCCTTGAGTTCGACTGTAGTCCACAGAATAACCCCGACTGATCGGGGTTTTTCTTCCATACGGTTGCCCGTCCTGACGGCCAGCGAAGTCTGGACCCACTCGGTTCAAGGAGATACACATGAAACGTTCTGTACTGTTAGGTCTGTTCGTTACTGCATCGATGATGGCGTCCACTTCGTTTGCTGACGGCAAGCCTGCCGACCTGTGTGATGCCAATATCCAAGAGATCACCAATCTCAAGGCCGGGCTCTCAGCTTCGCCAGAAAAGGCCCAGCTTGCTGAAACCAGCTTGAGCAAAGCCCAAGCGCTCAAACAGGCTGGCAAAACCGACGACTGCGTTGCAGAAACCTCCAAAACCAAACTGGAACTCCAAAAAGCTTCCGGCACCAACAATTGATTCAAGCCCGGCCAACCTTCGGGTTGGCCTTGCAGACCGATTGGCGTACACTGCACACGCTTGTTGCTCAAACAGATGTACTGAGCAATGAGTTCGGGGCCGTTTAGGATTCGACGCCGGTTGCGAAACTTTAGGTGCATGCCGACTTGGTAACAGAAGTCGTAAATCCACTGTTGCAACTACTTATAGTTGCCAATGACGACCAATACGGTGTTGCTCTCGCTGCTTAATTGCAGCTGACAATGCTCCTGGTACCTTCGGGTCCAGCAATCATCAGGGGATGTCTGTAAACCCAAAATGATTGTCATATAGAACAGAATCGCCGTGCAGTACGTTGTGGACGAAGCGGCTAAAACTTACACAACTCGCCCAAAGCACCCTGCCCTTCGGGTCGCTGAGGGTTAACTTAATAGAAACGGCTACGCATGTAGTACCGACAGCGGAGTACTGGCGGACGGGGGTTCAAATCCCCCCGGCTCCACCACTTCATCATCTAAAGACGTCCACGGACGTCTTTTTTTGTGCCTGAAATCCAGTAAATACGGGGGTTTCAGGGCCATTGAGCTCCACAGCGCTTCAGGCAGATCCATTTTGAAATGTATTCCAAGGCGTATTCCAAGCCCGTGACTGGTAAATTTTGGAATACACAAACAGCGCTGGAGTACCCATGGGAGCCCGAGCCACACGCCTTTCAGACCTAAAAATCAAAGCCGCCAAGCCCAAGGACAAAGACTACACATTGACCGACGGCGACGGCCTTCAGTTACGAGTCCGAACCAACGGTTCGAGGCTTTGGAATTTCAACTACATCCATCCCGTCACCAAGAAACGGATCAACATGGGACTGGGGACGTTCCCGGAACTCAGCCTGGCTCATGCGCGAAAACGCACGGTTGAAGCCAGGGAACTGGTTGCCCAAGGACTGGACCCGAAAGAGCAACGCGATGCAGATCGCCAAGCGAAAAAAGCTGCGACAG
Organism: Pseudomonas sp. ok266; assembly: GCF_900110195.1. NCBI lineage: Bacteria > Pseudomonadati > Pseudomonadota > Gammaproteobacteria > Pseudomonadales > Pseudomonadaceae > Pseudomonas > Pseudomonas sp. ok266. The sequence goes on along the minus strand of NZ_FOCU01000010.1, from coordinate 55,119 downwards.
AGCACACCTTTCAAAACGTGGCGACAGCCTGGTTTGAACTCAAGAAAGACTCCGTGACAACCGCCTACGCTGAAGACATTTGGCGCTCGCTCACGCTGCACATCTTCCCGGATTTACACGCGACCCCAATTTCTGAAATCAGCGCACCTCAGGTCATCAAGTTGCTTAGGCCACTTGAAACCAAAGGCAGCTTGGAAACGGTCAAGCGCCTGACCCAACGCCTCAACGAAATCATGACTTACGGGGTGAACTACGGACTTATCCACGCCAACCCCCTGAGCGGAATTCGATCGGTCTTCAAAAAACCAAAGAAGAAAAACATGGCAGCATTGCCCCCCGATGAGCTCAACGAACTCATGGTGGCAATCGCCAACGCCAGCATCAAAAGAACCACCCGATGCCTCATCGAATGGCAGCTCCACACGATGACTCGGCCAGCAGAGGCTGCAACCACCCGATGGGCTGATATCGACTTCGGTAAGAAGATCTGGACGATCCCAGCGGAGCGCATGAAGAAACGCCGCACACACATCATCCCGCTCACGGAGCACGCTTTGGCGCTCCTGGAAGCCATCAAGCCCTACAGCGGACACAGAGAGTACGTGTTTCCCGCCGACCGTAATCCCCGCACCCATTGCAACAGCCAGACCGCCAACATGGCATTGAAACGGATGGGGTTTGAGGGGCGACTCGTAAGCCATGGACTGCGCTCCATGGCGAGCACTATCCTGAACGAGCATGCCTGGGATGCCGAACTGATTGAGGTTGCCCTGGCTCATGTCGACAAAGATGAGGTTAGAAGCGCTTACAACCGCGCGGACTACATTGAGCGTCGACGCCCAATGATGGCCTGGTGGAGCGAGCACATTCAAAAGGCGGCCACAGGGGACTTTTCAATCGCAGCAATCCATGAAAACAGAAGCCAGAAAGTCGTCTCGATTCGTTAATCAGAGTCAACTCGATGGCGACGGCGGCGACACCGGCGACAACACTCGTCTGATCTGACTACGGGCGAGGCGACACACTGGCGGTCGTCGCCACCACCAGTATCGATCCTACTTTTCCGCTAACGCCGCTGCGGTCGGGAAGGCTTCGCAGCAACGCTTGAAGTGGCTCGCTCGACGATCTTACAAAAGGTCATAAATCTATCTAGAGCTACCGAGATCCAAGGTCTTCCACGTCAATTGCGCTCCCCGATGTCCCGGTTGATCGCGAGTCGAGCGCAGAGTACACCAACGCCTCACGAGGAGCAGGTGACGACGATTCCGAGCATTGTAGAGCGTTGAAACTCCGACGCATCGGCGTGCTTTCTCCTCAGTAACGATGAAAAAACTGACGTCCTAGGAGATTGTTGTCGATGCAATTGTGCGAAAAATGCGATCCACCGAGCCCTCTCTTGGATTATCGGCCCCAACCATTGACCTACCCGGTCGAAGCACTCGGTGAACTCCTGGGAGGCGCGGTAGAACGGATGGCAGAGGTCATCGGCGCACCGATAGCCATGGCAGCACAATCGGTGCTGGCCACTGCGGCTCTAGTGACTCAAGGCCACGGCAACGTACAACTCGATGGCCGCACCTATCCGCTGTCTCTGTATTTGCTAACGGTCGCATCATCAGGCGACCGTAAAAGTGCAGTGGACCATCAAGCTCTCTCTGCAGCACATAACTGGGAGCGAGAGCAGTGGTCTGTGTACACGGAAAAGCTCAATGCTTACCAATCTGCCATCCGCCTTGCGGCCAAGGCTCAGCGACAGGCAAAGCTTGAAATCTGTGAACTCTCCGACCCCGTCCAGCCAAGACTGATTTCCACCGACCCTACCATCGAAGGCCTCACAAAAAACTTGTGTTATGGGCTACCAAGCATGGGCTTGTTCAATGACGAAGGTGGTCAATTCCTCGGTGGCAGCACCATGAGTAAAGAGAACCAGCTCAAAGCAATCACCACGCTGTCGAAAATCTGGGATGGCAGTCCCATTGACCGGACACGGTCCACGCCCGGGGAAAGCCTGCGAGCCTATGATCGTCGTCTCAGCATGCATCTGATGCTGCAGCCGTGCCTGGCTCACCAATTCCTCAAAGATCCAATGATCAATGGCCAAGGTGTGCTCGGCAGATTCCTGATCAGTTGGCCTGAACGTTTGATCGGTCAGCGCCTGTACCAGGCGGTGGATCTGACGCAAGACCCCAAGATCCAACGCTACCAAACGCATATCACTGATCTGCTGAAGAAACCGTTAGCGACCAACAAGGACGGATCACTCAAGCTCACGACATTGGAGTTGACGCACAGCGCCCGCGTGGCTTGGATTGATATTCACGACACCATAGAGTGCCAGTCTGGCGAGTTCGGTGAGCTGGCCGGCGTTCAGTCCGTCGCGAGTAAAGCTGCTGCCAATATTCTGCGCATCGCGGGGGTTCTGGCGGTGATCGAAGAAGCCACTGCCTTGAACGAGGAGCATATTCAGCGCGCTTCAACGCTAATGGACTATTACCTCGCCGAGATCCAGCGCTTGACTGAGCAAGAGCCGGTTAACCCTCTAAGAGAAGAAGCGGATCGTTTGTTACGCTGGCTGAAACAGAAAGGCTGGACCCGCTTTACCATCCGAGACATCAATCGCAACGGCCCTCGCTTTGCACGCAAGAGCTGTAAGCACACCGCCACGCTCCTCGTTGAGCTACTCACAGCGAACTGCGTGAAGAGCCAAGATGCCAAGACTTTTGAGGTGTGTCGTGTTCCGTCTGAATGACGCAGTACGCCGCTTTCAGTCAAAAAATCAGATGCGCCCTGTCCTGCGGTGTGTCGCCACGTCCGTCGCCAAACTGTCGCCAGATGCCAACCATGGTATTCCGCAGGTTGTCGCCAGTGTCGCCGCTGTCGCCACATCCAACTCAAACCGTGTCGACATCAAACTGCTCATCCAGCAACTGCGTAATGACGGAGTGGTGTTGCATCACCATGAAAATACTCTGCACATTCGACCGAGACACTGGCATCAGATGGAGCAAATCCACGGATGTTGGAAAGCTATGCTTCTCTTCCTTCAAACGAATGAAAATGGATGACTAGGGTGTGGATCGGTCAGCGTGAGAACCATGACGTTGGCGATCTCCGACTGCTGACTGATCAAATGCTTGCCCGCTACACCGGAATCAGAAGACGAAAGTATCGGATGCAGACAACCCTGTGCCCAACATTAGGGAGCACTCGATAGCCGGTTTTCGGATTGACGGCAAATGTCAGTGAATGCAATTTACAAGCTCACACTAGCCGCCAGGATCTTCGAGACGGCACTGCGGTTTCCCGCAGGATCCTCCCAAAACGCATCGCTTCCGGAAGCGCGGACAGTCGACCTGAATGTCGACGGAAGCATGATATTCCCCCACCCAAGACGGGCCTCCCCGTCTTGGGGCTGGCCTTTTTTAATTTGGAGGCCTTAATGAAAAATCGACTGGCAATGTACAAAGCCCTGAAGGCGATCAACGTGCCTGAGCAGAAAATCGAAGCAGCTATCCAAGCCATGGATTCTGATAGGCATTTGTCCTCTGCAGGTATATCCAATCCTGACTTCGCACAATTTCGGGCAGAGCTATCCCGATTTCGGGTGAGTCTCATTGTAGATATTGGCGTGATGCTCTTCCTCGTGGTGGCGATTCTCTTCGCCGGGATTGCGTTTATCCACTGACAACTCTTTCTTCCAGCCACACCAGGAACCACCTGTATTAGGACAGGTGGTTTTTTTATTAGGTCGCAGTTCCTAGATCTCGCAGTCATATCGACTCGGCCGCGATGAGCTAGGTACATGCATGGATAGGGGCCGCCATTGGCCAAAAGCCGCCAGTCTCGTACGGCCGCGATCAAGCCAAAGCTGCTTCTGATGGAGAGCAGGAACCGGACAAGCGAATATTTTTAAACAATCTCTTCTCCTACCCCCGCTTCATAGCCATCAGTCGCAAAAAACAACCCTTAGTAGACACCTGCAACAGCCAGTCCATAAGCGGAACAGCTTTTCGATGCTCCGACTACAACAAGATGATCAGATCATGTATGCCTGAAACTGGCGCTTTTTAGCAGCGGCATTGTGATACCGACGCAACCAAAAGTATTTTTTCAGAACACGACGGTTGCTATTTCGGAGACTAGCATCTGAGTAGTCCTTACGATAAGCCGCATAAAACTCCCGGATTGACTTAATTACTAAGGTTTTCTGAGTATTCAAGAAGACCTCGACCTGTTCGCGAGCACTGCTCACAGCCACCCTTCCCTGGTGAGTCTGTATTGCCCTTGCTACAGACGGGGAGCGCATATCGGCGGCTGCAAGCATGAAGTCGAGCGCATTGACATATGTCACCCCATCTTCTTTAACTAGGAACTGCGAATTACCGTACATCAGCTTGAACAGTTCTCGAATCTGCTTCATTAGTTTCAGGTTGAGTACCACATCGTCCGCCAGAGCCAGCCGGGCATAGGTAGCCTTACCTTCTGCTTCATTAGCCGAACTGAGGCCGGCACCGACAGCAAAGCTTTCGCTGATGTCGCAATATTGCGTGGAGATACCACCCCGGAAAGTGATCTCTTTCTCCAGCAGGCACTTGTGCATCAGAACCCCTAGGCGCATGACGATGATCATCAAAGCATTGGCTGAATGCATCATTACCTTGTCCGCATTCTTCTCCCATTCCACGTTCTTGGGCTTGAAAGTGACGACTATGGAGTCAGAGATAAACGCGCTTTTGGGCTCGTACCAGTCGTACAGGTTGAACACCTTGTCTTGCTTGTAGCGCTGCTCAATGCTCGCCTCTAGCTGCACCAACACATCCCTGTTCGTAGTCATGAACTTGATGAGTTCTTGCGCGTGCTCATCGGTAGTAACTGAGGAGTTCAGCTTCTTGAAGCCCAGCATGTCGATAAATACTGTCCACTGCATAGCTTTCATGGATTCGAAATCACTTCTGAAGATCAACTGTAACAACCCCAAATGTCGAGATCAGACCGAAGGCGGTCCAGTGGTATGAGGGGCCTAGTGCCACTGGAGCGTACCCGGCTACGAATACTTCACCCGAATACACTCGCGCAGCCAAATGATGCCATTCTCAAGCTCGATACAGTCCAACTGGACAAGTCGGTTAATGGCCGACGCGTACTGGCCGAGGGTCAATGGGGGCAAAGCGTAATGAGCCCTGAGTTGGGTGACGCGCACGAAGCCTTCCGGTTCAGCGATCTTGCACTTGTCGTTCCGATGCTTCCAAAGCGCGAGCATCGTGACAGCTTCGATATCAGAGAACTCTTCAACTGCTCCGCGCCAAACCTTGCTCCAAATATAGAGACCAACAAGGACGACGGCGACTTGCGGCGCGACCGGCAGTGACGCTGCACCGAGACCAGCAAGCGACACGTCGGGAACAATATCGAGCAGCTTCCTCCAGTTCAGCACGAGGTTGCCAGGCTTCCGGGACCTTGCTTTCGGTGCATCGAATAAAGAGTTGATCGTAATGAGCCCGATCGTAAACTCAGGTGCTTCGGGCGGCGTGATACTAGCGAACGCGTCCACCAAGCGGAGTCGAATTTCCTCTGTAAGGACCGCTCCAGCCGGATCGCGCGCCGCATCGCTTAGAAGTTGTTTCCGTTTTGCAAGTGCTGCGTCTTTGTCGTATTCCATCACGTTGGTGGGTCCTAAAGGTTTGAGGCTTAACGCCCAGATAAAGGGCTGTCTTTAGCCGGAATGAACCGATTTGGAACAATACTAGGTGCGTCCCGCAGAGGTCTATCTCAAAGGAGCGCTATTGGCCGATGACGGGCGTTTGTTAGCCGCTGCTTTCTAAAAAGCAGACATTCGTGAGCGACCGTATCCAGATAAATGCGCCTCTCGCAAAAGCCGCTAAACCGGCCAGAAGCGATCGTTCAATCTCGAGTTACTCGCGCTCTACGCGAATTTTCGTAGTGGACGATTAAAAACCTAAACTCGTTTTTCCTCTCATCACTTATGTTCGTTCAACTGTTCGGCAATTTTCCGTGAACACCGCGGCACGCGGGCCTGTAAGCTTTTAAGCTTGTAAGCTATCCGGACGGCCCGTTGACCACTCTCTTAGGAGAGTCCGCGATTCATCATCAATCCTGACAGAGAGTTCCATGATAACCGCCATCTTCCGAGCAACATCCCTTCGCCCTTGACAATTCAAACACCTTATCCGCGTTGGCTTTGCCTCAGTCACCGGGCGAAATCCCGAACGTGACGTGATGCTACTGGGGTCACGCATACAACTGACATCCGCGTCACCGATCTGGCCTTGCTGGACGTCGCAGAGGTGCTGTATCCCAGTAGAGCCATTAAACCCAAGGTATATCTGCGCGCAGACATCGCCAAACGCTGTCGGCCACGCAAGGTATACCTGACCCATCCACGATGCCTTCCCGCCCTGGAGGGTTGGATTGCAGTCCGCTTGCGGCGTCACCGGGACCTTTCCGACCCTGATGAATACCGAGGTCTGTGCTCAGGTTCAAAGCCGGTCACAACACACAAGGACAAAGCATTTGAACTGGCGTTCAAGCATCGCGAGTTGGAAAGTGGGCGAGCGATGTACAGGCCTTTGATTCGCTCCAGAAGACCATCACCAAGCTCTTTCGGCAGACCGGTATCAAGCTCGGATCGTCACAGAGCGGCAGACGCTCCCTAGCGGCCAAAGTGTTAGCGGCGACAGGCGATGTAGAGAAAGTGCAATAAAAGTATTTATCAGAAGCTCGCCCCAAACTCATGATTTTCCTAGTATTTTATTCATTCTTTGCAGAGCGCAGTTCATGCTAAAATGCGCGTTACGCCGAATCTTCTCCTGCTAGCGAATTATCTATTTAGCCCCAGTATGAGCTGCCTTGTTAACCACTTTTTTGACTTGTAAACCACCATGGTTTACAGTAAAAAAAATGGTTAACAAGAACCCTAGCCATGGCAAACTTACAGAACGAAGCTAAAACCTATATCGAGTCCGTTCTTGGGGTGACAGTGCGCCTTGAACCGGCGCACCCTATAGTCCCTTTCAACATCCGGGACAGCTATAAATTCTACGAATTAAGCATCCCCATGGGGCACCACTCAGCGCTCACCTTAATGCTGTTGGTTTCTCGTGAGGACGTCGATTACCCAGGCGTCGTGAAGCTGCAGAAGCACGTCGAGCTGGTGCGCAAAGTCACCCAGCACGTCGTCGCATTCGTATGCAGATCTATGACGGCCCAAGACCGCCGCAGCCTGCTTACGCATCAGATAAACTTTATACAGCCCGGTTTCCAAATGTTCATACCGGAGATGGCGCTAGATCTGCGAGAAAGTTTCCGGCAGCGCCGAGAGCAAAGCGAGGTTACCGCTCTGCTACCCGCCGCCCAAGCAATGCTTCTCTCGTGTCTCTATGCGGGCATACCTGACGAAACTTACTTCACGACGAACGCTCTGCTAGGAAGTCTGGGATACAGCCGTGTGACCCTATCGAAAGCAGTGGATCAACTGACATCACTGGAGGTGATTACCCAAGCTAAGAGTGAGCTGCATTGGAAGACTTATACCTTTTGCGGATCTCCTGCTGAGGTGTTCCAAAAAGCCAAGCAATTTCTACGCTCACCCGTCAAAAAGAGAGTTGGCATTACTCGGAACACTATCCCCATGGCGCCCGGGGTCTGTCTCGCTGGTGAAACCGCGCTGGCCAAGTACACGATGCTGGCGGAGCCCAAGCAGTCCGTATGGGGAATGACCAAGAAAGTGTTTAGCGACATGCTTGCGCTTGAAGCGTTCGAGGTCATTGAATCGGTGGACGCGATCGAGGAATGGGTGGAAATCTGGACATATCCGTCGCTCACCGAGAGAAACTACATAGCAGACGTAGCGTCACTGTTTCTGAGCTTGGAAGCCAACCCCGACGAACGCATTCAGATTGCGTTGGATGAACTCAAGGAAAAGGTTGAATGGTTAGCGTGAAAGGTTTAGACATATTCGGCCAGCACTTCCGCGATTTTCGTGATAGCTACGTCCTGATCGGTGGTGTTGCCTCAGCTCTCGCAATGGAGGATGCCGGTGAAAATTTCAGGGCCACTAAGGACTTGGACGTTGTCCTGGTAATCGAAGCACTGGATGCAGGGTTTGTTGCGCGTTTCTGGGACTTCATCAAGGCCGGCGGGTACCAGATCAAGCAGAAAGGCGGCGAGCGTCCAGAACCCATCTTCTATCGGTTCCAAAATCCGACGAATCCTTCCTACCCAGTGATGATCGAACTCTTCTCGCGGGCGCCGGAAGGCCTGGAGCACGAAGAAAACGCGACGTTGATCCCCATCCCAACAGACGAATCGGTTTCAAGCTTGAGCGCCATACTTCTGGACGAGGACTACTACCAGTTCTTATTGGCCGGCCGCCAGCAGAGTGAGGACCTGACCTATATCAGTGCTGATCGCCTTATTCCCTTCAAGGCTAAAGCCTGGCTTGACTTGTCTCAGCGCAAAGCGAACGGTGAAGGCGGGGTAGACGGTAAGAACATCAGAAAGCACCGTAACGATGTACTGCTGCTCTCCGGCCTACTGACCGGGGAGTTAATCGAGTTGTCCGAAAGCATTACAGCGGACATGCGGCTGTTTCTTGAGCGCCTAGCTACCGAGGATATCGACTTCAAAGTGCTAAAGATTAAGGGTGACCTCCAGACAATTATCGGTCGAATTGCAGAATCTTTCGGTCTTCATGTGACTACCTAAGGCGGACTCTCAGCGTACCCGTGCTCATTCGAGTAGTTTAGGCGGGAATGTTGCGGTACAGCCCAAGCCCAGCTATTGAGCTGTGCCAAGGTCGTAGAAGGAGCCCAATTTCGCGTCTGCGAAATCGATAGGAATTGCTTTTCAGTTGCACCCCAAACCCTGACCTTCAAATGCTGGGGCCCAGGACATAGGAGCAGGGCAGATTCGCTCTCGGCGATCGAGCAAGGCCAGAAATACAGTGGCTCACTGGTTACGCACTGGCCCATCCGCCATCGTTCAAAAGGCTTAGTAGTGTGCGATCACTGGACAGGCCCCCTAGTCAATTGAAAGGACGCTAGATTTGCCGTTGCGCATGAAGCAGCTGACTGCCATGAAGTTCCAAAGGAGGCATCTATAAATTTTACTAGTCTTGAGCCATGACCTACGTGGCAAGTTGCTGATTACAGCCTCCCCCACTCGTATGCTTGCCCGCGCAGCCCTGGTTTTCCATACAAGCTCCCTGCGCAGGCGTGGCTTGGGGACCATGCCGCACCTGCGCAGGTAGCCGACAAGGCCGAAGGCCGCGTCAGCACCACAGGCAGTCGATGAATATGCACCTATCACAGAGGCTGTCCCTGCCCAATAAAGTGCATGAGATGGGCCGTCACTGCAATCCGCAGTGACGGCCCCGCCGACGCCTCAACATCACGGGCAAATCCTGAATCCTAAAACGTGCGGCATACATGATGATGCCCCCATACACTGGCCCAGCAAAAACCTAAGACGACAGGTTCGAGAGTCGTCATCCCAACAGCGCAAGACTCCTGCAAGCGCTGATCCAGCAGGATGGAGCTAGCCAGGTATGCAAGGTTCCAGAAGCATACCGACCCATACCTATGGGTGGAGCCGCCTTTTTCTGTAGACCTATTCCCTAATATGCCGCTTCGACTCTGTCCCAAATAGCGGACCTTTGCGCAATGCCGACTGCTTCCACTTAACAATCCCATCCATTTCCTTGGAGTACTCATCAACATTAAAAACCAACTCATCCCGCTCCATCTCCGTCCGATCTTCCAGCAGGAAGAAAGACGGACGTCTCAGCCGAGACACGGGTGTTTCCTGAACACCATGCCCCTGCCCTTCGGGGATCTCCCATAGCGAGTTGGCACCAACACTTACCAATGATTTTCAGGACAGGACAACAGCACAAAACAAAGCTAGTGAGTGGATGGGATATGGACGATTTGACCTACACCCTGCGGCAACTTTGCCGGCGCAATCGCGATGGCAGTCACAACACTCAAGCCGATCGTATCCGCTCATTGGGACTGATCGCTCGCCAGCTGAGTGAGGTTGGCTTCCGTCAGATGAAAGCCCCCTCGCTCAAGGGCAAACACGTACAGGCACTGCTGGATCGATGGCAAGTCGAAGGCCTGTCAGTTGGCACCATCAAAAATCGGCTTGCGCACCTTCGATGGTGGGCTGAAAAGATCGGCAAGGCTGGCATTCTCCCCGCGGACAACACGCAACTGGGTGTGGCAGAACGGCGCTTCGTCACTAACGTCAGCAAAGCTCAGGAACTGGGAACAGACCTTGGCAAGATCACCGATCCCCATGTACGCATGAGTCTCCAGCTTCAGTCCGCTTTTGGACTTCGCCGTGAGGAAGCGATCAAATTTCAGCCCAAGTATGCGGATCAAGGAGATCACATTCTCCTCAAGGGCTCATGGACGAAGGGTGGACGTGATCGCTCTGTTCCGATCACTACTTCGCAACAGCGCGAGGTGCTGAACGCGGCACATCTGTTAGCAGGAGCCAGCTCATTAATTCCGGCTCAGAAAACGTATATCCAGCAGAGAAACACCTACGATGGTCAGTGCAAGGCAGCAGGATTGAGCCACATGCATGGGCTGCGTCATCATTATGCACAAAGCCGTTACGTAGCTTTGACTGGATGGAAGGCTCCGGCGGCTGGGGGGATCACGTCCAAGGAATTGACCCCAATGCAGCGTTCTCAAGACCGTGCTGCTCGACAAATTATCAGCCGTGAACTCGGGCATGAGCGAACACAAATTACCGCTACGTACCTCGGCCGATAATTCGGGACGTTCGACGGCGATCCTCAACGACCCGAATCTGAAGGAGGTAGTCACCTCAGACAGAGAGAAGCCTCACACAACATTAGGAAACAGTCGAAAACCGATTACTGGATTGACAGAAAAAGGCCTCAGGGGCATTTTTGCTCTGCATCTAGCTGATTCGTTCAGCACCCAAGCCGCCAGGATCTTCAAGGCGGCGCTGCGGTTCTCCGCAGGATCCACCGAATGACCGCATAGCTTCCGGCAGCGCGGACAGTCGACTTGAATGTCGATGGAAGCATGACTTTCCCACCCACGACGGGCCTTTCCCGTCGTGGGGAAGGCCTTTTTTTTATTTTAGGAGGCCTTAATGAAAATGGAACTGGCGATGTATCAGGCGCTGCGCGCAATCGACGTACCTGAGCTCAAAGCCGAAGCTGTTATCCAAGCATTGGAATCTGACATGCTCACACTACTCGCGACGAAAAGTGATCTCGCAAGTCTCGCTGCTGAAATCGGCAAGGCGACTGCTGAAATCGCTAATACTAATCATCGGCTGACTGCTGAGATCGCCAAATCTGATCTCAAGTTGTCCATTCGCATGGCTTCCATGCTCGCCGTGACGATCGGCATCTTGATCGGAGCGATGAAAGTTTTCTTATAGTGTTCTTAGCGATTACATAAACCACGAAAATCACCTGTCTTTCGACAGGTGATTTTTTGCGAGTCTTGGCTACGGATGAGTTTGATTAATCACTGCCCTGATGAGTTATTGAAGATGATTAATCAACTCCGCGGCAACAGAGAATATGTGTCCCATTACGTAGAAATCCCCGCCCCGATGCCAATAACTCGACCGCAATATGGTATGAAGCGCGAGGGTTTCCAGGCTCTTCAGCGCAGCGATGGATAGTGGCAAATGAAGAGGTGATAGCAGCCCTGCAGTTGGCTCATAATACGTCGCCGCACTGCAGTCGCAACTTGCAAGCCCGCGACAAAAACTACGTCGCTCTCCTGTAGCAAACCGTGCCCCCGCCCGCTAGACGCTTGATCAGCGCGGACTTAAAGGCTTTCATGTACTGGGAGCGGTCCACACCTGCAAATGTTACGAACTGCTGACTGGCCACGCCGCACCGGGCAAAGGAGGCCACTGCTATTGCACTGACCGCGATCTGGATCAGCAGTCGCGGCAACAGATCAGCGTCGAACTGGGACATGATCAGATCGATGCTTTTCGGCCTACATTAGACGTCGAGCCTGAAAGCCCTTTGAATGACGCCGTTCCTGAGCGGCATGCTGACCGGTTAAAAAGTCACGCAGCACCGACACCTACGCAAAGCCCGAACCATGCGAGCAGCCATGGCAGAGGAATAATCTCTGGACATGGCAAGTAAAAAATATGCGCTGTTTTTTCGCTCACAACCTGAAAGACCATTACAGCGCCACGCACGTACTATCACAAGCCCACTGCCGTGTTGAACTGGAGTTGACTTGGGAAATACCTCAAGCGGGGCTATCTCATGCTTACGTCTTGAAATGGTGCCGCTCCCAGCGCGGAGGCCCGCCGCTCCCCTGACAGGGGAAACAACCTATATAGCAAAATATCGGCTCCAGTTTTAATAGAAAGGCGATCCGAATAGTCTCCCCATACAACCAAGCTCTTTGCAGCTCATAAGTATTTTTTGATAATGGACGTCAAAACTCTTGAGCCAACAGGTCGCAACGACTAAGATCGATAGCAAAACACAATACTAGAAGAGCCTGCATTGAATTCAGCCAATGATTATTTAACCACTACTTCGCCGGAGACTCCAGTGCAACTAACTGAAGAAATAGAAGGCATTATAGAAAAACACCCTCTTACCCCATCAGAAATCACAGAAGAATTAAATTACAAACGCCGAGGAAAGCACTCTGTAATCGACGTAATCGAAACAATCAAAAGAAACCAAGAAACATTCCAAGAGATAAATGGAAAAATAATATCGATATCCAATTCCAAATGGAAAGAAATAATAAGGGCACACTGGTATTTATTGAGCACGCTTCAATCGAATTACAAACCCCATGAGCTCCACTTTCTTATAGCGTCCCTATTTTACTACAAAAGACTTATAGACACGCACGAGACACATGGCGCACACAACGATTCAAACAGCCGATTTAAATACCACAAACATTTAAATTCAAATGGCATTCTTACAACATGGCTCGACTCCATCCAATCTGTAAGAAACCAACATCGAAAGGACTTAGGTCTCTTTAATGATTTTTCTAATCTACTCAACAAATGCCCCTCTGAGAGATTAGAAGACATCATAAACATGATCCAACAAGTAGATACTTTACTTTTCAGCGTCAATGAATTCAGCACTGCATTCGAGTATATACTCGAAACACGCACACCCTCGGCACTTAAAAGCGACATCACTGGTACGGCGCCGCAAGTTTCCGAGCTAATGGCCAAACTGTTAAATCCTAAACTTGGAGTAGTTTATGACCCCGTGTGCGGAATAGGAAGCCTACTTGTTCATACTTCCAGGATAGCTGGCGAAAACCTGCACATAAAAGGGAGTGAAATCCAAAACAGCAATGCTCAGATTGCGTTTATGAATCTTGAAATGCATGGCATACCGAGCTACGAGATTACTTCAGAGAACTGCTTAGACCAGATCCACGATGACAAATACTACAACTACATTATTGGTGACCTTCCCCTAACTGGATATTCGAACCAAAGATCTCCATGGAAGGATAAGGGATTTATTCCTTTGCTCGACTTTGTAATCTCAAAGCTTGACCGGCAAGGAAAAGCGGTCCTAACAGTTTCAGATAGCTTTTTACTTTCCCAAGGAAAAGAGCAAAATTACAGGGAGTACCTTTTAAATAACGACATCATAGAATGTATAATCAGCTTACCAGCAGGCAGCTTAAAACCGTATACGAATGGCAAATCATCAATAATTATCATAAATAAATCGAAGCCGTCCTTTCTGATCAATAAGATCAAATTTATCACCGCTGAAAATCTATCTCCGGCTTCGCAGCGACCAGTTCTAGACATATCTAACATTCTTGAGCAATATCAAGAAAAAAATGCTGACTCCCGTAACTCACAAATAGTCAGCGCAGCAGAAGTAATTTCTCAAAAGAGTCTAAGCGCATCTTACTACACCGAGGAATTCAAAGAAGCTGGAAAGCTGTTGAAGGATGGTAAGGCTCGAAAACTTGGTGAGCTCGTTGAAATCATCTCTGGCATCACAACACGAGACACTCAAGCATTAGCTCAAGACACCTCATACATAAAAATTGAGAGTTTAGAAAAAGACATTCTGGACATGCACCTTTCCTCTGGAAAGTCTAACTCGCGCATAATCAAAACCAAACAAACAGAAAAGTCGTTAATCAAGGACGAGTCCCTGCTTATTGCACGGATTGGCGACAATTTAAAACCTACAATATTTAAACCTTCCAAGACACTTCCCGAAATCATAACTCACAACGGAGTAATTACACTTCGACCATTTCCAAAATCGTCTTTAGATATTGAGTACTTGTATTACCAACTTTACTCACCACTAATACAGAAGCAAGTAGAGCAGAGGCGCATTGGTACCGTCATGCCTTTCATAAGCAAACGGCTGCTATCAGAAATAATTATACCAATGATGCCGTTGCACTCCCAACGAGAATTCATAGCAACACAAAAATCGAACCTAATATCTGCAGAAAAAGAAAAAGTCACCCAAAGACTACGAGCAATCGGCTTTGAAGAGGAGAATATCCAGAAAGAGAACGAACTAATAAGCACATTAGTTCACGAGTTACGCCCAAAGCTAGTCAAAATAAACTCACTATCCAACAAGCTAATTCGAATCTTAGAAAAACATAATATATCTGCGCTTAGACAATACGAAGCAGATGATCTGGGGATTGATGATGACATTTTTGGACTAATTGAACAACCTGAAAACTTCGACATTGGATTCGTATCTCAAAAAATAGCCATCAACTCTAAAGAGTTAAACGATACGCTGTCACTTGTTAAAGAAATCATGACCCTAAACCTTAAACCGTCAGAATTCAAAAAAACAAGTCTACTGAAATTCTTGAGCGATCATCTTAGCAAAAAGACAATTGAGCGCCCTCACAAGTACAAAATAGAAGTGAAGGGTTACGACGTTGAAGCAAACATACATCAAGCATCAATACTACAAGTAATAGACCAGCTTATAGCTAATGCAGAGCACCACGCATTTCCAGTAGCGTCAAGCAAAGACAGAATAACCTTCACGATAAAAGAAGATAAAGAAAGAAAAATTGCGATTATCGAATATAGCAACAATGGCAAACCGTTTACGCTGACAAAGTCCGACTACATCCAGTTCTTCACTAAGAGCAAATCAAGTGCCGGCTCTGGAATTGGTGGAAACTATATATACAGAATAATTAGAGCGCATGACGGAGATATTGAAGTAGACGAAAACAAAATCAAAGGCTTTTCAATGAAAATCGAAATACCCAACAAGGACGACTAAGAAATGAACAATATTCTTCTAATCGATGATGACGAACAATTTAAAGACACATTCCAAATTGAAGCTCAAAACAACGAACTTCGATTGATATATAGGAAAAGTCTTGAAGGCTTACAGGAAGTGATGCCTAAGCATCACAACTCTATATCTGCAGTAGTTCTCGATATAAAGTGTTTGATCTCTGACGACCAAGCCATTGAAAATGAAAACTTCATTGGCACAGCACTAAAATATCTCGACACAAATTTTCCAAATTTCCCTCGAATTGTGCTCACTGGGGATGATGATGCCTTCAATAACTTTAAACGTTTTGCAGAAGAGAAGAACATTTACCAAAAGACACCAGATGGACTAAACGAAGCCATAGCAAAATTAAAGTTTTATTGCGACAACTCTGAACTTATAAAAATAACAGTATCTCACAACGAGATATTTTCGATCATCAGAACTTATGGCTATGATCAAAGTGCAGAATCAACTCTTATAGAAATTTTGAAAAATGCGGACGAGGCTAGTTTCCCTCGCTTTGGTGGGATTTTCAGAGACATACGATCGCTCCAAGAAACCATTTATAAAACCATCAACCTATACAACAAGCCGGTCGTTCCAGATAACCTAATAAGACCGAACGGCATGTTAGAATTCAATAAATTAATGAAACACCTTAGTGGCTACCCATCCGCCAATCACACCCCAACAAAAACAGAGTATCAAAATTCAGCCATATTTAACCTAACAAATTCCCTCTACTGGGTGTGTGGCAAATACATCCATGCGGACCCCGCTGAAAAGTACTTCGTCAGCAACTACACGTTAAAATCCTCAATCCTAAGCTTACTGGAACTCATATTCTGGTCAAAACTATATCTACCAAGGAAATAGTCCAAGCTCAAGAGATCGCCTTCATTAATATTATAAAGAAGGCGCCCCTCCATCCGATACTCAACTTATTTTAATTTATTATATCCTTATCTCATTATCGCATTCGTTTGCAAAACAAAAATCCAACATCAAGATTGGTTTGTAGCTGGACAGAGTGTAACCGAGCTGAGAATTGACGATGTAAGCCGGCGAAAGTTAATTAAGCACTAACAACTTGTTTACGCTCCAATTAACTTCAGCATCTTCAGGTTGTCACATAGACCCATCCAAAATAAAATAACCCGGACGACGCAAAACACTCTCGCGCTCATGATCTCGACTCACTTTACCTACAGCTTCAGCCACCAAAGTCTGATCTTCCCCCGTGCCATCATCAAACAAGGTACATTTACGCCCATCAAGCACGATCAGCAGTGCCGGAATGGAGCGACCAGGCCGGCTTGAAAGGGAGTTGGGGTTATGGACAAAAAGTCGCTTTCCGAGCGGGACATCTGCAGCAAGTACATCGCCCCTGCTGTTCAACAAGCTGGGTGGGACATGCACAAGCAGGTGCGCGAGGAAGTCAGCTTTACTAAAGGCCGCATTATCGTCCGGGGCAAACTTCACAGCCGTGGCGAAGCACGCCGTGCAGACTTCATCCTCTACCACCAGGCCAACCTGCCTATCGCTGTAATCGAGGCGAAGGACAACAAGCACTCCGTTGGCTCCGGCATGCAGCAAGCCCTGGGTTATGCAGAGGCGCTGGACGTACCGTTCGTGTTCTCCAGCAATGGAGATGGCTTCTTGTTTCACGACCGCAGTCGCACAGGCAGCCAGGTAGAAACCGAACTCACCCTTGATCAATTCCCCAGCCCTGCCGAACTTTGGCACCGCTACTGCCAGTGGAAGGGGCTGGATACAACAGCCCAACACAAGATCGAAGCGCCCTACTACGACGACGGCTCCGGGCGCATGCCGCGCTATTACCAGATGAATGCCATCAACCGCACCGTCGAGGCTGTGGCGCGCGGCCAAGACCGTATCCTGCTGGTGATGGCTACGGGCACCGGCAAGACATACACAGCCTTCCAAATCATCTGGCGGCTGTGGAAATCGAAACAGAAGAAACGCATCCTGTTTCTGGCTGACCGCAACATCCTGGTCGACCAGACCAAGAACAACGACTTCAAGCCCTTCGGCCAGGCGATGACCAAAATCGCCAAACGCCAGATCGATACCTCCTACGAGATCTACCTGTCGCTCTATCAGGCCGTCACCGGCACTGATGAAGAGATGAACATCTACAAGCAGTTCTCCCGCGACTTTTTCGACCTGATCGTGATCGACGAATGCCACCGTGGCAGCGCCTCCGAGGATTCCGCCTGGCGCGAAATCCTTGATTACTTCTCCAGCGCCACCCATGTCGGCCTCACCGCCACACCGAAGGAGACCAAAGAGGTATCGAGCATCACTTACTTTGGTGAGCCAATTTACAGCTACACCTTGAAGCAAGGCATCGAAGACGGCTTCCTCGCTCCCTACAAAGTAGTGCGCATCGATTTCGATAAAGACCTCCAAGGCTGGCGACCACCGAAAGGCATGCTCGATAAGAACGGCGAGCTGATCGAAGACCGTATCTACAACCTCAAGGACATGGATCGCACCCTAGTGATTGAGGCGCGCACCCAACTGGTGGCGCAAAAAGTTACCGAGCTACTCAAGGCCACCGATCCGTTTCAGAAAACCATCGTTTTCTGCGACGACATCAACCACGCCGAGCGCATGCGCCAAGCCCTGGTTAACCTCAACCCTGAGCGCGTGGCCGAGAATCGCAAATACGTCATGCGTATCACCGGCGATGACCAGGAGGGCAAGGCCGAGCTGGACAACTTCATCAACCCGGAAGAGCGCTACCCGGTGATTGCCACCACCAGCAAGCTGATGACCACCGGCGTCGATGCTCAGACCTGCAAGCTGATCGTGCTCGACCAGCACATCAAATCAATGACAGAGTTCAAACAAATCATCGGTCGCGGCACTCGCATCAACGAAGACTACGGCAAGTACTGGTTCACCATCATGGACTTTAAAAAAGCTACCGAGCTATTTGCCGACCCGGCCTTCGATGGTGATCCAGTAGTTATCTTCGCCCCCGACGCTAATGACTCGCCCGTGCCGCCAGACGATCCGCAGGGAGATGAAGACGGCATCATCGCAGGCGGCGACAACGACGGGGATGGACTGGAGTTTACCGGCGAGGAGGATGGTAAAAAACGCATCAAGTACGTGATCGACACCGTCCCGATTTACGTCGTCGCCGAACGCGTGCAGTACTACGGCCCGGATGGTCGACTCATCACTGAATCGCTCCACGACTACACCCGCACCTGTGTAAAAAAGCAGTTCACCTCGCTGGACGACTTCCTACGTCGCTGGAGTGATGCCGAGCAAAAGAAAGTCATCATTGAGGAAATGGCCGTTCAGGGTGTGATGTGGGAGGCCTTGGCCGAAGAAGTGGAAAAGAAGCAGGGTAAACCGCTCGATCCGTTCGATCTGATCTGCCATGTCGCCTTCGATCAGCCCGCCCTGTCACGCCGCGAGCGAGCCGAGCAGGTGAAAAAGCGCAACTATTTCGCCAAGTATTCCGGCGCCGCCCGCCAAGTGTTGGAGGCGTTGCTGGATAAATATGCTGATACCGGTATCGAGCATATCGAGGACATCAAAATCCTCCAGCTTGACCCTTTCAGCCAGTTCGGTGCGCCCATGGAATTGGTCAAAGCCTTCGGCGGCAAGGCTGGCTACAACCAGGCCATCCACGAGCTGGAAGACGAACTTTACGCCAGTTGACGGCCAACCACCGACTACCTGTCAAAGCAGTTGTCCACACTATCCTGTAGAATTTCGCCCCCCTTGCGGTATGCATTGAGAGAACTTCATGTCCATTAGCTCCACCATCAAGTCCATTCAGGACATCATGCGCAAAGACGTTGGCGTAGACGGCGACGCCCAGCGTATCGGCCAGCTCGTTTGGCTGCTATTCCTGAAAATCTTTGATGACCGCGAGCTGGAGTGGGAGCTGATGGACGACACCTATCGTTCGCCCATTCCCGACAGTTGCCGCTGGCGTACCTGGGCAGCCGATCCGGAAGGCATGACCGGCGATGCGCTGAAGGACTTTATCGACAATAACTTGTTCCCCCAGTTGCAGAACCTTCATGAGTACAGCAACACGCCGTCGGCCTTTGTGGTGCGCAGCGTGTTTGAAGACGCGTACAACTACATGAAATCCGGGCAGCTGCTGCGGCAGGTAATCAATAAGATTCAGGAAGGCGTGGACTTCAACAAGGCTCAGGAGCGTCACGAGTTCGGCAACCTCTATGAGCAACTGCTGCGCGACCTACAGAATGCAGGCAACGCTGGCGAGTTCTACACCCCGCGCCCAGTCACCGAATTTATGGTGCGCATGGTCGATCCTAAGCTGGACGAAAAGGTTATGGATCCGGCCTGCGGGACAGGCGGCTTCCTAACTTGTACCATCGAGCACAAGCGGAGCCGCTATGTAGAAACCGCCGAAGACGAACGCACCCTGCAGGCCAGCATATTTGGTGTGGAGAAAAAGCCACTGCCCCACCTGCTGGCAACCACCAATATGATCCTGCATGGCATCGAGGTGCCTAGCCAGATCCGCCATGACAACACCCTCAGCAAACCGCTGATCAGTTGGGGACCGAGTGAGCGCGTGCACTGCATCGTCGCCAATCCACCGTTCGGCGGTATGGAAGAAGATGGCATCGAAACCAACTTTCCCGCGGCCTTTCGCACCCGAGAAACTGCCGACCTATTTCTGGTGCTGATCATGCAGCTGCTCAAGCACGGTGGTCGCGCTGCCGTGGTGCTGCCCGATGGCTTTCTGTTTGGCGAAGGCATCAAAAGCCGCATCAAAGAAAAGCTGCTGACTGAGTGCAATTTGCACACCATCGTTCGACTACCTAACGGCGTGTTCAGCCCCTACACCGGCATCAAGACCAACCTACTTTTCTTTACAAAGGGGACACCGACCAAACAGGTGTGGTTCTACGAGCACCAATACCCAACAGGTGTGAAGAACTACTCCAAGACCCGCCCCATGCGCATCGAAGAGTTCACTGTGGAGGAAGCTTGGTGGGGTAAAGAGGCCGACGGCTTCGCAGCGCGGGAAGAAAACAAATTTGCCTGGAAGGTCAGCGTCAAAGATCTACAAGCGCGCAACTGGAACCTGGACTGCAAAAACCCGCATATCGACGAGCAGATCAGCCACAACCCCGTCGAGTTGCTACGTGACTACGCCACGCTGCAAGGCGAAATCAGCGACCTGCGCGATCAACTCAAGGCCGTGCTGGCTGAAGCTCTGGAGCGCCAAATATGACGGCGTTGCTCACCGATAACCTGCCGCTGCTAGCCGGTGCGCCCAATGGTATCAAGAAGCTGCGTGAGTTGATTCTGGAACTGGCGGTGCGCGGCAAGCTGGTGCCGCAAGACCCGAATGATGAGCCGGCCAGTGAGTTACTTATGCGCATAGCCGAGGAAAAGGCGCGGCTGGTCGCGGAGGGAAAGATCAAAAAGCAGAAGGCGTTGGCGGAGATTGCTGAAGAAAAAATGCCGTTTGACTTGCCTGTGGGATGGTGTTGGACCTCCCTAAACCAGATCGCAGCTATGCGAGGTGGCAGTACACCATCGATGTCAAAACCAGGGTTTTGGAATGGTGACATTCCTTGGGTTTCCCCTAAGGACATGCATGATGGTGACATCACAGGTAGTGAGCTAAAGGTCACACAATTAGCACTGGAAAAGACCAGCCTGGAGTTAGTGCCACTTGGCTCTATTTTGTTAGTGGGCCGAAGCGGCATCCTAAAACGAAAGCTACCCGCTCAAATAACCGCAGTGCCTTGCACGATCAACCAAGACTTAAAAGCGATTTCACCATTCCAACCTCAGCCATCAAACTATGTGCAGCTTTTGCTGCGTGGCACTGAGCGCGTCATCTTGAAGGAAGATGTCAAACAAGGAACTACGGTCCAGAGCCTTATTTACGAAAAGCTCTTCGCTAGACCATTTGGTTTACCGCCCCTCGCCGAACAGCACCGCATCATTGCCAAAGTCGATGAGCTGATGGCCCTGTGCGACCGCCTGGAAGCCCAACAAGCCGACGGCGAAAGCGCCCATGCCCAACTGGTGCAGACGCTGCTCGACAGTCTTACCCAAGCCGGCGACGCCAACGGGTTCGCCACTAACTGGCAGCGCTTGGCCGAACACTTCCACACCCTGTTCACCACAGAACCGAGCATCGACGCCCTCAAACAAACGCTGTTGCAACTAGCCGTGATGGGCAAACTGGTGCCGCAAAACTTAAGCGATGAGCCTGCCAGTGAATTACTTAAGCGAATTGCCGAGGAAAAGATGCGGTTGGTCGCTGCCGGCAAGTTGAGAAACCAGAAACAGCAGGCGGAGATTGGTGATACCGAGAAATCATTTGAGCTACCTGCCGGTTGGGTGTGGCAGCGATTCGCTGATTTTGCGCTGGATGTATCAACGGGCCCATTTGGATCGTTAATACATCAATCGGATTATGTAGATGGCGGTGTTCCCTTGGTAAACCCGTCACATATGATCGATGGTCTCATAGTGGCCGACCACTCCGTATCTCTTTCTCCCGAAATGGCTGCAACTCTTGACTCTTATCGTTTAAACGCTGGAGATATGGTGATGGCCCGCCGCGGGGAAGTTGGACGGGTAGCGCTAGTTACTGAGACCGAGGACGGCTGGCTCTGTGGCACAGGTAGCTTTGTGCTTCGTTTCACGCAAGAAGTCTCAAGAGCGTATGTCTGGACTCTGTTCAGGTGTAATTCGGTTCGTACCTATCTGGCTGGGGCGGCCGTAGGTACGACCATGGTGAACTTGAATCACGGTATTCTTCTGAAAATGCCAATTGCGGTTCCTCCCTTGGCAGAACAACACCGCATCGTCGCCAAACTCGATCAGCTCATGAGCCTCTGCGGCCAACTCGAAAACTGCTTAAAGCAAGCCCGACAGCTGAAGGTACAATTGGCCAGCACCCTGGTCGAGCACGCCCATTCCGACGATGCCCAGCAGGCTCCCGTTGCCACGGAACAAAAAGCTGCTCGAACCCTGCTCGCCGCTGAAGTCACTCACAGGCTTCACGCCCAGCGCACCTTTGGCCAGCGCAAACTGCAGAAGGTGGTTTACCTAGCCGAGCATGCAGCTAGGCTCACTACGATTCAAGGCAGTTACTTACGCAACGTGGCTGGCCCTCATGATCGCCAACTGATGAACCAGATCGAGGGTGAGTTGCAAAACCATCAGTGGTACGAATGCATTGAGCGAGAGACCGTTGGCCATGCCTACCGCCCGCTTTCGCAGGCGGGACAACATCGCCAGGCGTACACCGGCGCTTGGTCAGCCACTGAGCGAGCCACCATTGAGCAAATCATTGAGCTGATGCGGGACTGGGATACGGATCGCTGCGAGATGACAGTGACCCTCTACGCCGCATGGAACGACTTTATTCTCGAAGGCCGCCCGGTTACCGATGAAGCCATCGTGGACGAAGTCACGCATCGCTGGAACGACACCAAGCTGCGCTTTGGCAAACCCAAATGGTTGGCGGTACTCGCAGAGATGAAGAAGCAAAAAATCTTAACGCCCACAGGTTTTGGCAAACGTACCACAGGCGGCATACTTAGCTTGCCCGGTTTCGAGTAACAAATACCTTTTGGCCGTGCTCTGCAAGATATGGTTACAATGCATGCGGCCTATTCCAATTCCTCGCGGTATTCCAATTGGTATCCCAAAGAAATTTACAAACTCACATTAGTCAATTAAATCAAATATCTAAGAAACTAATTCAGATTACCCCGGCCCACCAAATAAGCAATACAAAAAGGCACTCAGCGTTTATCGCGAGTGCCTTTTTTGTGCCTGCCAGAGCCGTTGCGGGTAGGTAAAATGCTAGCGTTATGATTACTCTCGCAGCTACGCCAGACTTCGTTTCCCCCTGTCACAGCAATCGATTTACTCTCCCGCGAAATAATCACTGTCCAGCTGTTTCACCTCGTAAACCTGCTTAACGCTGACGCCCAAATTGTTCTCCACCATTAGCCGCGCCAGCTCAACGCCATCAATCAGCACAACTTTGATATCCAATCCAAGCGCGGCAGTGCGGGCTCCATCGGAGAACTCCGAGGTGGTGATAAACACCCCCTTGCGTGCACGCTGGCGAGTCAGTGCGCCGATAAATTTGTCGATCTCCGGACGATGTACCGTGTTGGCCCAGCGTTTTGCCTGAAGGTAGATCACGTCAAGGCCAAGCTTGTCTTCTTTGATGATGCCGTCGATACCGTCATCATTGGTCGCCTGGGTCGCTTTTCCGGCCTCCTTGCGCGAACCGCCGTAACCCATAGAGATCATCAGATCGACCACCAACTGTTCGAAGAAGCTGGGGGTGGCCGACCGGACTTGCGCCAGCAGTTCCTCTACGAGGGATTGCATCAACGCCTGATGCGCATCGGCCAACTGTTCGTCTGGTGTAATTTCGGCAATATCAACACTCAGCATGGCGGGTGCGTCAACAGATTGAGGCTTGGCCGTATGGAAATCCGCAAACTCGGGAAACTGCTTTAACCAGCTCACCGTGATTCGCTGCGGCCCCTTGGCCAAAGCATCGAGACCGCGTGGGGTGATCTGCACCATGCCCTTGGATGGAATGCAGAGCAGCCCCGCCTTGTTCAAATAAGTGCGAGCCCAGCCTACGCGATTGTTAATCACCGTCTGATGACCGGAAGGCAGGCGTTCCTTACGTTCGTCCTCGGTCAGTTGAAACTGATCCGCCACCAGCTCACGCAACTCATTGAGCGGCAGCGACTCACCGTTTTGAACGGTGCTCAGCACTGGACGCATCACGCTTTGAAAATCCGGAATTGCCACAATTACTCCCTATCCCTG
Organism: Pseudomonas sp. ok266; assembly: GCF_900110195.1. Classification (NCBI taxonomy): domain Bacteria; kingdom Pseudomonadati; phylum Pseudomonadota; class Gammaproteobacteria; order Pseudomonadales; family Pseudomonadaceae; genus Pseudomonas; species Pseudomonas sp. ok266. The sequence continues at coordinate 30,941 of NZ_FOCU01000010.1, read as the reverse complement.
CTCGCGACTTTCTAGTCGCCGCGCACGCCGCTGTCATCGAGGGCTGCGGCTGTCTTCAGCATCTTCAAAATCACCAGTGCAAACGCCCGGCTCTTCGTTTCGTTATCCAGCACTTCCAGCGAGAGCTTCTCATGGTCGGTCATAGCATCCAGCACGGTGTCGAGGACGCGCTTGGGAAACAGGCCGTGCATCACTTGATCAACCGAATGGTTGTTCACCTGGGCCATCACATCTTCCTGGCGGCTGATGCGCTGGGCAATGCCAGTGAGAAACTGCAGTTGATCGTCATCGCTAACTTCAGCACCGAAGATATCGTTCAATGCATCAATGATTTCCGACAAGCGCTTCTTCTCTGGGTCATGAGGCTTCCCGCTGCCCACATCACTGCCAGGTTTGAGAGTGTACTCGCCAGTTTCCTCATGCAGGCGAAGCTGGTGTTCGGCGCGCTTACTCAGGCGGTAGTGGCTCAACTGCAACTCGCCCACATCGACGTCGTCTTGTAGCAGGCGATCTACACGCAAGAGCGGATGCAGGTGCTTTGCGTACACACACAACTGCTCCAGCTCACGATCCTCGTAAGGCACGATCTGCGAAAGAAACTCGTACAGGCGCACAAAGCCTTGCAGGTTCTTGCGGAAAAGGTCGAGCTGATCAACCTGCTCACCGGCTTCTTTCAGCGCGTGCTCGGCTTTTTTCAAGCCGACGCTATCCCCAGTGGTTTCGGCGATCCGTTTGTAATCCAACGCTTGCTGGCGTGACTCCAGCGAGAAGGCATAACGCTTGGCAAAACGTTCTTTGGCCGGCGTACAGTAATAACTGAGCTTGCTGGCTTGCGCCTTGGGGTCGAAGAAAGCCAAGGCAAATGCTTCAACCTCTTGCCAGTGATAGATGCCCTCGGCATCCAGCTTCTTCTGCAAGTCGTAGATGATCTGTGGGTCAGTTACATCGGTCAGTTCTGCCTTGGTGTAGTACGGCAAGAAGGCATCGAGAATGTCCTGTGGCTCGTTGAAGAAGTCGAGGATGAAGGTTTCCTTGGCGTCACCAAAAGTGCGGTTCAAACGCGAAAGGGTTTGCACGCAGTCCACGCCTTGCAGTTTCTTGTCTACGTACATGGCGCACAGCTTGGGTTGATCGAAGCCCGTCTGATACTTGTTGGCCGCGATCATCACGTTGAAGTCTTGGGTGTCGAAAGCGTCCGCTAGGTCGCGGCCATTCAGGCCGGAGTTGAGCAGACTGCTGTTTTCCGTCACCTCTTCGGGGATTACCTCATCTGGTAACACGCTTCCGGAAAACGCCACTAGCGGGTGTACATCGCTGTAGCCCATCTGCTGCACATAAGCTTTCAATGCCAACTGATAACGCACTGCTTCCTGACGACCGCTGGTGACGACCATGGCCTTGGCTTGACCATTGAGCAGACCGCGGATATTGGCGCGGAAGTGCTCGACGATCACCTCGACTTTCTGGCTGATGTTGTATGGGTGTAAACGCACCCAGCGTGCCAGCTTGATGCGCGCCTTCTTGCTGTCCACCTCGTCGTCTTCGCCATCCGGGTGGGCGATCTTCCAAGCGGTGCTGTAGGTGGTGTAGTTGCGTAGCACGTCGAGGATAAAACCTTCCTCGATGGCCTGGCGCATGGAGTACAGGTGAAACGCCTCCGGCTTGTTACTGGCACTGGCTGGCATTGTCAGGTCAACCGGGCGACCGAACAGTTCCAAAGTCTTGGCTTTGGGCGTTGCGGTGAAAGCGTAGTAGCTGATGCGCTCGTTGGGTTGGCGCGCCTGTACGGCAGCGTCCAACAACTCTTCGGCGCTGATTTCTTCAGCCGCCAAAACATCACTGCCCAAGATCTGTTTCAGCTTGCTGGCAGACGTTCCCGTTTGCGAGGAATGCGCTTCGTCAGCAATCACCGCATAGCGCCCGCTTGCCAGCTTGGGATATTTGTCTAAAGCATCGAATAGCGCCGGAAAGGTCTGAATGGTGACGATGATGATACGTGTCTGCTCAGCCAGCGCCTCTGCCAGTTGTTCGGACTTACTCTGGTTGCCGACATCACGGCTGATCGGTTTAACCACGCCCTGAGCGTGTTCGAACTGATAGATGGTGTTTTGCAACTGGCTGTCCAGCACCGTTCGGTCGGTCACCACGATCACCGAATTGAACAGACGTTGACCAGCACCGTCGTACAGCGAGGCCAATTGGTGTGCAGTCCAAGCAATAGAATTGGATTTGCCCGAACCGGCGCTGTGCTGAATCAAGTAACGCTTGCCCGGCCCTTCCGTGCGGGTGGCGCTAATCAGCTTATTGACCACTTCCCATTGGTGGTATCGCGGGAAGATCATCGTCTCTTTGGTCACCGGCGTACCATCGAAGCCTTCGCTGGTTTTCTTATCCAAGTGCAGGAAGCGCCCCAGTACTTTAAGCCACGCATCCGGCTGCAACAGGCGCTCCCAAAGGTAGCTGGTTGAGTATTGGCTGTCTTCTTCAGGCATAGGGTTGCCCGCACCGCCTTCTTCACTGCCGAGGTTGAACGGTAAAAAGAAGGTGTCCTTACCTGCCAATTTGGTGGTCATCGCCACTTCGTTCTGGCCCACGGCAAAGTGCACCAACGCGCCGCGCTTAAAGGACAGCAGTGGTTCAGGTTTGCGCGTTAGCGGGTCTTTTACTGGGCGGTCATTACGGTACTGGCGCTTGGCGTTTTCCACCGACTGCTTGAACTCGCTTTTCAGCTCGAGCGTGGCGGTGGGGATGCCGTTGACGAACAGCACCAGATCTAGGCGTGGGTCGTAACTCTGCCCGCCCTTGCCGTCAACACGCGCATGCGGTGAATAAGACACCTCCGGCACTACGCGCAAACGGTTGAATTGGTAGCGTTTGAGGGTATCCGGGTTCATGCCGTGGTCGGGCTGGAAGCTGCATAGTTCCACCTTCACAGCCGGCATTTTGAAGCCATGGCGCAGCACATCAAGAGTGCCGCTTTGCTCTAGCTCGCGTACCAATTTCTGTACTAGCAAATCATCTGGGTTATTCGGGTTGGCCTTGGAGAACTTGACCCATCGTTCCGGCCAGGCATCCTTGAAGTAACCCAGCACATCTGCGGTATACAGCGCGGTGCGACGGTCGTATCCGCTGGTGGTGCCGACTAGCCAGCCTTGAGCTGCCAAGGCGTCGATGATGTCCTGTTGGAATTGCGCCTCCTTGCTGTCCGCCATTACACAGCCTCTCGTTCTAACTCAGGGGAAAATACCCTGGCAGGTGGTTGCCAGTTGCGTACGTCGATTTTACCAGTGACGGCGGCAGAAATTAGCGCGGACCGGCGCTCCTTAAGCAGTCTCATCGAGCTGCTTGCCTCCTCCATAAGCTCCTCGAAGACTTGTGACTGCTGTTCTATAAATATGGCCAGCGCTGTTTGCTCGCTTAACGGCGGTTCAAACATCCAAAATTCGATGGCATCTGCAATGTTGAACTGCTTTTGGGCCGCGCCATATTGGACGACCTCCACCTGCTGCCTAACTAGACGACTGTTCATTACAGCGCATAGCCATCGTGAGTCAAAAGCTCCCCGTTTAACTAGCATTACCGAAGCACAATTCCCCCCTGCACATTCAGGCGGAACAACAGCAGTTAAGCCCGGATACCCTACTCGCATGGTTACGATGTCACCTGCCTCCAACATCGTTTTTCGGTTTCTTGCACTATCTTCAGGCGAAATTTTTCTTGCCTTTTCGACGTCAATGAAACCTTCTTTCACCTCTCCGCCGTATAAGAACGGCAAGCCCTCATCAGCGACGTACTCACTCGGATTAACAACGATCCCTACTGTGATAAAGGGCGATATATTTTTTAGTCGTCTTTTTTTCCAATGCGCCGGCACCTCTTTTAGCCACTCCACTCCAGAGTCTTTCATTGGTACTGTGGGATTGAGGCCCTTGGTTACGGCGTGAGAGATCATGGCCTGGCTCTTTTCCTTGAGCAGTCCGATCAAACGTTGCTGCTCTTCGATCAGCGCGTCGATGCGCGCGGTTTCATGGTCGAGGAAACGGGCAATTTGGGTTTGCTCTGCGTATGGGGGTTCCGGGACTGTGAACCGACTCAACTCATCGCCAGAAATCTCAAGGAAGGTTGAGCCTCTTCCACGATTGTTCAACTCGTCTTTCGCTGCTAGCAGAACAAATGCGAAATAGGCTGCAGATGTAGTCGGCTTAGGTACTAACCCCTTGCAGCCCTGATTCGTACACATATTAATCATTGCAATCGCAAGTGAACCGATTGGCGCTCTTGTGGAGAGAATCAAGCTGCCAGCTGGAAGCAGGGCAGTACCACAGGAAGCAAGTCCTGCAGCTGTGATAGTTCTTTTAGATGACTGAAGGTAGAGTGAAGACAGTCCACTCAAATCTGCCGGGGTTACCCATGCAATATCGCCATCCCAATTAGCCTCATCGGGCGGCGGAGTGGAGCCGCCTTCGATCTTAAACACTCTTTTTAGCGGGCTTTCCGACCAATGATCAGGGATAACGCCAATCCACTCATTGCCAGAATATTGGTATATCGGATACGCAGGAAAACTCATGCCGACAACCCCTCAATCATCCGCTTGATGCGGTCGGTGCAGGCTTTCAGATCTTGATCAATTTCTGCCAACGGGCGTGGTGTCTGGAATACGTAGAAATGGCGATTAAACGGAACCTCGAACCCCACGATACCTACATCGCCGTCCTGCGCATCGGTCTTACCCTCGTCGATCCAGGCATCCGGAACATGAGGGATGACTTCACGCTGGAAGTACTCGTACACCGATTCGCGCAGCGGCACGTTCTCGTTGTCACGCAGGCCAGCGTCCGCTTCCGGCTGCCCCTTGGTCATGCAGATATCCGCCTCGGGGTCACGCTCGCCCAAAGAATTGAGCAATGCTTTCAGCTCCGGCGCGCTGAGGCTGACGTTGTGTGCGGTCAAGGCTTTATTCAACAGTTTGGTGAATTGCTCGCGGTTGCGGTGCAGCTCACTCGCATCCATGGTTTGTAGAGCCGCCGTCAGTTGCTGCTGAGCGTCGCTGTCGAGCTTCTGAATAGCCTTTTCTTCCAGCACTTTGGCGATGCGTTCGGCGCTAGTTTGGAAGTTCAAACGTAGCGGGCGTTCAACGGTGATGCGGCGATAGCCAAAGGCGTCGATGGGGAAGATCTTGCTTTGCGCAGTTGCCTCGAAACTGCCATAAAGGCGTACCAGCTCGTTGATTTGATCGTCGGTGATGTACTGGCGTTTGCTACCCAGCGACTTGCGCATTTTAGCGTAGTGCTGGCTGCCGTCGATCAACTGCACTTTGCCTTGGCGTATAGCTGCCTTGTGATTGCTGAGTATCCACACATATGTCGCAATGCCGGTGTTGTAGAACATGTCGGTCGGCAGAGCGACGATGGCTTCGACCAGATCGTTCTGCAGCAGGTAGCGGCGAATTTCCGACTCACCCGAACCCGCACCGCCAGTGAAAAGCGGCGAACCGTTGAGGATGATGCCGATTCTCGAGCCACCGTCGCGTGGGTCTCGCATCTTGCTAACCAAATGGAGAAGGAACAGCAGCGAACCATCAGAGACGCGTGGCAGGCCAGGGCCGAAGCGACCGTCGAAGCCTTTGTGGCTGTGTTCGTCAGTGATCTGTTTTTGTACCTTCTTCCACTCCACGCCGAACGGCGGGTTGCTGAGCATGAAATCGAAGTGCTTACCAGCCAACTGATCATTGGACAGAGTGTTGCCGAGCTTGATGCTGGCCACGTCTTGCCCCTTGATTAGCATATCTGCTTTGCAAATGGCATAGGACTCGGGGTTCAGTTCTTGGCCATGGAGTGACACGCTGACCCTCTCACTGATGGACTGGATGTACTCATCGCCCTCGGACAGGAACCCCCCGGTACCAGCAGTTGGATCGTAGATGGTGACAATGCTATTAGCCGCGAGCTTATGATCCTGATCAGTAATCACCAACGAGGTTGTAAGGTGAACGATATCGCGCGGGGTGAAGTGCTCCCCTGCAGTTTCGTTAGAGCTTTCCGCAAACCTGCGAATGAGCTCTTCGAAGATGATGCCCATGCCGAAGTTGCTGATGAACTCGGGACTCAGATCAGTGGCGGCGAAACGCTGCACCACCTGATACAACAGGTTGGCACTTTCCAATTGCTGAACGAAATCCTCGAAGTGAAAGTGCTCGAAAATCTCACGGGCGTCCTTACTGAACGCTTGCACGTAGTTCATCAGATCAGCTGCAGTCTGTGTTGCGGACAGCGTATTGAGGGTCAGCGTCGAGGCATTGAAAAACTGCTGTCCTGCTGTGCGCAGTAGAATCATCTCGCGCACTTGATCCGGCCGGCCTTCTTGCGCGAAGGTCTGCTTGATCACCGCATCCTTGGTCGGAGCGAGTACGCACTCCATGCGACGTAGCAAGGTGAATGGCAAGATGATCCGACCGTATTGCGATTGTTTAAAGTCACCGCGCAGCAGATCGGCAATGGACCATAAAAACGCAGCCGTCTGGGAATGATTTTCCGTGTTCACGCAATAACTCCTTGGAGTATGGGCAAAACCGCAAGTCTAACACCTGAGGGTGCTCATCCGGAGCGTGCGCTTTAGGTTGTGAACTCTCGCCAAGCCGGAGTTCACTTTTGGGCGGTTTCGCCAGTGTTGAGAGCTAGCCATAGGCAGCTTCACTGCCAGCAATGTTACAAAGCGTGTTGGTCAGATTGATTGCAAACAGGTGATCACGTGACGTGCAGCATTCCAATCGGTATTCCAGCAAAAAACAAAAATCGTTATTAACTTTAAAAGTCAATAACCTACCAATTCAATTACCCCGGCCCACCAACTCTCAACGACAAAGCCCGCCAAGTGCGGGCTTTGTCGCATCTCGCCATCCCATCCAGCCCCTACCGCCAAAACCAATCCCTCCCCACACCTCAATGCTCATGCCGATGATGCACATCCGGAAAATGCGCATGGCTATGCCGCATCGGCGTATGCACATGCGGATGACTGTGCGGCTCCCTACCATCCCATTCAAACCCGTGCGTATGCTGATGATGCTCGTCGTGGGTGTGGCGATGATCATGCTCGAGCAGTTCGTGCTGATGCTCATGACTATGGTTTTCCATCAGATGAATCCATACCCCCACGGCCATTAACGCTGCGGCGAGCAGGAACATCAGCGATACCGACTCGCCCAGCAGCAGAATCGATATCGCTGCGCCCAGAAACGGCGCGGTGGAAAAGTATGCGCCGGTGCGTGCACTGCCCAGCCCGCGCAGGGCGAGGACGAACATCACCAAGCTGACGCCGTAGCCGAGAAATCCGACCAGCAGGATGGGCACCAGCGTGGTGGCCGCAGGCATTTGCGTGCCGATGAGCAAGGCCAAGCCGCAGTTGACCAGACCGGCGACCAGGCCTTTGCTGCCGGCGATGAACAGTGCGTCCGAGGCAGAGACTTTGCGCGTGAGGTTATTGTCGATGGCCCAGCAAAAGCAGGCGAAGGCGACGGCCAGCGGGCCTGTCCAGTCCTGCGCCGACACGGTCTCTTGCGGCCAGGACAACACGACACCGCCGGCCACGATGGCGAGCATGCCGATCACGATTCGCCGATCGGCATTTTCCTTGAACACTAGCCACGCCAGCAGTGCCGTGAGCACTGATTCCAGATTGAGCATCAGTGACGCGCTCGCGCCGGACGTTCTGGTCAAACCGAACATCAATGCCACTGGCGCCAGCACACCGCCGAAGCCGATGGCTCCGACCAGCCACGGCCATTCGCCGGCTCCGAGTCCGGAACGCTGCCAGCCTCGATCGCGGGCAAAACGCAGGACGGTCAAACCCAGCCCGCTGCCCAGATAGAGCAACCCGGCCAATAGAATCGGTGAAATCTGTACGCCCAACAGCTTGGCGAGTGGTGTACTGGCGCCAAACAATGCTGCCGCAACCAAAGCGTAGAGAACGCTCACATTCATGACGGGATCACTCGCTCGGGCTGATGAAATATTGGCGACAATCATGGCAGAACTCAGGTGAGTTTTATGTGAACCGTTCCCTGAAGGATCCCCTCCCCTTCAAGCACACACCCATCCAGCAACATTTGATCCGCGCAATCCAGGGCGCAGGGGCGACACAGCCTCTATGTTGCGAACATCGAGATGGGGATTGTCACCGGACTCAAGCCAGCGGATAAACCCCAAAAGCACTTCTACACTCACAGCGCCCCTTCCGCCGGACCGAGCCCCCAATGACCTCTCTCAAAGACCGCATGCAACAAGGCAAGGACGCCCGCAAGCAGTGCTCGCGCAGCGCTCAGGCATCCACCGGCAAAATGAACCGTGACCCGATTCCGTTGATCAAGGCCTCCAGCCAGGGCCGCGTCGCGTCGCTGGTCGAACTGCGTTACGGGCGCATGCTGGTGTCGCCGTTCACGTTCTTTCGCGGCAATGCCTTGTTGCAGGCGCACGATTTGTCGGGCACGGCGAACATGGGCCTGAACTTGCCCATCTGTGGTGACTGCCACCTGATGAATTTCGGCGGTTTCGCCACGCCTGAGCGTAATTTGCTGTTCAGCGTCAACGATTTCGACGAAGCGCATCCCGGACCGTGGGAGTGGGATCTCAAGCGTCTCGCGGCGAGTTTCGTGGTGGCCGCCCGTGACTTGCGCCACGGCGAATCGGTCGAGGAACAGGTGTGCCGTGAAATGGTCGGTGCCTATCAGACCACGCTGCTGGAGTGCGCCGAGCAGAGCGTGCTGGAAAACTGGTACGAGTCGATCAGCTACAACGACCTGCTGGCGCAGGCACGCAAAAGTACCCTTGAACATGTGGAGCGCGCCATCGAGAAGGCCGAACGGCGCACACACGCCGAGCTGCTGCCGAAAATCAGTGAGCGCGATGCCCACGGGCGTCTGATCATTCGCGATGACCTGCCGGAAATTTTTCACCTGCACAAAAACACCACGCTGCTGGATGCCGAGGATGACTGGCTGCGGCTCGCGGACTGGCGGCCGCTCTTCGACACGTTCATGCGCGAGTATCGCAGCACGTTGCAACCCGACCGCCGCGAGTTGTTGTCGCGGTTTCACGTGCAGGATCTGGCGTTCAAAGTGGTGGGCGTCGGCAGTGTCGGCACGCGTTGTCTGGTGGCGCTGCTGACCGACGATCAGGAGTTCCCGCTGTTCCTGCAATTCAAGGAAGCCCGGCGTTCGGTGCTCGCCGACTACGTCAAAAGCAAAGCGCGGGTGCGCCATGAAGGGCAGCGCGTGGTCGAGGGGCAGCGCCTGATGCAGGCGGCCAGTGACTTGTTTCTGGGCTGGACGACCGGCCCCAGCGGTCGGCAATTCTACGTGCGGCAATTACGCGACATGAAGATCTCCGCCGAACTGGAAAACTTCGATGCTGAAACCTTTGCTGCCTACGGTCGCGTTTGCGGCCGCGCCCTCGCCCGGGCACATGCCAAGGCCTCCGGTCTCGCTGCGCAGATCAGCGGTTACATCGGCAAAGGCGATGCGCTGGCGGATGCGCTGTTGAAGTACGCGCAACATTACACCGCGCAAAACGAACGTGATTTCGAACGCTTCCAGACGGCCTGTCGCAAGGGGCAGTTGCGCGCGCGGTCAGAGGCTGACTTTGCTGCTGATCACCTGCCTTGAAATGACGTCCGTGATCACCGTGATTGCCATTGGTTTTGCCGCCACGCCCTCCTTCCCACATCGAACGTCCTAGGAAAATTCCCGCAACACGCGTCGACTTTGATGAACTGGTGCACAGTTCCTCAGGGCGTTACGCTCCACGACCACTGCCATCCAGCGGACGGTTTGGCAGCCGCAATTGCAGTGAATGTTCACTCCACGGAGCTACGTCATGAAGAAAATCCCCCGCCTTTCGCTGGTTGGCCCGGCACCGTCCGATGCGCCAGCGTCCAGCACCCAACCGCAATCGAATACCAGCGCACGCAGCGAAGCGCACAAGCGGCGCCGTAGCATCCCGCTCAATCAGCTCATCAAGGTGCGCGACGATGTCGACACCCTGACCCTGCTCACCCACGCCAGTGAGATCCTCGATTCCCTCGCGGCCATCAGCGCAACCTTTGCCGATGAGTTCGACGGCTCGAAACGTCATGTGGCGGTGGCCATGAAGCAATTGAGCGCACTGGCCGAGATCCTGATTTGTCGGGCACGGGACAATCTGGATCCGCAGAAACCGCTGAACACTACCGGGCCTGAAACCCGCCATTGACGGGCGAAACCCCGGCGCTCGGTTGCGCATCGGACTGCATTGGCGCCGCCCATCGAGATGAATTTTTCTTCACTGCAGCTGCGCGGCCAACCCTTGTACAGTCCGCTCGCTCATTCAAGAAACTACGGTTCGCCCGCGCTCCTGCGGGCTTTTTTTTGCCTGAAACAAAGCCCCTGCGTCGCAACGACTTGCCGTAACCCGGCGGATTGCGCGACTCTGCCGGAAGATCCCCCATTCCGGAGCGCCCGATGCCGCTGTTGACCCTGCCCTGCCAACGCCTGACGCTCGCGATACTTGCACCGGAGCAGGCCGAGCTTGAAAGCGAGTTCTACCGACGCAACCTGCGCCACCTGGCGCCATGGTCGCCGATCCGCACCACTGAATATTTTTCCACCGAGCAAATTCGCCGACGCCTTGAAATACAGGCCAGCGCATTCGAGGCCGGGCTGGCCATGCATTTCGCGCTGCTGACCCCGGACGGCCAGCAGATGATCGGCGCCTGCAACTTCAGCGGCATCATTCGTGGTGCCTTTCAGGCGTGTTATCTGGGTTATCACATCGACGAGGCCCAACAGGGTCAAGGTTTGATGCAGGAAGCGCTGAAGGCTGGCATCGCTTACATGTTCGATACCCAGAACCTGCACCGGATCATGGCCAACTACATTCCCGGCAACGAACGCAGTGCGCGCTTGCTGGAGCGCCTGGGCTTCGAACGTGAGGGTTACGCCAAGGCGTATCTGAATATTGCCGGGCGCTGGCAGGATCACGTGCTGACGGCGCGGGTCAATTCAAGGTTCGAGACACCGGAAAAGCGCTGGTCGAAACCTTTGGCGTGAGTTTCACAATTTGTTAAGGATTGCCGTCGTATGCTCAGGCCTCCCGCCCCTTTCGGTTACCTGAACCCTATGTCGCGTGCCGTCACTTCGCTGTTTCTGCTTGCCGCCCTGCTGTTTTTCTTCGCACTGGGCAACCATCAATTGCAAGGTTCCACCGAGGCCCGCGTCGCCGGCATCGCTATGGAGATGCACCTGGACGACGACTGGGTGACACCTCGTTTGTTCGGCGAACCGTTTCTGGAAAAACCACCGCTGAGCCTGTGGCTGGATGCTGGCGCCATGCGTGTGTTCGGTGTTTCACCGTGGGCCGTGCGGCTGGCGTCGGCCGTTGCCGGGTTGCTCAGCGTGATGCTGCTGTACGGCATGTTGCGGCGTTTCGAGCGGCCGAAAATGATTGCCTGGACCGCAGGCATTCTGCTCGCGACCATGGCCAGTTATTGGAGCAATGTGCGCGGCGTCGGCGAGGATGCATTACTCGCCCTCGGCGTGACCACGGCGCTGCTGGCCTTTTATCAGGCGCAGCGGGCCTCGACTCTGGGCAACTCGCTGCTGTTTGTCGTCGGGATCGCCATCGCCACGTTGAGCAAAGGTGTGCTGGGGCTGGCGATGCCGGGAGTGGTGATTTTTGCTTATCTGCTGGCTGACAACCTGATGGACAAGCGCCTGAAACTCGCGGACTGGCTGCGACCGGGTTTCCTGACCCTGCTCGGTTTGATTCCGCTGCTGATCTGGCTCGTCATCCTCTTCCAGCACGGCGGCGCACAAGCCGTCAAAGAAGTGCTGCTGACCAACAGCGTCGGGCGCTTCAGCGGTTCGTTCGTCGAGGCCGGGCACTACGAACCGTTCTACTACTACCTCGCCAAACTGCCGGAAGCCTTTCTGCCGTGGAACATTCTGGTGTACCTGGGGCTCTGGCATTTCCGCAAACAACTGAAGGCCAACCGTTACCTGCTGTTTTTCAGCCTGTGGATCGTGGCGCAGTTCATCATGCTGACGTTGGCGTCGAGCAAACGCACGGTGTACCTGATGTCGATGACACCGGCCGCCGCGGTGATCGCAGCGGAGTATGCGGGCGTGCTGTTCGAGCGCTTGAAACTGTACGAATCAGGCAATGGATTCGTAGGCCGAATCGCCAGGCAGCGTCAGACACTGGCAGTCGGTGTGCTCACGCTGGTGATCGGCAGTTACCTCGCCGCCGCGCAGTGGGCGTTGCCTCATGCCGACAAAAAGCTTTCGTTCCTGCCGTTGAGTGCAGAGATTCAGACGCTGCAAACCGCCGGGCATCAAGTCGCACTGTTTCAGGCCAACGAGCGGCTCGGTGGCGCCACGGTCTTCTATACCCAGCAAGTGCTCAAAGGGCTGGATACCGAAGCGCAGTTGCGAGATTTCCTCACGGCCTCGCCCTCGCATGTCGTGGTGATGGCTGGTGACAGTGAGCCCGCGCCGCCACTGAAAGTGCTCAAAGCCATGATGGTCGGGAGCCAGGCGTATTACTTCGTCGGCTATTGAGACCTGCGCAGCCGCATAAAAAAACCCGCCGGTGATTGGCGGGTTTTTCATTTGATCCGAACGGGTTCAGAGAGAAACCTCTGGCTGAGCACTGAAAGCTTTCTGCTCACGCTTGCTCAGCACCGGCACATCCAGCCGTGCCCGCCCGTAGAAAGCCAGCGCCGTCAGCAAACACGCCAGCCAGACGAAGATTCCGGCCCAGAAGGTGTGGGACATGTAGTGCCAGCCCTGCAGGACGCGGGTGGTGCCGTAAACCAATCCCAGCAGCAGCGAACCCCACAAGATGGCACTGGAAAACCGCCATTGATAGCGCCGCGCCACGAAATACAGCGCCAGCATGGTGAAGCCACCCGACGCATGACCACCTGGCCAGCACCGGCCACTGCCGGCTTCGTGGAACAGTTGAAAATTGCTGTACCACTCAATGTGGGCCATTTTCCCGCCGTACAGCGTGGTCTCGATCGGGCAGTAAACGCTGGTGTGGGATTTGAGGAAGTGAATCACCCCGGTGCAAACCGCAAATGCGACCACCACAAACAGAAAATCCCTACGGTGATCAGCGGCAAATCGCAGCACTGGCGCGATTTTACTGCGCTCCAGCATCGCACCAAGGCGCGGACGTTTCTGCGGATTGACCAATGGCCAGACCACCGATAGCAGCGCGCCGATCAGGGCGATTTCCGCCGTCCAGTTGGGAATGATCCGCGCCCATTTGTGCGTGAGCTTTTCAAAGAAGTGGATTTTGTCGAGCGGGAAGCTCTGGGTCAGCGGATCGAACAGCAGGTTGCTGAAGGCGATGTCGATGTTGGTCATGTCGAACATCAGGAACACCAGCGCCGCACAAGCGAGCGGAATACCAAAGTTGTAAGCGTAGAAGCGGGATTTCATCGGGTATTCACCGTGCGCCAGTCGGAGGCTTCAATAAAGCCGAGCATCTTGGGAGCCGCCGGGCTGGCAGCGGAAACAAACAATGACGAGCCGTAACCCATGTCCGAGGCCGAAACTTTGAGGTCTTTCTCGATTTGCGCCATGCACTCGCTGTGGGTCACCAGAATCAGGTTGCGCCCCGGGATCTTGTGGGCCAGCGCATCCTGCAACATGCGCCCCCGGCAGTTGATCAACCAGTCGTCGCCGCTGGCGGCATGATTGAACATGTAGCCGGCCGTCTGCACCGTGCGCATCGACGGGCTGTTATAGATGTCGGCGTTGTTCAGGCCCAGTTGTTCGAACCGGGCACCAACCGCCACCGCGACACTGCGCGAGCGATCGGTGATGCCGTCATTGCCACTCAGGCACGCGGCTTTGGAGTGATCGCAACGCTCGACATGACGCACCAGCACGATCATCTCGCCCTTGGCCCAACCTGTCGCCAACGCTTGCGCACCGGCGACATTGCCGTGGGCCAGGTCCGGCACCGCCGCCGGCGCCAGCAACCACAGGGTCAGTGGGATCACCAATACCGATGCCGCCAACACCACCCAAGTGTTGCGAAAACGCGCCAAAAAGCTCAAATCGATCGAGCGTTTGACGCCGAACAGACTCAGTCTCAATTCCACAAAAACCGCCTCGCCACTGTGCATCTCGGGTTCATTCGATGCGGCGAAGGTACAGAGGCGCGCGTGGGCAACCAGTGAAACCCATGTGAAAAAAGTCTTGGGATCCGTTGTTACAAACTCCGTAGGACAAAATCCTTTCAGCTCTGGGAAATGCGGCCGATACAAACCTGCTAACACCCTTGCTGGCTCAAAAAAACAACAATCTTCCAGCCTAACCGACGACAAGAAACCCAACGTTTCTGGAGGATTTTTGATGAATAGCTGGTTCGGCAACATCAGCGTGAACATGAAACTGGGCCTGGGCTTCGGCCTGGTGCTGGCCCTGACCTGCGTACTGGCCCTGACAGGCTGGACCAGCCTCGGTGGCCTGATCGACCGCAGCAACTGGATGAGCGACATCACTCAGCTCAACGCCGGTTTGACCAAACTGCGCGTGGTGCGCCTGCAATACATGCTGACCAATGGCGACGAAACCGCCGCACAGAACGTGCAAACCACCCTCGAAAGTTTTGCCGCGCAGCAACAGAAGCTGATCAACAGCTTCAAGAGCCCGGAAAACGTCAAGCTGCTCAAGGAGCAGGCAGCGACCATCGCTGAATACCAGACCTCGCTGAATAAAATGCGCAACGCCTATCGCACCGGCAACAGCGCCCGCGACAGCATGAGCGTGAGTGCCGAGACCGCGTACAACCAGATCGAATCGATCAGCAAACGCGTGCAGCAGATGGACATGAGCGAGCAGCGTTTCGAACAGTTCCAGGCGATCACCGCCGCCAAGGAAGCGTTCATCCTCGCGCGCTACGAAGTGCGCGGCTATACCGCCACCACCAACGCCGAAACCGAGCAGAAAGCCGTCGGCCAACTGGATGTCGCAATCGCCAGCCTCAAGCAACTGAACGTGCATTTCGCCGACTCTCAGCAAGACGCCCTGCGTCAACTGGAAACCGCACTGGTCAACTATCGCAGCGCATTGATGGCGTACAAAAACGCCAACACCGACGCCGTGCAGGCCCGTAAGGAAATGACCGATCAAGGCACCGCGATCGTCAACACCAGCGAGCAGCTGTACCAGATTCAACTCGACCGCCGCGATGTCGAAAGCGCCCAGGCGCGCACCTTCCAGTTGATCAGCACCCTGCTGGCGCTGTTGGTTGGCGTGATTGCTGCGGTGATCATCACCCGTCAGATCACCCGTCCACTGCAAGAAACCCTCGCCGTGGTCGAGCGCATCGCCAGCGGCGACCTGACCCAGAACGTCACCGTCACCCGCCGCGACGAACTCGGCGTGCTGCAACAAGGCATCGCGCGCATGGGCGTGACCCTGCGTGACTTGATCAGCGGCATCCGCGACGGCGTCACCCAGATCGCCAGCGCCGCTGAAGAGCTCTCGGCCGTGACCGAGCAGACCAGCGCCGGTGTGAACAGCCAGAAGGTCGAGACCGATCAGGTTGCCACCGCGATGCACGAGATGACCGCCACCGTGCAGGAAGTTGCGCGCAATGCCGAAGAAGCTTCGCAAGCGGCCGCCGCCGCTGACGGCGAAGCCCGCGAAGGCGACAAAGTCGTCAACGAAGCCATCGCGCAGATCGAGCGTCTGGCCAGCGAAGTGGTGCGTTCGACCGAAGCCATGAGCGTGCTGCAACAGGAAAGCGACAAGATCGGCAGCGTCATGGACGTGATCAAGGCTGTTGCTGAACAGACCAACCTGCTCGCCCTCAACGCTGCAATCGAAGCCGCGCGTGCCGGTGAAGCCGGTCGTGGTTTTGCTGTGGTTGCCGATGAAGTTCGTGGTCTGGCTCAGCGTACGCAGAAATCCACCGAAGAAATCGAAGGCCTGGTCGCCGGTTTGCAGAACGGCACCCAGCAAGTCTCGGCCGTGATGAGCAACAGCCGCGCGCTGACCGACAGCAGCGTCGCCCTGACCCGCAAGGCTGGCGCATCGCTGGAAAACATCACCCGTACGGTGTCAAACATCCAGTCGATGAACCAGCAGATCGCTGCTGCTGCCGAACAGCAGAGCGCCGTGGCTGAAGAGATCAGCCGCAGCATCATCAACGTGCGCGACGTGTCGGAACAGACCGCCGCAGCGAGTGATGAGACCGCCGCGTCGAGTGTTGAACTGGCGCGCCTGGGTGGTCAATTGCAGCAGATGGTCAGCCACTTCCGGGTTTGATTTCATCACCTGAATACCATCTACTACAAAGCCTTTGACAACAAAGGCTTTGTAGTTCAGAACATCTAGTGCTTCGTTTTTATGTCCTTATCTGCTACGACTGATTGTTATGGTACGACCCTCGTACTCACTTCCATCTAGATCATCAATAGCACTTTGGGCAGAGACGTCGTCTGAAAAAGTCACAAAACCAAACCCACGAGACAGCCCTGTTTCTCTTTCCCTAATTATAATCGCGTCTACAATCTCGCCATAATTATTGAATGCGTCTCTCAGCGAATCGTCCGTAATATTAAACGAAAGGCCACCTATATAAATTCTCACACTCATGGCTCGCACCTCTTGGCTTGCATATGTTATTTCCACTCGCACGCCGAACATAACAATCCCGAAAAATTTTTACACCTGTAAGAAATACCAGGCTTTTAGACGAATTCAATCTAACCGTTATGCTGGAGTGGTATGAGGATTAGCACGAATAAAACAGTTTTAGTCTCGTATTAATAGATCCGCTACGTCACCTGTGCAAGAAGTGCCGCCGTATGGTCCTCGCGGTCTGCATATGCGCAGAGTTCATCAACAAGTTTCACGTGCCTTTGAAATTCCCCCGCGTCTTTTAGCTGATCATGGCAGGCCGATAATGGAACGAACAAGCTAGTTATATGATTATCCAGACTGTTACTCACAAGTGAAGTACCGCTTTATGAAACACAAAACTATCTATTCAGCATCAACTAACACCCACTGGTTTCTGCATCTCGTCTATACATGAACTTTCCAACCATCAGACCGACGTCTTAATCCTATCCTTTACACGTCAAGCTCATTTCTTTTCATTGACAACAAGCTCTAAAAACAAAGTCGTAAACGAAGCCATCGCGCAGATCGAGCGTCTGGCCAGCGAAGTGGTGCGTTCGACCGAAGCCATGAGCGTGCTGCAACAGGAAAGCGACAAGATCGGCAGCGTCATGGACGTGATCAAGGCTGTTGCTGAACAGACCAACCTGCTCGCCCTCAACGCTGCAATCGAAGCCGCGCGTGCCGGTGAAGCCGGTCGTGGTTTTGCTGTGGTTGCCGATGAAGTTCGTGGTCTGGCTCAGCGTACGCAGAAATCCACCGAAGAAATCGAAGGCCTGGTCGCCGGTCTGCAGAACGGCACCCAGCAAGTCTCGGCCGTGATGAGCAACAGCCGCGCGCTGACCGACAGCAGCGTGGCCCTGACGCGCAAGGCTGGCGCATCGCTGGAAAACATCACCCGTACGGTGTCGAACATCCAGTCGATGAACCAGCAGATCGCTGCTGCTGCCGAACAGCAGAGCGCCGTGGCTGAAGAGATCAGCCGCAGCATCATCAACGTACGCGACGTGTCGGAACAGACCGCTGCGGCGAGTGATGAGACGGCGGCGTCGAGTGTTGAACTGGCGCGTTTGGGTGGTCAGTTGCAGCAGATGGTCAGCCACTTCCGCGTTTGATCTGGATTCCGCGCTGAAGCTACAACCGCATCGCGAGCAGGCGAAGGCCTACAAGAAATGGTGTTGATCACAGACTATGTGAACTACACCAATCCCCTGTAGGAGTGAGCCTGCTCGCGATTGCGTCCGCCCCATCACCCCGATGTCCCGAAAAAAACTCCGCCTAATGTAGGAGCTGCCGCAGGCTGCGATCTTTTGATCTTCGCTTTTGAACAAATCAGAAGCCAGATCAAAAGATCGCAGCCTTCGGCAGCTCCTTGAAGGTATTCTTCAGCGCGTGCGCATTTCGAGCATCAGCAATCTGGAAAATCCATAACCCTGGCTTTTTCCTGCCGTGAAGGCAAAGCAAGGTCGATCCCTCCGACCGAGGAAAAGCGCTGGCGAATCCGGCTACCCAAGCCTCCAGCGCTATCCCTTCTAATCAATGCTCGCCCCAGAATCATGCGAGCTTCCTCCTCGATGGAATTTCCGTTCTGGGCCGCGTTAATCCGTAACTGATCCATGAGCGGACCATCAATATTTCGAATTGTGATGCTGGCCATGATGACTCCTGCTATCAACTAAAAATCATTGATCGAGACTAACATCCATCCGCCCAAGAACAGCCAGCGCAATCACTTACCGCGTCCCACGCTGCCGCAACGCCGACGGCATAAAATAAGCATCCTCCGGCACCGGCTGCGCAAAATCGACTGTCTCCGCCTCTTCATTATCAAGGTTCTGCACGTAGTAACGGCGCGCCTGCAAATCGTGGAAAACATCCAGCGCACTCCACGTAGTGGGCAGGTCGTAGAAGTTTTTCAGGTAGGCCATCGACACGCGCCACAACTCCCCTCGCCCATCGTACTGATCGACCAATGCCGCGCCCCAGCTGTCTTCATCGAGGAACAGCACGCGTTTGGAATAGATATGCCGCGAGCCCGGTTTCAGGTTGCCTTCCACCACCCACACGCGGTGCAGTTCATAGCGGGTGTATTGCGGGTTGAGGTGACCCGGGGTGAGCAGTTGCGCGTACTTCACCTCGGGGCTGCCGACTTTGTAGTTGTTGTAGGGGATGTAGATTTCCTGTTTGCCCTTGAGCTTCCAGTCGTAGCGATCAGGCGAGCCGTTGAACAGATCGGTGTCGTCGGCGGTGCGCAGGCCATCGGAGGATGCGATCGGCGTGTCGTAGGCGAGGTTCGGTGCGCGGCGCACGCGGCGTTGGCCGGCGTCGTAGATCCAGGCTTGGCGTGCGTCTTTGAGTTGGTCGAGGGTTTCGTGCACGAGGGCGGCACCGCCGGCCAGCCGTGCCGGGCTTTTCACGAAGGCGAGGTAGTAGAACAGGATGTTCTTCAGGTCGGCGAACTGGCCGTTCGGGCGGTAGTAATTGAACAGCGCCTCCTGCTGCGACGTCACCAGCGCGAAGCTGCCGTTGCGCTGGACCGGCGCTTCGGAGGCGCGGCGCACGACGTAGATACCGCGATAGCGAGTGATGTGGTTCCACAGCACTTCAACGCCGTCCTTGGGCACCGGGAACGGCACGCCGCCGTAAGCATCGGAGAAACCGCTGCCGCCTTCCAGCAGCTTGGCCGAGGTGGCGTTTTTCAGGGTGTTGTCGTACAGCCATTGCGGCGCTGAACCGGAGCGGCGGGACGGGTAGATCGGCATCTGGAAGGTGTCGGGGTAGCTGTTGAACAAGGCGATCTGGCCGGGGCTGAGGTGGGCTTTGTATTGGTCGATATTGGCTTTGGTGATGGTGAACAGCGGTTTGTCTGCGGCAAAAGGATCCGGGTGATGCTGTCCCGGTTTGTAACCGGCCGGGGCTTGAGTGATGCCGCCGGTCCAGGCGGGAATGGTGCCGGCGGCGTTGCCGGCACGCTCGGCGCCCATGGGGGTCAGGGTGGTTTTCAGTTGTTCGGCTTGTTGTGGGGTGATGGCGGCGAAAGCGCTACTGGCAGCCAGGCCCAGAAACAGCGCTAGCGAAGCTTTGGTCAATCTCGAAGTGTGAACCATGATCTTCTCCAAAATACAAAAACATGTGGGAGCGAGCCTGCTCCGGGCGGCGTTCCGACGAAAGCGGTGTGTCAGTCGACATCAATGCTGAATGTGCCGGCCTCTTCGCGAGCAGGCTCGCTCCCACAGGGGCTGTGTGTAGCCTTCAAAGGAAATACTTGAGGTTGAACCCGACGTTATCGCGGTCGCGGATGCCGTTGTTCTGCCCGCCGCCGTAGAACTCGGTGTACTGCAACTCGGCTTCAAGCTTGTTCTGGTAATTGGCTTTTATCCCCAACGTGTAGGCCTTGCGACCTTCGATGGTGTTGCCGGCCTGATAGCTGTTGCCCTCGAAATCGTCCTTGTAGACGATGTACGGCGAGACGTTGACCCCGGCGTATACGTCGTTCCAGGTGCCGTTGAGCATCGCCGTGTAGCTGTAGGAATTGCGATTGACCTGATCGTCGCGATCACCGCCCGACACATAGGAATAGTTGCCCGTGCCGGCGTAGTAACGACGACTGCCGTCGTAAGCGGTGTATTGCAGACTGCTGCCGCGCAGGTGCTCGGAGGCCAGTTCGAAGATGCCGAACAGCGAGTCGAACGAAGCCGTCGGGCCGAAGTTGTAGATGGTCCCCAGCGAAGTATTGAACGCTTCCACACGCTCGGCGTTATTGATCTGGCTGTCGAGGGTGACCATCTGCCCGCCGACGTTGATCGACTTGCCCGTCACTGCCGCCGCAGCACCGTTGGCCAGGTCGCCAATCAAATCGTTGGTCGCCGCAACGCCGATCGGCAGATTCGGCCGATAAGCAATCTCACCAAATACCGAGGCCTCGCCCAACGTGGTGTTGAAGCTGAAGCCGTACATGCGGATGTCTTCGGCATAACGCCGATGCGCCTGGATATTGCCCATCACGTCGGCCGTCGCCAACCCATTGGCCAGCGCCCCGGCCTGACTGCCGGCGACACCGGACAACAGGTTGGTCAGCGCGTCCATGTCGATGCCTTTGTAGCCGCCCAGGTCCGCCGCGATGGTCGGCTCCTTGGCGTGGTAGTTGACCATGTACAAACCGAACTCGGTGCTGTTGACCTGTTCGGCGATATAGCGAAAGGCAAAACCAAACTGGCCATCGTTGCGTGCGTTGTAGTCCTTGCCGACGCTCGCCACTTTCAGTGTGTTGCCGTAGGCCGGTGTCACGCCATTGGCGTACAGCCCGGTGCTTTGCAGGGCGGAGTTGAGCAACGGGTTGTTGCCCAGCGCGCTGTACAAACCGATGACGTTGCCGAACCCCGGAACCGGCGTGTCGAGCGCTGTGCCGCTGAAGTTGTTGTAACCGGTGTTGCCACCGTCGGCGAACAAGTCGGTTTGCGAGTAGAAGGTGCCGACCGGATCGATACGGGTTTCCTTCCAGTTGGTCTGGTAGAAACTCTCCATGGTCAGCGAATCGGTCAGGCCGATGTTGAAACTCAGTGCCTCCACCGGCACCAGCACTTCCTTGACTTCGGCGCCGGGCAAGCGGTACTTGGCGGCGTCCACCGGGTTGGTGGTGTTGATCCCGCCGCGATAGAAAATCCCCTCACCCCAGTTGAACACCTGCCGACCGACGCGCGCGGTCACCGGCATCTGCGCGACGTCCCAGCTGCCATGCACGTAGGCATCGAGCATCTCGATGCGGCTGCCGGCGATGTCGCGGGTCTGGCTGGTGAAATGGTTGTCCTGCGGGTAGCTCTGGCTCGGTTGCGAGGGGCTGTTGTTGTCGTAGTAGTCGTTGCGCTTGTCCATCAGTAGCGTGTCGTAGAACGCGGTACCGCGCACGAACACGCCGTAGTTCTGATAGTTGGCTTCAAGCTCGGAGGTGATCTTGTACACCTCGGAAACCAGCCCGGTGTCAAAGTTGCGATTGCCGTCGTTGGTGTTGACGTCATCGTTAGTCTTGTCGCGGCCCTGCACCCGCCACAAACGACCGTAGGACAAGGTCGTGTCGAGGGAGCCAGTGACCTGTTTGTCCATGAAGCTGAATTCCACCGCGTGCGCCGCATCGACTGCGCACAACTGCAGCAGCCCTGCCAGGCCGACACCGGGGAGCGCGGCGCCCGTCAGGCGCAATCGAGTGTTGATCATCTGTTCCTCCTTCCCTGTTTTTTATTGTTGTGGTGTGCGTTGCGGCGCACTACGGCGCCAAACCCGTGCTGACGTAAATCCGGCTGTGCGCGCCGAAATGTCCGAGCAACCTGAACAGTTGCTGGTTAAGCGCCGGGTGGTCGAAGTCTTCGCGTTGCAGCTGATTGCCGCTGCTGAAATCACTGCTGACGGGCGCCGTTTCCAGCCACTGGCCGATGGCTTCGTCGAAGGCGGCGGAGTCGTTGACGGCTTCGGCGCTGACCACTTCGCGCAGGTAGTCGACCGAGTACGGCGGGTAGCTTTTGTCCTGAGCCACATCGGCGTAAGCCGCGAGCATCGGATGCGGCTGACCGGCACGCAGCACGCGCCGCAGCCAGGTCGACTGATATTTCTCCACTTCCATATGCCGTGTGGCGACGCGCTCGATGGAGGCTTGTTTGTCGGCGGCGAAACCGGCCAGCGCCTTGCCTTCCAGCAGCAGAAGACTGGCGAGGTCGACGCCCGGCAGCGGCTTGGCGTGATACGGCTGGGTCAGGTCCTGAATGTGGTGCAGGCCCCAGCCGAGAAAGCGATACCCCCAATACCGATGACCGCTGGCAAATGCCAGTCGCGCCAGGCCCAGGTATTGATACGCGCGCCAGTCCGGCCAACTGCGCTCGAGGAAACCGGCAGCGGCATACACCACCGCGCTTTCATGGAAGAAGCCCATATGGAACGGCGCCTGTGAGCTGTACTGGAAACGCGCATCGCCGAACGGTTGCGGGCCGAAGCCGTAGAGCGCGCCGACGTTGCCGGGGTTGTCGCTGAACAGATTGATGTCGTGACCGTAATCCGGCTCGTCGGCGGCGCTGGCGAGCACGGCCAGGGCTGCGACTTTTTCATGATCGGTGACCACGATGAAACGCTGACGATTCCACGGTGACAGGGTTTGTTCGACCATGACCTGGTTAGCTTGCAGATGCTCGCGCTCGGGCAGGTCTTTGCCGGGTAATGGCTGGATGACCATTGCCAAGTGAATCTCGGGATTGATGCGCAGCGCAGTGAGAAAGTCGTGGCGTAAATTGTCACTCGGCACTGCGGGCAATTTCAGGTTGTCAGGTCGTGGCGGGTACTGAGTGAAGTGCGCGCGGGCGAAGCTTTCCTGTTGCTCCAACAGCGCCAGCACGGCCGGATATTGCTCGGTGAGAAACTGCTCCAGTGGCTCGACTGCAACCGCTGGCGCGTCGCGCAACGCTGGCAGGTCCTGCAACGCCAGATAGCTGCCGACCGTATGGTTCGACCAGCCCCAGGCGCTCGGGGCCGTTGCACAAAGCAGCAACAGGAGGAAGGTCAGCTTCATTGCTTTTCGTTCTTATTGGCGGTGCCGTGGGGGATGAGCCTAACAACCGACCCCGCCGCTGACACTGTCCGATCTCACCAGAAAAGTTCTCCGATGGCGCCACATAAGAGGATCTGATTCCACCGCATAACCTTGTGGGAGCGAGCTTGCTCGCGAAAGCGGTGGGTCAGACAAGACAATAGTGACTGACACTCCGCATTCGCGAGCAAGCTCGCTCCCACAGGGATTGGCGGCGTTCTTTCAGGCGGGGTAACCGGTGATTTTGCGGATGCTCTGATACAGCGGTTTGAGCTGGCGGTACATGCGCAGATAGACCTCTTTGTACAGTTGCTCGTAGATTTTTTGCGCATCGGGTTGTGGGGTGAAGACAGCCCCTACTCTGGTCATCGCCGCGATGGCCGTGGGGAAATCCGCATGCAACCCCAACCCCACCGCACAACAAATCGCCGCGCCCAGACCGGACGCCTCATACACATGCGGCCGCTCCGCCGGCAGGCCGAAAATATTCGCCGTGAGCTGCATCGCCGCATCACTCTGCGAGCCGCCACCGGCCACGCGCAACCGCTTGACCGAGACCTTCGAACGCCGCTCGATATTCTCCATGCCCTGACGCAACGCATACGCCAGCCCTTCCAGAATCGCCCGATAAATATGCGCGCGGGTGTGCACATCGCCGAAGCCAATCATCGCGCCTTTCGCCTCGACACCCGGCTCGCGAATCCCCGGCGACCAATACGGTTGCAGCATCAGGCCCATCGAGCCCGGCGGCACCGCCTCAACCAGTGCATCGAACAACTGCTCAGGCTCGATACCCTGCTCTTTCGCCTGCTGCATCTCGCGCAAACCGAACTCGTTCTTGAACCAGCTGACCATCCAGTAACCGCGATAAATCATCACCTCGCAGTTGTACTGATCCGGCACCGCCGATGGATATGGCGGGATCAACGGGACGATTTCCAGATAGCGCGAGCGGGTGCTGGTGATCGTCGCCGTGGTGCCGTAGGACAAGCACACCGTGCTCGCATCGACCACGCCAGAACCGACCACTTCGCAAGCCTTGTCGGCGCCGGCAGCGATCAGCGGCAAGCCTTCGGGAATACCCGTATGGCGAGCGGCCTCGGCGGTAATGTGGCCGAGGGTTTCTCCGGGTTTGTGCAGGGTCGGCAATTGCTCGGGGCGCACCGCCAGCGCCTGCCATTTCCAGTCACTCGGCGCGGCCCATTTCAGGCGTTTGAAGTCGAACGGCAGGTAGCCGACGCAGCAACCGACCGAATCGACAAAGCGTCCGCAAAGTCGATGGGTGAGAAACCCCGAGAGCAGTAAAAACTTGTCCGTCGCCGCCCACACTTCAGGCTGATGCTGAGCGATCCAGTTCGCCTCAGCCTGAGCACGAAAATAATCCACAGTCGCCTGGGCGCCGACCAGTTTGAACAGCCAGCCCCACGGCCCTTTGATGCCGCCCTCGACCTCGCTCTGACGTTGATCGAGCCACAGAATCGCCGGGCGCAATGGCTTGCCCTCGGCATCGACGTTAATCACCGTGCCGCGCTGCGTGGTCAGGGAAACGCCGGCAATCTGCGCGCGATCAATCCCCGTTTGCTGCCAGACCTGCTGACACGCCTCGCCGAGTTTCGCCCAGTAATACTCAGGATCCTGCTCGGCCCAACCCGGCTGCGTCGAGTAATACGCCTGCAACTCGACCTTGCCTTTGCCGAGCAGATTGCCCTGCAAATCGAAGAGCAGCGCGCGCACGCTCTGGGTGCCGTTGTCGATGGCCAGCAGGTAACGCTTGTTCGGGTGGTTATCCATGGAGCTCTCTTCTGGGGGCATCAAGGCGTGGCATCCGGCAAACCGTGATGGCGTTGCCACAACGCCCGATAACGCTGTTCTTCCTGCTGCCAGTGTTCGTCGCTCCAGCCCAGTCGTGGCTGGCAGGTTTGGCGGATGGCGGCGAAATACGCTTCGCCACCGCGCGGCAACAGCAGGCCCAGACGCGTGCGGCGCAGGAGCAGATCGTCGAGGTGCAAGACCATTTCCGCTTCGCAGGCGAAGGCCAGTTCTGCCCACAACGTGTCCGTAGCACCGACCGTTTCGTGGCTGACTTCTTTGATCAGTTGCGCCAGCCTCGGCAGGTCGCGGCCATGCCGTCCGGCCAGGCGTCGCCACTGATGGTTGCTCAATTCAGGGATCGCCAGCGCAGGCACAGCGGCAAACACTGGCGCGGCGTCGTCAACGAAAGGACGCTCGAGCATCGCCGCGCAGGCCTTAAGCACTTCGATGGCTTGCGGGCGAAACGTGGTCAGTTTGCCGCCAGCCAGGGTTACGCAACCCGGCTCCTGCCACAGCACATGCTCGCGGGTTTCGTTCGACGGTTTGTCTTGATGATTGCCCGCCGCACTGCCGACTACCGGACGTACGCCCGACCATGTCGACAGCACGTCCGAAGCGTTCACTTGCGCTCCGGGAAACTGTTGCGTGCAAGCCGCCAGCAGATAGTCGAGTTCTTCGCCGCTGATGCTCGCGCTCTGATCAAGATCCTCACGGTGATCAAGGTCCGTGGTGCCGACCACCGTCGCGCCTTCCCACGGGAAAACGAACACCGGACGCCGGTCGCGCTCATGCATGAAAGTGAACGCCTGCGCCACCGGCAGACGCCAACCCGGCAACAATAAATGACTACCGCGCAACGGCCGCAATTGCCGTGGCGCCTCTGCCGGGCGCAGGCGTTCAGCCCAGGCGCCGGTAGCCACCGCGAGCACGCCGCAGCGCAATTGCAGTGACGAGCCGGCTTCGCAATCCTCGACCTGAACGCCACACACTCGGCCGCTTTCCCGCAGCAACTGTTCGACGCGCACGCCATTGACCACGACCGCACCCTCGGCCCGCGCTTCGCTCAACACGCGCATCACCAACCGCGCATCATCGGTCAGCGCATCGACAAAACAGGTGCCGCCGAGCAAGTCGTTTTCCTTCACCCCCGGCGCCAGATATCGAAGCTGTTGCGCATCATGAAAGCGATGGCTGCGCCGTCCCGCCAAGGCGTCGTAAACGCTCAGCAAACCACCCAGCACCCGCGGCCCGGGAAAGCCGCCGCGATAGTGCGGCATCAGGAAACTCATCGGCTCGACCAACCCCGGCGCTTCGTCGAGCAGGCGTTGGCGCTCGCGCACCGAATCGCGGGTCAGGCGCCACTGGCCTTTGGCGATGTAACGCAAACCACCGTGGACCATTTTCGAAGATCGACTGGACGTGCCCCAGGCAAAATCGCGCTGCTCCAGCAGCAGACAGCGCCAACCTCGACGCGCGGCTTCACGCAGGATGCCGGCGCCGCTGATACCGCCGCCGATGACGATCAGATCCCAGCTTTCCTCGGCCAGCGTCGGCAGAATCTGCTGGCGCCACGCGGCGTTCCAGTCCTGACTCATGGCCGTCACTCCGGCAGCAGCGTGCCGGGATTGAGGCGCCCGGCCGGATCGAAGTGTTTGCTCAGCGCCTGCAAGGTGTCCATCGCCAATGCGCCCTTCTCGCGCAGCAGGTACGGCGCGTGATCCTTGCCGACACCGTGCTGGTGGCTGATGGTGCCGTGGTTGTCGACGATGGTCTGGCTGGCCGCGTGTTTCAGCGCTTTCCAGCGTGCCAGCGTCGCGGGGTAATCCGCTGCTGGGCGAAACACGTAGGTGGTGTAGATGCTCGAACCTTCGCCGTAGACGTGGGACAGGTGGGTGAACACGTGCACGCGCTCGCCTTCGGCGGCCAAGGCCTCGCGCAGGCTGTTTTCAACGAGGTTGAGCAGGTGGTCGACATTGCTCCAGTCGGTGGCGGTTTCGAGGGTGTCGACCACGTAACCGGCGTTCCACAGGTTCTCGCGCAGGTAGGGGAAACGGAAGCGGTTCTGCGCCCATTTCTTGCCGAGCAAGGTGCCGGTGAACACGCCGCCGAAGGCCTTGAGGTGTTGTCGCGCCTGTTTCAGCGACAGCGCGTTTTGCCGACGATTGCCGGTCACGCCGAAGGTCAGCAAGCACTTGCCCGCACCGGCGCCGCGCAGTTTCAGATACTTTTCCAGCCAAGCGATTTGTTGCGGATGACCGGCCAGCGCCAGTTGCGTTTCGGTTTCCACGGCGTTGGACAGGCGCAGCATCGACAGCGGCACGCGCGCCTGAGCCAATTGGCGGATCGCCCTTAGCGCTTGCGGCCAGTCGGGCAGAAATACACCGTAGAAACGCTCATCGGCGGGCAGCGCGCTGACCCGCACTTTAACCTCGGAAATGATCCCGAAACGGCCCTCGCAACCGAGCACCACTTCGCGCAGATCAGGCCCGGCGGCAGAGGCCGGGAAGGTTGGAATCTCCAGCGGCCCGGCGAAGGTTTCCAGCGTTCCGCCAGCGAATAACTGCTCGATCCGGCCATAGCGCAGCGACTGCTGACCGCTGGAACGGCTGGCGACCCAACCGCCCAGCGTCGACAGCTCCCACGACTGCGGAAAATGCCCAAGCGTGTAGCCTTTCGCACGCAACTGACTTTCGACCTGCGGCCCACTCGCGCCGGGGCCGAACGTCGCCAGCAGGCTCTGTTCATCGAGGTCGATCAGGCGGTTCATCCGCGCCAGCGACACCGTCACCACTGGCCGCGCCGAATCCGGTGGATTGATGTGGCCGGCCACCGATGTGCCGCCGCCATACGGGATCAGGCACAAGTCTTGTTCATGGGTGAGCGCCAGCAACTGGCGGATGTGCTCAGCGGTCTCGGGAAAGGCCACCGCATCGGGATAATGGCCCAGCGCACCTTCGCGCAGCGCCAGCCAGTCCGGCAGGCTCTGGCCTCGGGCATGCAGCAAACGATCATGGGCATCGACGCTGTACAAAGTGTGCGCCTGCAACCGCGAATTCGGCACACGCGCCAGCGCCGCCTCTAGCGTTGCATCGGGCAGCGCGCGCCCCTCGCCCAAGCGCTCATGAAGAAACTCCGCGCCCTGGGCCGGCAGTTCGACCACCGTGGTTGCATCTCCCCAGCCGTTCCAGCGTCGCATGCGTGTGTCCTTCTTACCGTCAGATCAGTGATATTTCAGGCCTCCATACTAGCCAGCGGCCGCCAAGTGTCACGGTCGCATCCGGCCAGTTCGTGTAGCCAATTGAGTCAAACGTCGCGCAAGCGTCAGCCATTTACTTTAGTCGGGGTTTCAAATTACCTTTCAGGCTATTCGTCCGCCTCCGCTGCCGTTGATCAAAGGAATGGGATCATGCAATCGCTCGGCTACACCTCGGTTCCGCCCCTGCTCAAGTACCTGCGCCATGCCGAACAACTAGGCATGGATATCGAGCCGGCGTTGGCGGCGGCGGGTTTGCAGGCGCAGCAGTTGAGCGACAACACCCTGCGTTTGCCCGGTGAAGCGCATGAACGCTTGCTGGATTATTTCTGCGAGCACTCGGGCGATCCGTTGTTCGGGCTCAACGCGGCGAATTTCGTCCTGCCCAATTCGTGGAGCGTGCTCGGTTACATCACCATGAACTGCGCGACGTTGGGCGATGCGATGAGCCGGATCATGCCGTTCGAGAAACTGGTCGGCGACATGGGCGTCAGCCGTGCCGAGGTGAAGGACGGTCACGTGCATCTGATCTGGACTTGCCGTTATCAGCGTCCACGGATTCGTCGGCATCTGGTGGAAAACGTGTTGGGGTCATGGCTGCAATATGCGCGCTGGATTGCCGACACGCAGATGTCGCCGGCCGGAGTTTGGCTCGAACATCCATGCCCGGCCGAGGCCACGCCAGCGCAGTACGAAGCGTTTTTCGATTGCCCGGTGTTGTTCGATCAGCCGTATTCGGCGCTGGTCGTGCCGCTGGCGTATTTGCAGCTGCCGTTGCGTCAGGCCGATGCGCAGTTGCTGCGAACGCTGGAAGAACATGCGCTGGGCTTGATGGCGACACTGGAGGATGCGTCGCTTGAGCAGCAGGTGAAGAACATTCTGCGGCAGTTGCTCAAGGAGGGGTTGCCGCGCAAGGAGCAGGTCGCAGAACAGCTCGCTGTTTCCGTGCGGACGTTGCAGCGGCAGTTGCATCAGGCGGGGACGTCGTATCAGCAGATTCTCGATGATTTGCGTCAGGAGCTGGCTGAGCATTATTTGCTCAATAGCACGCTGCCGATTCAGGACATTGCGCAGTATCTGGGGTTTACCGAACCCCGCTCGTTTCACCGCACGTTCAAGAGTCGGCGCGGGATGCCGCCGGGGGAGTTTCGGCAGATGCATCGGGGTTGATTGTTCGGGCCTCTTCGCGAGCAAGCTCGCTCCCACAGTAGATCTCGGCGGCTCACAAATTCGATGTTCACTGCAGATCCATTGTGGGAGCGAGCTTGCTCGCGAATGCGCCAACTGCAGCACCCAATTCCTACAGGTAAATCCTCGATATTTGAGCGCAATAAACATCCCGCATCACAGGTGTTTAAAGACACTCAGCGTTACGCGAAACAGCCCACAAATCCTTGCGCCGTAACCTACGCCTGCGCCAGAATCCGCCGGCTTGTGCGCCCGGAGCATGCTGCGTAACTTGATTGCGTCACTGATTCCCAGTGATCGAGCTTAGCGGCTCGGCTACATTCGCTCCCCGCTGCACCAGTATCATCCAGTCAGGTATTTGCCTGCGTTTGATGGTGGCTGTGCGCATGGCACCTTCGGGTGCGCCGGGGTGGGATGCGACCGGTCCGCTAACTTGCGCACAGCTGCCTCCCTTTTGCTTAGCGGCGAAATGGATGCGGCTTTAAAAGGTACGCTCCCATGTTCAAAGTAACGCCAAACCCGCCGGTCACCGACCCGGCCTCCCCCTACGATTCCGCCGATTCAAAGAAATTCCACGAAGCCGCCGAGCGCGCGCTCGACCACTACCTCGGTCCGACGAACGCCGACCTCATGGCAACGCCCTACTCCCCCAACACGCTGTACATGGCCAACCCCGAGGCAGGCACCGAATCCCTGCTGGCCGACGCCAGCGAAACGCTTGGCTCGGCGACCGTCATGCTCAACAACCATGCCGCGCAGGTTGAAGGCACACACCGCAAGACACTGCAGGGTATTGCGCAAGTGGTGATGGTGGCGGAAATGGCCGTCAATCGCGTGTTGGACAGGTTAGTGCCGACCGAGTAACGAAAAAGCCCGCTGCCCCAACTGTGATGGTTAGGTGGCGGGCTTCTTTTTGCGGTGTGCCATTTTCCCCTCACCCCAGCCCTCTCCCATAGGGAGAGGGGGCCGACCGTGGGATGTTCACTAGATACACCGACCTGAGAGTGCTGCTGTGAATCCATAATCGACTCGGTCATTCAGGTCGGTGTATAGCGTCAGACAACTCGGTCAGTCCCCTCTCCCTCCGGGAGAGGGCTAGGGTGGGTAAAGACCGGGTACATCCTTTACGTTTGAGACCGGGGACATGGTTTACAGGTATCAATCATGGTCAGGAGGTGCTGACCATGCCCTGGAAACAAGAGTCCCCAATGGATCAACGAGTGAAGTTAATTAGCGATTGGCTCAGCGGCAGCTACACCAAAAGCCAATTAAGCCGGCGGTATGGCGTCAGTCGTCCAACCATCGACAAGTGGCTGGAACGGTATGCAGCGTTGGGCGTGGATGGCTTGAAAGAGCAGTCGCGTAAGCCGCTGAATTGCCCTCACCAAACTTCCGATGAAATCATCGCCAAGTTGCTGGCCAAGAAAAACGAACATCCCGAT